>NHEN01000181.1 GCA_002172625.1 Verrucomicrobiaceae bacterium TMED86 | reverse complement strand
GCTGGGGACGGCATTGGCTTGATGTCGCCCGCTACGTGCAGGGGAAGACCAAGGTAGCGGCCGTCGACCGCGTCGATATGGCAGAACCGTATCGCGACTACGTGATCCGTGCGCTGAATTCCGACAAGCCCTACGACCGCTTCGTCACCGAGCAACTAGCGGGGGACTTGCTGCCGCCCTCAAAAGACCCCATCGCCTCTCTCGATCAACTGGCCGCTCCGGGCTTCCTCTCGATCGGTCCTTGGTTCTCCGATTGTGCCGATCCGAATACCTTGCGGATGGACATTATCGACGAACAAATCTCGGCCACCTCGCAGGCCTTTCTCGGGATGAACTTCTCCTGCGCCCGCTGCCACGATCACTTCTTCGATCCCATCCCCACGCGGGACTACTACGCCTTGGCCGGAATTTTTGGCAGCACCCGCATCGTCGACAAGATGAACGAAAACTGGCGGGACGGAAGATTTCGTCTGACCCGCCCTCAAGCCACGCCGGAAGAAATTTCCGCCGCCCAACGAATTTCAGATCGCATCGCCAAAATACGCGAAACCCGTTGGTCGCTTCTTGAAGAGGCGAGAGAAAAACTCATCGCAAAAGTGCACCCCCGTCTCGCTGATTACGATCAAGCTCTCGCGGCTTTGCCCGACATGCCCATCATTGAAATCGAAGCGGAAGACTACCACGGACAAAACAACGTCCGGCGGGTTGAACTCGACGGCGAGATGATCGTCGAAACACAACGAGCCCGTCTCCAGTGGGTGCAATACCGGCCAAGCTTGCCGGTAGCCGGAACCTATACTGTTTACCTTCGCTGCGCTGCTTCCGAAGCCCTTCCCATCGAGCTCAAGCTGGACGGAAAATCAGTCTTCAAAGATCAGATCATCCCGGCAAGCGGCGGCTGGAAAATGGAACACTTCCGCTGGGTCAGCCTCGGCTCATTTCAATTTCGCAAAGGCACCACCGATGTGCGCTTCTGGGCCCAAGAGCATTCCTCATTGCCTCGCTTCGATAAGATTCGTTTTGTCCGCACTCCGCCCAATCGCTGGCACCTCATCAACGATCCTGCGACAGAGCACGGCGTCGAGCGCCCCATCCTTTCGGAATTACAGATCGATCGCTCCGCCTGGCCCCCGAATGTGGCCGACACGGAACGCTTCGTCACACTCCCCGCGCTCGATGACCTGGATCGCAAAATCTCGGCGCTTCAAAAAGAATCTCCCAAGTTGCCCCGCATGCTCGCCGTCACTGACCAGGCCGAGATGATAGACGAACCAGTGCACCTCAAAGGAGAGGTCTACAAAGTCGAAGCCAAAGCCGTCCCGCGCAGCGTACCAACCATTGCGAGCTCATTTCTCTCTAGTCCAAAAATCCCCGCAGATACAAGCGGTCGTTTGCAATTGGCCAAGTGGATCGTCGACGATAAGAATCCTCTCACCGCCCGCGTGATTGCGAACCGACTTTGGCAGGGACACTTTGGACGCGGTATTGTCGGCACTCCCGGCGACCTCGGCATTCAGGGAATGAAGCCCACCAATCAGCCCTTGCTGGATTGGCTCGCCGCGACCCTCATCAAAAAGAAATGGTCTCTCAAGGCTCTGCATCGAATCATCGTCAACTCCTCGACCTATCGCATGAGCAGCGAATCAAACTCCGCCGCCTTGTCTCGGGACCCCGACAACAAACTCCACTGGAGCTATCCCCGTCGTCGGCTCGAAGCGGAAGCCATTTACGACGGTATGCTCACCGCCAGCGGCAAGGTTCCGCGCCAGCCCAGCAGGCAGCCCCTCGACAACAATCGCTCGAAAGACCGCGCTCTTTACATCCTCACCTCGAGCCGTTCGCCACTCGGGATGGGCATCGAAATTCGCAAAATGCTCTCCCTCTTCGGCTACGACCCTTCCGGCGTTCCGGTCCACCAACGCGACCATTCCGCCACCACGGCACAATCGCTTTTTTGGTTAAACAACAAGTTGCCGAACTACTACGCAACGAAGCTCGCCGAACGACTGCTCGCCATGCCCGACCTAACCGAGGAAGAACGAATCACGATGGCCTTCCGCATCGCCATCGGACGACCACCCACCCCTGAAATCATGGCACACACCACGACCTACCTCGACCACTGCCGTACGAGCCAATCACTTGAGGAAAAGAAATCCTGGAGCCGGGTCTGCCTTGGGATTTTTTCTTCCGACACCTTCAGCTATCTCGAATGAATCCGCTCAATACAGACTCCCTGCCGACCCTTTCTCGCCGTTCCCTCATGGGCATGAGCGGACTGGCACTCGCGGACTTGCTCACGCGACAGGCTTGGGCCAACACGACGGGAAAGAGTTCGATCCTGGAACCTCATTTCCCGGCCCGGGCCAAGCGGATGATCTTTATCCTCCTCGATGGCGGCCTCTCCCAAGTCGATTCCTACGACTACAAACCGCGCCTCCAAAAAGAACATGGCAAGGAATTGCCGGAGTCAATTCAAGCTCCAAAGTTCACCTTCGCGCAACGAGGGCGCATCATTGGTTCACCCTTCGAATTCAAACAATGGGGCGAGACCGGACACTGGGCCAGCGACCTGTTTCCCGAGGTCAACCGCAAGTGGATCGACAAGCTTTGCTTCATCCACTCGCTGCACCACGACAACGAGGATCACACCACCGCCATGTCGATGCTCAACACCGGCGTGCCCCGGGAGATCCGACCCGCGATGGGAAATTGGCTGCTCTATGGACTCGGGTCCGACAATGGAAGCCTGCCCGGCTACATCGATCTCACACCCAAAGACAACCGCACCTTTCCCTCGGGCTTCCTGCCCTCCGTCTACTCCGGCGCACCAATTTTCAAATCCAACAACGATGGCCTGAACTGGGACAATCTCAAAGCAGGCTTCAAAGGGCAGCGCGAGCACCTCGATTTCATCCGGGGCCTCAACACCAATCCGCTTGAAATCGAACTTCGCAATCGCGAGCTCGCCTTTCGCATGCAGAGCGTAGCTCCCGGAATCATGGATCTAAACCAGGAATCGGAGGCAACTCGCAAGAGCTACGGCATCGGAGAAGACCACACCGACGAATTTGGGCAAACTCTTTTGCTGGCCCGGCGCTTTGCCGAATCCGGAGTGCGCTACATCACCGCAACCCACTCCACCTCACGCTACGGGAACCTTTGGGATCAACACGCCAATCTGGAAAAAGGACACCGTGGGAATGCCCATGCCGTCGACCAGCCCATTGCCGCGCTCTTGAGCGACCTCGAAGCTCGCGGTCTTTTGGACGACACCCTCGTCCTCTGCGGCAGCGAATTTGGCCGCACTCCAAGTCGCGAGCTCTTCGATGGCCAGATGGGTCGTAGCGACAACGGCCGGGATCACAATCCCCACGGCTTCACGATGTGGATGGCCGGTGGCGGCACCAAACCCGGATACCATCACGGCGCGACCGACGACTACGGCTTCTATGCCGCCGAAAACAAAGTCTCCATCCACGATCTCCACGCCACCATCCTACACCTCATGGGCATCGATCACGAACGCCTCACCTATCACCACTCCGGCCGGGATTACCGTCTCACTGATGTCTTTGGCAGCGTGGTCGAGGAATTGTTGGCCTGAACCTAGAGCCTTGGCAATGTGATCCGGATGGTTAGGCTCCCGGCTCATGAAAGTAATTTTTGTTGGGAGTGAAAAAGCGAGTTCCGGTGTTGGTGTCATTCCGGTTTTCAAAGGAGGGAAGTTTTACGGCGCGGCTAAGAGATATGCCCGCGACTCCGTGGGACAGATCAAGGCGGCCATGAAAGCCGGGCACTTCAATGGAGAGAAAGGCTCTTCGGTCTCACTCTACGCTCCAACCGGATCAAAGCTCGCCGGACTGCTGCTCAAGGGAGCGGGAGAGAAGACCGACTTCGATGCCGAGATGTTCGGAGCGACGGCAATGAAGGCGCTGCGGGTGAGCGGAGAGAAAACACTCACGCTGCATCTGGATGGTTTCAAGTTAAAGCCCGACGACGCAGCGAGAGCAGTCGTGGGCGCGAGATTGGCCGCGTATCATTTTTTCAAATACCGCACCAAACTTCCCAAGGGAAGCGAAACCACGATCACGACCATTCGAGTCAGCGTGGACGATTCCGCAAAAGCGCGGGCGGCTTACCAAAAGTTCCATGGCCCTATTTGTGACGGCCAATTGATGGCCCGCGATCTCGTCAACGAACCTGCGAATACGCTCTATCCAAACTCGTATGCCGCGCGGATTAAGAAGTTCCAAAAGCTTGGCGTGAAGGTCGAAATCCTTGGGGAGAAGAAGATGAAAGAGCTCGGGATGGATGCTCTGGTCGGAGTTGGTCAAGGATCGCGCCGGGAATCACAACTCGTCGTGATGCATTGGAATGGCGGAAAGAAATCGGACAAGCCGGTTTGCCTCGTTGGCAAGGGGGTCACTTTTGATACGGGAGGGATTTCCCTCAAGCCCGGCGCCGGAATGTGGGACATGAAAGCGGACATGGGCGGCTCAGCAGCCGTGGTGGGAGCGATGCACGCGATTGCCACCCGCAAGGCCAAAGCAAATGTGATCGGTATTGTGGGATTGGCCGAAAACATGCCTGACGGAAACGCTCAGAATCCGGGAGACATCGTCACCTCAATGTCCGGACAAACCATCGAAGTTCAGAACACTGATGCCGAAGGCCGCTTGGTTTTGGCCGATGCCTTATGGTATGCGAAGGAACGATTCAAGCCGCAAGCCATGGTCGACCTGGCAACACTCACGGGAGCCATTCTCATTGCCCTGGGACATGAACATGCCGGTTTGTTTTCGAACTCAGACAAGGTGGCCAAGGCCTTCGCCAAAGCCTCCAAGCATTCAACGGAAAAGACCTGGCGCCTTCCCCTGGCTCCGGAATACGACCGCTTGATCAACTCTCCGATTGCGGACATGAAAAACATCGGGGGACGGCCAGCCGGATCCATTACCGCCGCACAATTCCTGCAGCGGTTTGTCGCCGACACTCCCTGGGTGCACCTGGACATCGCCGGAACAGCGATGAAGAACGACCGCAAGGATCCGCGTGAGACCACTTTGGGCACTGGCTTCGGCGTGCGCTTGCTCAATCAATGGGTCGCGGACAACTACGAGTAGGTCGTCGGAGATGAAAAAATTCGGTCTCATTAACGGCACCTCGTGACCTTCCACCGTGGAAAACTCCACCGAAATCAATCGGGCCATCAATGAGCGACCCGGCGACAACACCAATCATCGATTCCCTGAAATACCATTGTAACGTGATCATTGAGTTCATTTTGGATTCACCCTGATAGAAAGAGACCCTTCCAATGGGTAGAAGATTCCTTGATGAAATTTCTACTCCTACTTTTGCTGATTGGTTCTGCCCGATGCGATGACTGGGGCCAAGCCTCGGGTCCGAATGGCAATTTCATCACCGAAGGAAAAGCGCCCGCAAGCTTTAGTGTCGCACGGGACGAGGGTGTTCTCTGGCGAGTGCCACTCCCGAACACCGGACAAGGAAGTGTCGTTGTCTCCAAGGGCCGCGTCTTTGTCGCCTCACACGCACCCACGGACGGCGATGCCGAAACCGGTTCGCTGATCATCGGACAATGTTTCGATGCCGAGACCGGCAAAGAACTCTGGCGGCGCGAACTTCCGGGAACTCGGACTACCGATCTCTCCAGTCTCTTCAGCGACAACACCGCTGCTTCACCGGTGAGCGACGGCGAGCGGATTTGTTTTATCAATGTTGGTGGATCGATGAAGTGCTTCGACTTCGACGGCAAGGAACTCTGGTCTAGAACCTGGGTTCCCTTTGGGAGACATCACTCCCGCCAGCACGAACCTATTCTTCACGACGGAAAAGTCATCGTGGTTCGCGTCAAGCCTTCCGATCTCGATCCCAAAGTCACTACCAAGGCGGGGGCTAAACCACTCGGCCGGGACCGTGCTTACTGGACCTGGTTGCATGCCTACGACATGAAAACCGGCGAGCTGGCATGGACCGGAGAATCCGGAACGAGCATCCACACCACTTCCCTCCTCGGAAAAAGCACCAAGACAATCCTTACCGCGCGCGGCGGCGGACATCAGCCGCCGGAGGAACCGTACGGGGTTTCTTTACTCAATGCCGCGGATGGAGGAACGATCTGGGATCTTCCGATGAAAGGCTACGTCTCACATCAAAACGGAGTTTCCAATTCTGACCTGGCCGCGCAGTTTGTCGGCAACAATCATGTCACGATCGGTCTCAAAACCGGCAAGATCCGCGACAAGGTTTCCGTCTTGGAGGGCGTGCAGATCTGCCGTCAGGTCGACGGAAAATACCAAATCGAATCCGGTCAAAAACTAAAAGCTTCCAAAAAGCCCTTCACTTACCAAACCAATCTCTTAGCCGGTGACTATCACTACTTCCGCTCCTTCAGCGGGTTTCGCATCGGACGCGTGAACGTGAAAACGGGCAAGGTGGAATACCTCGAAGTCCCCGTGCAAGTCGTTCAAGGAAAAGCGAATTGGACCAAGGCCCTTCCCAACGACATGCGAAACGCAAAGGGCTTTCTCGCCACCAACGACAAACGCAATGCGGGCAGCGGCTGGGGACATTGTTCCGCCGCCAGTCCGATCGTCGTTGGGGAACATCTCTACCTGCCCACCATGATCGGGATGGTCTATGTCTTAAAATGGAACGCGCCGATTCTCGATGAAAAAGCCCTCGTCTCCATCAGCGACCTCGGGCCGGCGGGCAAAACCTGGTCCCTCTCGAGTTTGTCTTTCAGCAATGGAAGGATCTACGCGCGGACGATGAAGGAACTGATCTGCCTCGACAGCCCGGATTGATTATTTACCCTGAGGGTCAATCCAATTGAATGATTCCTCGTTTCACGGCGGCGGTCGCGGCTTGGGTCCGATCGTTAACTCCGAGTTTGGTGAAGACGCGCTAACGGTTCACTTCGAAGAACAAAATCGAAGCGGTCGTTCCTTTGCTTTTGGCGTTCTTCTCCTTCGAGAGACGCAATTTCAATTCATGCTTTCCCGGTTTCAAATCGGTGGCGAAGATCACGCTTCGTGGATAATTCAAACCGCCACTGAAACGATGGAAGAGGTCATGCTTCGTGAACTCGCCGCCATCAATGCTGGCCTCAACAATACCGGCATCCGGTCCCGCGAGAATGAAGGCGCCAACGGTGCGGCCTTCGAAATCGAGTTTCAATTCGGCACCCGGCTTGTCACCACGAAGGAGTTGATAAGATTCATACTGGCCCCTGATTCCGCCGAGCGGAAGAAGTTCCCGTCCCACTCTTCCAAGTCGCCAGCCCTTGTCAGAGAGCTTGGCCTGTTTGAGTGCGACAAAGCCACCTTGATCATAACTTCCGGCGTCCAGCGCCGCTTGCAATTTGCGCGGCTTGTCATCTTGCTTCGCCAGTCCTGTTTCGATCGCAGCGATGATCATATTCGAAGCGACCCGATAACCAAACTTCCCCGGATGGGTTCCGCCATAGTCTTTCCAGGTATAGCGTTTTGCATTCGCGGCATCGGCCACCTCTGCAGCGACATTTACCGAGATCACCCCGTGATGTTCCGCGACTTTCTCATGCGCGGCGATCGAGGTCGGCACCTCGCCTTTTTGAAGTTTCGCCAACATCCCCGGATTGACATATTGCACCATCACGACATCGCACTTCGGATGATTGGCGTGAACCTGCCGGATGATCCCTTCCATCCCACGAAGGCATTCGCGCGCGGGATGAGACGCATCCTGATCATCATTGACCGCGAACTCGACGATAAGGAGATCGACCTCGCCCTTGCCAAAGATGTGGGATTCGACGCGAAAGGCTCCGCTTGTCGAACAGGTCGAGCCGAGCCCGACATTGGTCAGGCTAAATTTCACTTTGGGGTATTTCTCCTTCAACCACGCCGGCACCATCTTGGTATGCCCGCCGGTATTCTGGGTAATCGATCCACCGAGAAAGGCCACGTGACACTCTTTATCAACTTCGAGCCGCTGTTTCAAATTGGGCAGTCCCGCCCTGATATGAAGATTCGGATTGTCTGAAGCGATGGCGGCGCTTGGGTCGGCCGCTAGAGCCATCTGCATGACCATGAGGAAAGCGAGCATTGAAGGAGCGAGTGCAGGTTTCATGAGAACCGAGATTTCGCCATTTCGAGAACCGATGCAAGCTCACGCGCCACAGCTTCCTAGCAATATTCGTTTCCTATGACAGAATCTCCGTTGTGAGGAAAGTATGCTACAATCCTGACACAAATTCCCTCGGGAAACCGCTCTACGAGGGAGAACGACATTTCGTATGAAAAAACCAACCAATCTATTGCTCGCCCTCTTTGCGTCACTCTCATTGACCGGAGGTCCTCTTTGGGCTCAATCACCGGACCAAGCGGCCAAGCAGCCCAAGATCGAGGCCGCTCCCAATGTGAAAAACTTCAAGGCGCTCCAGAAGCTCAACCAGCAAATCGTCGGCCTTTCCCAGAAGGCCCAGCCCGCCACAGTTTGTCTTGTGGCCAAAAACGGACGGGGCGCTGGAAGCGGAGTGGTTGTGAACCAAGATGGGCTCATCCTGACGGCCGCTCATGTGACCTCCAGCATGCCAGGGGAAATCATCGTGATCTTCCCGGACGGAACCCGCAAAGAAGCGGTGTCCCTCGGAGCCGACTATGATCGCGACGCCGCAATGGTGCAGATCAAGGAGCCCGGAAAATATCCCTTCGTGGAAGTTGGGCAAAGCAAGGGCCTCAAACGCAACCAATGGACTGTTGCCCTCGGGCATTCAGGTGGATTTGACCCAATGCGCAAACCTCCGGTTCGTCTGGGCAGGGTTCTAAGGAACGAAAAATTCATCGTGACCGACACCGCAGTGGTCGGTGGAGATTCCGGCGGACCTCTCTTTGATGCTGAAGGCCGGGTAATTGGGATTCATTCCAACATCGGAGTGAGCTTGATGGAAAACCGTCACGTGCCCATCGGTGTTTACCACCAGCAATGGAAGAGCCTCAAGGAAGGGGAAAAATCCGGAGAACGATTTAACAACGCTCCAAAAAATGTCCCTTCACCGGATCAGCCGGTTCTTGGAGTTCAACTTGCTGACAGCGACGACGGGGTCCGGGTCACCGCGGTCGTTCCCAAGTCTCCTGCCGAGCGAGCCGGTCTTGAGCCGGACGATGTCATTAAGAAAATTAATGGCAAGCTGATGAAGTCCACCGACGAGCTGATCGCTCTGGTCAAGAAGATGAAAGCCGGCGACGAAGTACAGCTGAACTATTACCGCGACGGAAATCCCTGGTCAGTGAAAGTGAAGCTCACCACTTACAAGGAACTCTCCGGCGAAAGAAAGGCTCCTGTAAAAAAGAAAGAGGAGGAAAAAGAAGAGAAGAAAAAGCAAGAGCCCACAGAAGAACCGGCCCCCAAGCAAGAGGAGCCCGAAAAGGAGAAAACCAATGATCAGAAAGAGAGCGGAGATGTCATCGATGAACTCATGAAGAAAGCGGCCAAAAATGGCGGTCGCCTTGAAGTGACTCCGGAACTCGTTGAGAAAATGGGCGGCATGGAAAAACTCATGAAAGAACTCGAAAAACGAGGAGGGATGACCCGGCTTCCAAACCCCGGACCCGACAAATTTTTTGAGTCCTCCATGAACGCCTTGGCACCTGTTTCTAAAAAAAATGAAGGCAGCACCGCTCTGGTATTAATCGATGACAAGCTTGCCGCTCTTGGGACCGTCATTTCCACCAATGGCCGAATCCTCACCAAAAATACCGAAACCCAAAAAGGGAAACTCTCGATCCGCCTGGGAGATAAAAAGTATGACGCCAAGGTTCTGAAACGATTCCCCGAGCGCGATCTCGCGCTGTTGAAGATTGATGCCGAAGAACTTCACCCTGTGCGGTTTCAGGCGGTGGAACCACCCCTCGGTTCTATTTTGACCGCGACCGGAGCCAAAGACGAACCACTGGGCATTGGACTCCTGAGTGTGCCGGGAAGAGCGATGGCCAAAGTTGGATTTATTGGAATTCAAGCAGGCGAGTCAGACAAGGGGGTCCTCATTCAAAGAGCGCTTCCCAAGGGCGCCGCTTCCGAAGCTGGCCTCAAGGACAATGATGTGATCACTCATATCGACGGCAAAAAAGTCGACGACCCAGTCGAATTCGGTCATCTCATCCGTGGTCGAAAAGCGGGCGAGGCGATCAAGGTGCAATACCTTCGTGATGGTAAAGCCGGAAAGGCCACCGCCACTCTCAAGGAGCGAGCGATGCGGGATAACGCCAGAGACGATCCCCGCATGAAAATGTCCCACGGCGAGCTTTCAGAAAAGACCAGTGGATATCCCGATGCCATTCAGCATGACATTCCGCTCCCACCCCAACTGTGCGGAGGGCCGCTTTTCGATCTTAAAGGAAGATGTATCGGCATCAACGTTTCCCGCGCCGGGCGGACCAAGACTTACGCCATTCCGGCGGATGAAATTCAAGCCATGCTCAAGGTCAAAGAAGAACAAAAGAAGCCTGCCAAACCAAAGAAGCCCGTCGTAAAAAAAGATACGGATGACAAAAGCGAAGCAATCAAAGCGATCCGCCAAAGCCTCAAGGAAATCGAGAAGCGTCTCGAAGAACTTGAGAAAGCCGGGCGATAACTCATCGCCGCCCCCGATCCTCGTTTGACCTTGTGAGGCAATCGATCGCACTCTACTTTGCGGAAATGAAGATTCTTGCAAACCGTGCAATTGAGTTGTTGGCGATCGGGTTGATCCTCGCGCCCAATATGATGGCTGATGAAGAGAAGCTAAGCCTCACTCTACGCTCCCGGACGAAGAGTGCCCCGGAGAAGGTTGTCGAGAAGAAGGTCAACTGGGAAGCCGGGAAGACCGCCCTGATCATCTGCGACATGTGGGATGACCATTGGTGTAAGTCAGCCGCGCGACGCGTGGGCGAAATGGCCGGGCCCATGAATGAGATGGTCAACGCTGCGCGGGAAAAAGGCGTCTTCATCATCCACGCCCCGAGCAGCGTGGTGTCATTCTATGATAAAACCCCGCAACGCAAATTAGCCAAGGCCGCGCCATTTTCGAAATCACCCGTCCCGCTCAGCGTGAAGGAACGCTGGGGCACCAACTGGTGCTGGCCGGATCCGAAGTATGAAGGAGTCCTGCCGATCGATGACTCTGACATGGGATGCAGTTGCAAAGGGGAAAAATGCGAAATCCGGGAAGCGTGGACGCGGCAGATCAAAACCATCGAATTGGTGAAAGGCGATGCCCTCACTGACAACGGGCAGGAAACCTGGAACCTTTTAGCGGAACGAAAAATCGACAACGTAATTTTATGCGGCGTGCATCTCAACATGTGTGTTCTTGGCCGACCCTTCGGCATCCGGCAAATGGTGAAGCTCGGTAAGAATGTCGCTCTCATGCGCGACATGACCGACACGATGTATAATCCCGAACGCCCTCCGGGAGTGGATCACTTCACCGGAACGGACTTGGTCATCAACCACGTCGAACAATACTGGTGCCCCTCATTTACCAGCGCTGATCTGGTGGGCGGAAAGCCGTTCCGCTTCAAAGAGGACGAAAGGAAATAGACCCGGGAAATTACTTTGCGCAGAGTTTCTTCATTGCTTCACCCATCGCTTCACCAATCAGATAATAAGTCTCGGCATTGCCATTCCAATGGTAACCTTGACGGGAAGGCGATTCTTCGGCCGGACGAAAAAACCCGGCAGTCTGGACACAGTCGACATTGCCTTTGAATTCGGGGTAGGTCTCGGGAGCGGCCTGAGCTTTGCGAATCAGAAGACGACGGTCAACTTTCTGCTTCACTCCGCCAAACCCGCTGTCCGCAATCACGAAAGGAAGGTTTTTGACACCGAGATCCTTTCTCACGTCCCGAACAAAATTGGCGAGATTCTTCTCGTACTCCAGCGTCGCAGGCATTCCGCAACCGTCGTTCCACCCCTGATGCCAGCCAAAGCCTACCACCTCATGGCCCCGCCCCTCTAATTCGGGAAAATTTTCTCCAAGCTTACCTAAAACGTCTTCCACATGCCCGATCATCTCCTTGTAATAGGGCCCGGGATCCCCACCTGAACTCGGTGGACGAAAATCTTTTTGAAGGCTCTTTCCGCCCCAGGCAGTCTTAATGAGGAGAACCGGTTCTTTGATCGCGTCACCCATGACATGCCCAAAGGCATACTCGGGACCGATCGCACTTGGTCTTGCTCCAAAACCTGGCGCCAGCTTTCCCTTACGCCCAAGATACCAAATAAACACGTCATCCCGGGCGCTCCATTTTCCATCCTTATCCTTAAGGTGTTTGTGCTTTTTCGAATTCTCCACCAAATGGCTAAGGCTTCCCTTTCCTCCGTTGCGCTTGGGATCACCTTCGATCTTTCCCGCACCCTCCATGTTTGATTGTCCGGCAAGAATGAATACCTTCACGGAGCCCTGCGGAGGACCCGCAAAAAGACCGGGAATTCCGACAAGGAACACAAAAAGAATGCAGAGAGTGTGCTTCATGATACATCCTTTACGCTTACTCATGGGGAAAGCTTCCATAGAGCATGTTTACTTCAGCGTTTCCCTGTCGCGCTTTGATTAGCAGGTAAATCATCCCCCATTTTTCAAAAAGAGATCCTTGTACTCCACCACCATCCCTTTGTCGTGGAGCTGCAGACCAATGAATCCTTTGCGAAGTTGCTCTCCCTCCAACTTGTCGGTGAACTCCGATGAGAGTTTTCCATTGATGAAAAACTGGAAGTGGTTCCCCTTCGCCACGATCCGACAGGCATTCCAGTCGCCCTCGTTGATCTCCTTCACCTGCACCGCATTCTCGATCTTGCGGTGATGTCCCTTGCCTTTCTCATCAATCACGAGGCTCGTGCCCCTCGGACATGGAAACTCTTTACGCGTCCCTTTCCCAAAGTGAAAGTCCCACGCGCCCAGGACACCGTCGCCAATTCCAACATGCCCGAGGTCGGCATGATATCCTTCAAAACCCCTCTTCCCGGTCTTGTCCACCCGGGCCCGCATTTCTACTCCGGTATTCCCTTTCGTCAGTAAGCGATAGCTGAACTTCAATTCGAAATCTGCCAACTCCTCGTCCCCTGAATAAATCAAATAGACCTGGCGATTCTCTTTTCCTTCTCCCCGAATCACCCCATCCTTCACCGACCACGCCAATTCCTTTCCCTTCGGCGCTTCCCGCCATCCGTCGAGTGATTTTCCATCGAACAAGGAAACAAACCCGTCACGCGATTCTTCCGCGTTCGTCAATCCACACAGATAAAGAGCTCCCAACAAGAGCCACAACATTTCAGTTTTCATTAACAACAACCTTAATGAAGGCTTCATCCCCACGAAAGCAATTTCAGCGCCCAACTTTCAGGATAAACAGCACTTGATTGGACGAACTTATCACCAGACTCTCAAGGAAATGAAAAAGAACATCCATTCAAGCAAGGGATGCGCTATTCTTAGCTATGCCCGCCGAGCGGCTCTTGGCATCATCACCTACATTATCTGAAAGTTCCGAGCAATGAACACCATCGACAAAAAACAAAGCCTGGGTGGATTTGAGAAATATCTCCCCCTCTGGATTCCTCTTTGCATGGCCATTGGGATTCTCCTTTCTCGCTATACGACCCTGGGTGAACAGATCGAAGCCCTGTCCATCCGGGGCATCTCCATCCCAATCGGTATCTGTCTCTTCTTCATGATGTATCCGGCCGTCTTGAATCTGAAGGGCTCGGAACTGAAGAAACTGAAAGACAATCCCAAACCAATCCTGCTCACTCTCTTCTCCAATTGGATTATCGCGCCCTTGGTGGGATTTGTGTTGGCCAAGATGTTTCTCTCCGATCACGACGAACTCTTTGTGGCCGTGATTNTACTCAGCGCGAGCCCCTGCACCGCGATGGTTCTGGTCTGGGGATCGATGGCGGATGGGAATCAGGAACAAAACGTGGTGAATACCAGTCTCAACACGATCACCATCATGATTTTTTATGCCCCGCTCGTCGCACTTCTGACGGGGATTCAGAATATTGAAATCGATCGATGGGGATTGGCGATCTCTGTTCTGGTCTTTATCGGACTGCCCATTTTGGCGGGATTGCTTACCCGCAAAATTGTGATCCCAATGAAAGGGGAAACTTGGTTCGATGAAACCTATCGCCCCGCCCTCGGNAAAATTTCAATCATCTCTCTCCTGACAACGCTGATCGTGCTTTTCGCACTGAATGGAAACACCATCCTTGGAAGCCCCGAATACCTGCTCTTGATTTCCATCCCTCTGTTGTTGGGATTCGTNATTGTNGTGGGCATCAATATCGCCATGACCAAACTCTTNCGNCTGAAATACCGGGAAGCCGCGGTCACGGTGATCATCGGCTCATCGAGCCATTTTGAAATCGCCATCGCCACGGCCATCGCCGCCTACGGAGTCGGATCAGTGGCTGCCTTGGGCACAACGATGGGACTCTTTTGGGAAATCCCAATCATGTTGGGCCTGGTCTATCTCGCGCGATACTTGGGAAGGAAAAATTTCTGGTAACCCAACAAGCCAAAGTCGCAAATCGTTCAAACCATTCCCCGCTGATGCCTTTCGGAACTCCAATTCAAGCTACCCCCGGTGGATGCTTTCTCAGTTTTTTCGGACTGGCAGCCATGATCTTTGGTGGCGTGTGCACCTGGAAATTGTTCGTCGCAATTGATATTCCTCCATCNAAATCCGACCCCGAGCTCATCATGAAACTTGGTTTTGGTTCAGCGATCGGCGTCAGCCTTGGGCTCTTTCTAATTCGATGGGCTTGGCGGCTTGCCACCCGTTCCGACATGAAAAATTCGTAGGACCCCCGACAAATCAAGCGTGCGATTCTAAACGAATCCTACTTTTTTNCCAGGAATCCCATCTCTTTCATCCACCCTGCTGCGCGATCCGGCCAGCCGCCGACTCGTTGCGGAATATCCTTCATTCCGAANCCATGGCCACCTTTGCCATAGATATGTAGTTCGCATTCCGCACCGGCCCGCTGCATCGCGAGGTAATAGAGAGCGGATCCTTCAACGNATCGCTTATCCCCATGCGCTACCACCACGAAAGACGGTGGCGTTGATTTCGTCACCTTCACCTCGGNCACGAGCGCGTTGGGATCTTTTTCGTTTTTGAGATAGGCCGGATAAATCAACACACCGAAGTTCGGAATGGGCGAATGCTNATCGACCGCCTCCTTGGGATAAGAAACCGAACCATCGGAAGTCAACGCCGTCGCAGTCAAATGCCCTCCCGCCGAAAAACCTAAAAAGCCTACCCGCTTCGGATCAATCTTCCACTCCGCGGCCTTGGAACGAACCAGACTCACTGCACGTTGCGCGTCTTGCAGCGGAGCATGATGCTTTTCGAGATTCTTGCGACGCGGCACGCGGTATTTCAAGAGCACCGCATTCACCCCAATTCCATTGAGCCAGGTGCAAACATCCGAACCCTCGTGCTTTGAGGCTAAAATCCCATAACCACCGCCCGGAGCCACGACGACGACCGCGCCNGTATTCTTGTCANCCGGGGCCGGATAGAAAGCGATCGTCGGCTTGCTNACATTGGAAGTCCGCGTAATCCCGTCGTTATTGCGATCCGCCACTTTTTCCTCCCCAATGATCTGACCTTCTTCGCCGGGCACCGCCCCGGTCCACAGAGGAATTGGGCTACCCGGATCAGCTGGAACCAAAGAAGACATTGCCATAAAAAGTGAGAGAAAAAGTGATTTCATAAATTACGCAGACAACTACCCATCGAAAATGATCAACCTTTCTCTAAGAATCCCTTCTCGATTTCGAAAGAGTCNCNGCTCTGGCCCGTAGAATGGTTCCCCCTTCCCTCTACCTCAACTATTTGAGGTGAATTAGACAGCTGGAAAAANTCTTTTAATGAAGACCTTGTCCTCAACTCTCGTTTGCTTCGTTTCGCTCAGCCTCGCCACAATCGGTCTGGCCCAGGATAAGAAGAAGCCCAACGTCNCGCGCGCCAGCGAGCATCCCTACGCCGACTCGTCGAAAGGCCGCGAAAACTACCAGCTCGCTTCCAATCCGGTCAACAGCAAGCGGCTTTACGATTTCTTCCAACGCCAGGCCGACTTCTACATGGCGAACCCCGACAAGGTCCCCGCGATCATTCCGGCCTACCCCGGACTCGACGCCGGAGAGCACGGGCACTGGGGAAAACACAATCAGAACAACCACAGCGACACCCGCTGGAATCAGGCCGAGATGGGCGAAGTCATCACCCAGGTTTTCCGCCATCAAAAACTCGCCGTCCTCAAAGGCATCTGCGTTCGCCTCGGTGCCCATCGCGAGCTCGCCACCTGCTTCGATCCCCAGTCACTCAGCTATCGTGCGATCTGGAATGGCGGCTTCGTCAAATTCGACGGCTTCCGCTGGGGCACCTCCCGCAACGCCCAACTTCAAGGCACTCCCTGGTGCATTATTTCCCAGGCAAAGATGCCCGAAGGCGGCGTCTACCTCGGCTACCATCGCTACGGAAAACGCGTCGTCTTCGACTACCGCATCAAGGACACCACCATCAGCGACGAAGCGTGGGCCAACTCCAGCGCCTTCTTCCGTCGCCTCGATTTCAAGGGGAGCAACGCTCCCCTTTCCATCACCCTCCCCGTTGCCGACGGACTCCTTTCAGAGGTGATTTCTAGAACCAAAATCGACTCCGCGGTGATCGAAGGCAATCAACTCAAGATTCAGGGACCACACCCCGGCGCGTCGCTCATCATTCGTATCCGTAAGGAAGGCTCCAAAATCCACGACGCCGAAGCTCTCAATCACCTCAAGGCCGAACGTAAGCTCGGGCGTCGTTGGCCGGAGGTCATCAAGTCGCCCGGCACCCTTGGCAAGGAGCGCAAGGGCTCCGCCTACCTGGTCGATACCCTCACCGTCCCCTATGACAATCCCTACAAGGTCGTGATGCAGATTAGCGGCATCGCCTTCCTAAAAAATGGCGAGGCCCTCGTATGCACCCTCCTCGGCGATGTCTGGAAAGTGAGCGGAATTGACAACGATCTCAAAAACATCACCTGGCAACGCTTCG
The DNA here is from genome assembly GCA_002172625.1 of Verrucomicrobiaceae bacterium TMED86. Classification (GTDB taxonomy): domain Bacteria; phylum Verrucomicrobiota; class Verrucomicrobiia; order Verrucomicrobiales; family Akkermansiaceae; genus SW10. The sequence goes on along the minus strand of NHEN01000181.1, from coordinate 45,641 downwards.
CCACCGGCTTCAACCAACCCGTCGGCATCCACATCGACGACGACGGCATCTTCATTCTCGACCGCGGACAGATCTACCGCCTCCACGATCAAAACAACGATGGCGAGGTCGACTTCTACGAAAACTACGCCAACGACTTCGGCGGATACGACCGCAGCCACACCCACACCTTCGGCCTTCATCGCACCGCCGACGGCGCCTTCAACTTCACCCAGCGCGAAAGCATTCTCCGCACCGGCTACGACCGCAAGACCGTCCTGCAGGGCAGCGGAGTCCGCAACTGCATGGGCATCGGCGGAGCCAACGACTATTTCTGGGTCGCCCCACAGGAGGGCACCTGGACGCCTGCCTCCGCGATCATCGAAGTCAATCGCGGCGAGTTCTACGGTCTCCCCAACAAAGACCAACGCTCCGGAACCATCGCCTCTCCGCTTTGCTTCATCCCACGCGGTATCGAAAACTCAACCGGCGGAATGGTCGAGGTCACCAGCGACAAATGGGGACCCTTCAAAGGCGACCACATCGGTATCAGCTACGGATCCGGACTACACTACCTCATCCTCCGCGACGACGAAGGTGCCCGTCCGCAAGGCGCCGTCGTCCCACTTGAAGGCGAATTCATTTCCGGCTCCATGCGGGGCGCCTTCCATCCCAAAGACGGCCAACTCTACGTCGTCGGTCTCGACGGTTGGGGCGACTACTCGATTGAGGACGGCTGCTTCCATCGCGTCCGCTACATCGACAAACCTGTCTACAAACCTCGCGGATTCCAAGTTCACGAGAACGGCATCCGTATCGACTTTGCCACCAAACTCGATCCCGGCGAGACCACCAAACTCGCCAACTACTTCGCGCAATCATGGAACTACGAATACGCAAAGCGCTACGGCTCACCCGAATTCTCCGCCAAGAATCCCAAGTCCCTCGGACACGACCCCGTCAAGATCCGCTCGGTCAAACTCCTCCGCAGCCAGGAATCCATCTTCGTGGAAATTCCCTCGCTCGAACCCGTGATGCAACTCCACATCCGCATGCATCTCAAAGGTCAGGACGGACACAAATTCAAGACCGATATTTTCGCCTCTCCGATGTATCCCAGCCCGCACTTCAAAGCCGAAGGACTGGCACCCAAGCAAGAGGGCAAACCCACCGCCATCTCCTTGCGCATCGCCAAGCCCAAAAACTCCGATCAGAAAGTCAACTTCAGCGGCGAACCGACCGAGGGAGCACTTGCTCTCACGGTCGATGCCATCGGAGGTCTGCAATACAAGCAAACGGAACTCACCGCCAAACCCGGCCAGGCCCTCGCGATCACGCTCCGTAACACCGACGTCATGCCGCACAATCTTGTCATTCTCAATCCCGGAAAAATTCAGGAAGTCGGCGAAGCGTCCTTTAAAATGCTCAACGACCCCAAGGCCGGAGAAAAGAGCTACGTCCCCGACCTCTCCTCCGTCATCACCCACATTCCCGTCATCGACCCCGGCACCGAATACACCCTCCACTTCCGCGCCCCCAAGCAACCCGGCGACTACCCCTACATCTGCACCTACCCCGGCCACTGGCAGGCCATGCGCGGCGTGCTGAAGGTTAGGTAAAGCACCTCATCCCTGCATGGGATGAGTCGCCCCTTTTTGAGATATCAATTCACCCGCTCTCCTTGCGATGCTTAAAAGCCCGAAGAGCGAAAGGTTCTGTTTGAATGCTCGCGAGGTTTTGGGCAAGCTGCCCTCCTCCATGAAAACCAGCCTGCTTTTCCTACTCCTCACGATTTCTCCGGCAGCCGCCCAGCTGATGCCAACCTCCGCCGAGGTCTTCGGTAAAAAATTTCCCAGCCTCGATAACCGGGCCACCGCCGACTGGTGGAAGCGCTCTCCCGATCCCAACGCAAAGGCGAATAAAAGAAACCGCCTCAAGATCAACCTCGAGGTCCCCCGTGAAGAGGTCATCGGCTTCGCCGTCTACACTCTCCAAAACAAAACCCTCAAACTGACCGCCCAGCTCTTCCCGCTGAAACCGGAAGAAACACAGGAAGTCCGTCTCGAAGTCAAAGACGGCGACGCCTGGAAAGAAATCGCCAAAGAAAAAATCGTCTACCCCGGATGGTCCGCCCACTTCCGCATCAAGAATTGGGACGCCACCAAGGACACTCCCTACCGTCTCCGCCACGCGGAAAAAGCCACCTTCGAAGGACTCGTCCGCAAGGACCCCAAAGATCAGGACACCATCACCGTCGGCAACCTTTCCTGTAATTCCTCCCGCACCACCGGACCACGTCCGGTCATTCTCAAAAACCTCATCAAGCAGAACCCCGACGTTCTCTTCTTCGCCGGTGACCAAACTTATAACCACACCCAGCACACTTATGGCTGGCTCGAGTTCGGCCTGCAGTTCCGCGACATCATGCGCGACCGCCCCACCATCACCATCCCCGACGACCACGACGTCGGACAAGCCAACCTCTGGGGTGAAGAAGGCATTCTCGCCACCAATGCCGCTGGTCCCAGCGGTGGCTATTTCTACCCACCCGCATACGTCAACATGGTCCAACGTCAGCAAACCTGGCACCTCCCCGACCCTGTCGATCCCGCCCCCATCAAGCGCGACATCGGCGTGTATTTCACCGACCTCACCTACGGTGGGATTTCCTTCGCCATCCTCGAGGACCGCAAATTTAAAACAGGCCCCCAAGGCACCATTCCCAAAATGGGACCTCGTCCCGATCACATTAACGACCCCAAGTACGACCGCAAAGCTGTCGACGTCAAAGGACTCAAGCTCCTCGGCGACCGCCAGCTCAAATTCCTCAACACCTGGTCACAAGATTGGACCGGCGCAGAGATGAAATGTGTTCTTTCCCAAACCGCTTTCTGCGGCGCCGTCCACATTCACGGGTCACCAAAAAACCGTCTCCTCGCTGACCTCGACTCCAACGCCTGGCCCCAAACTCCGCGCAACAATGCGCTTCGCGAAATCCGGCGCGGGTGGGCCACCCACCTCTGCGGCGACCAACACCTCGCCGTCTCCGTGCGACACGGAATTGATACCTTCGACGACGGCCCCTACGCCTTCACCTCACCCGCTCTCATCAATACGATCTACGGTCGTTGGTGGCATCCCGAGGACGAGAAGGCAGGACCAAATCCTGTCCCTAATTCCCCTCTCCCCTGGACCGGAAACTACCTCGACGGCCTCGGCAACAAGCTCACCATGCTCGCCTACGCCAACCCTCCGAACCGCAACGACGAAAAACAACGCGCTGACGGATACGGTCTCGCCCGTTTCAAAAAGTCGACCCGTGAAGTCACCTTCGAATGCTACAAACGCTTCACCGACGTCACCACGGACAAGGATTCACAATTCCCTGGTTGGCCCATCACCTTCAATGCCCGCAACAACGATGGCCGCATGCCCACCGCTCACATTGACTACGAGGTCGACCTCAGGAACCCGGTGGTACAAGTCATCAACGATACCACCAAAGAAATTCTCTACACCGCACGCCTTCAGAAGCCCTCAGGCAAGCTTCCCGTCTACTCCAGCGATCCTCACACCGTGAAGATCGGAAAGGATAAGCCAAGCAAGGTTCACAAAGAAGGCGTGAAGGGCGAATAGGGAAATACGAGCTAATCCGACTCCCCCATATCCAACAAGCTCACTCCTGATCCGGTTCGGGCTTGGCTGGCTTCTTAAGGTCACTTTCTTCCGTGAACACGAAACTGGATTCGATGAGCTCGAACCCGGGCAGGACATCTTTTTCCTCGTCAAGAGAGAGCCACTCAACCACGGAAACCGTGATTCCATTGACGGAGCCACAAAAAATATCGACCATCATTTTGTTTCCGTAAACCTTCCCTTCAATCCGTTTCCCTTTCCCCTCGAGATTCCCATATTTCGTAAATTCCGTGATCTCGGGATTCCGCATCATGTCCTCATATTCTTCGGCATAGAATTCAACGCCTTCGTCTAAATCCGATTCGTAATGCTCAAATGCCACCAAGACAAAATTCGACCCGCTGGACTCGATTAAGAAGTAGTTTTCCTTATCGAAATCAGGATCGTCCTCATCCAGATTCCAATTCCCCGGATATTTTAATTCATAGAAATCCGTTTTGAGCGTCTGCGGATTCGCCACCTCCGCAGGACTCTCAACCCGGGAAATCTCTGCAAAAAAATCACGCCCGAACTCACTCGTCGCGACTCCGCCAAAAAAGCCCAGAGCGCCGCACACGATTCCCACAAGTATACAAACCCAGACCGGTACTTTCATTGAGCTTGTCTAATTGAAGGAGACACCGCTGGCAACCTAGTTCGCCACGATGTTCACCAGCTTGCCGGGGATCACGATGACTTTACGGACGGTCTTGCCGTCGGTGTGAGTGGTCACGTTGGCGTCGGCGAGAGCCTGAGCTTCGAGGTCTGCCTTACTGATGTCGGCGGGCACGGTGAGGCGGGCGCGGAGCTTGCCATTGACCTGCACGATGATTTGGATTTCCGATTCCACGAGGAGTGACTCGTCGAGGACGGGCCAGCTTTGTTCGCTCAGCAGCTCGCTTTCGCCGAGCGCCGAGTTGATCTCTTCGGAGAGATGCGGAGCGAAGGGGTTGAGCAATTTGAGGAAGGTCAGAAAGAGATGACGCGGAATCTCACCCGCTGCGGTATAGGCATTGGCACACTCCATCATGGAAGAGATCGCGGTGTTGAAGCGAAGGGTTTCGATGGCCTCCTGCACCTTCTTGATCGTCTGGTGGGTGATCTTGGCGAGGTCGGCATTTTCGCCAGCCACGATCTTTCCGCTCAGCTCCCACTGGCTTTCCTGGTTCTCGACAAAGGCGAGACGCCAGACTTTGGCGAGGAAACGATGCACCCCTTCCACGCCCTTCATGGCCCAAGGTTTGTCCTGATCAAGGGGACCCATGAACATTTCGTAGAGGCGCAGAGCATCGGCGCCGTAGTTGGAAACGACGTCATCGGGGTTGACGACATTCCCGAGAGACTTGGACATTTTCTGTCCGTCCTCGCCCATGATGAGCCCGGGGGCAAAGTAGCGCTTGAAGGGTTCGCTGGTTTTGACGTGGCCGAGGTCGTTGAGAACCTTGTGCCAGAAGCGGGAATAGAGAAGGTGCAGCACGGCGTGCTCTTTTCCGCCGACGTAGAAGTCGACGAAGCCATCGCTGTTACCCCAGTAGTTTTCGGATTCCGGGCTCAGGAAATGTTCTTCGTTGTGGGGATCGCAATAACGCAGGTAGTACCAGCACGATCCGGCCCACTGGGGCATGGTGTTGGTTTCACGCTGTAACTTGTCGCTGTAGTTGATCCAGTCGGTGCAATTGATGAGCGGACCACGAGGATCTCCAGTAGGCTTGAAGTCTTCCATCTCCGGCTGGAGAAGCGGTAGCTCGGACTCAGGCACCGCAGAATGCTGACCGCTTTCCTTGTCCCAAAGAAGTGGGAAGGGCTCGCCCCAATAACGCTGGCGCGAGAAGAGCCAGTCGCGAAGTTTGAATTGGATCTTCTTTTCGCCTTTTCCATTCTCACCAAGCCAGTGAATAATCTTCTTCTTGGCGTCCTTGGTTTTGAGGCCGTCTAAGAATCCCGAATTGATCGCGGTTCCCGGATCGGTGTAGCCCTGCCAATCCTGGTCGCCAGTCGGCTGAACAACTTGGAGTATCGGAAGCTCGAATTTCCCGGCAAACTCAAAGTCCCGCTCGTCATGTGCCGGCACGGCCATGATTGCTCCGCTGCCGTAGCCCATCATGACGTAGTCGGCGATCCAGACGGGGATCTTCTCTCCGTTGACCGGATTGATCGCAAAGGCTCCGGTGGCGACCCCGGTCTTTTCCTTGTCGAGACCACGCTCCATGTCGGACTTGCCGGCGCAGGCCGCGACGTAGGATTCGACGGCTTCTTTTTGCCCGGTGGCCGTGATTTCCGCTACGAGCGGATGCTCGGGAGCAAGCACCATGTAGGTTGCGCCGAAGAGAGTATCGGGACGAGTAGTGAAGACGGTGACGTCATTGCCCTCGACATCGAAGACGACCTCGGCACCTTCCGAGCGGCCGATCCAATTGCGCTGGAGGGCTTTGATCGACTCAGGCCAATCGAGTGGTTCCAGTTCGTCGATGAGACGTTGGGCGTATTTGGTAATACGAAGCATCCACTGTCGTAACGGACGGCGCTCGACGGTTTCGCCTTTGTCTTTCCACTCCTGGACTTCTTCGTTGGCCAAGACGGTGCCCATGCTGGGCGACCAGTTCACGGGTGCTTCGTGGATGAAGGCGAGACGGACATCATCGATCTGATCCTGACTCCAGCCTTTCGCCTCGAGTTCAGCAACGGGCTTGGCCTTCTGGTCTTCGTCGCAGAAATAGGAATTATACAACTGGAGGAAAATCCACTGGGTCCAGCGGACATACTTGGGGTCGGTGGTGTTCACTTCGCGATCCCAATCATAGCCGAAGCCGAGTTCCTGAAGCTGACGGCGAAAGTTGTTGGTATTGGCCTCGGTGGTAATTCGGGGGTGCTGGCCGGTCTTGATGGCGTATTGCTCGGCAGGCAATCCGAAGGCATCCCAACCCATGGGGTGGAGAACGTTGAAGCCATTCATGCGCTTGTAGCGACCAACGATGTCAGTGGCGGTGTATCCCTCGGGATGCCCGACGTGCAGACCCTCGCCCGAAGGATATGGGAACATGTCGAGAATGTAGTATTTCGGCTTGGACGCATCGAAGCCTTCCTCGCCGGGACCGGGAGTGCGGAAGGTTTTATTTTCGGCCCAATGGGACTGCCATTTGGATTCGAATTGGTCGAAAGGGTAGGGCTTGCGTTTGTCGGACATGATGTTGGGCGCGAGAGAAACCGCGAATGGTGGGAAAAACACGCAAAAAATACATCTGAAATGTCCCCCTTTAATTTAGGTCTTGGAAGATCGGCTCAAGCGGCTGCCAATTTTTACCTCCGAAGAGAAGCTGCCAGGGAAGCGACAAAGTATGTATCGCTTTTGTAAAATAATGCTCCGGCCCTGACACAGGGAAAACCGAAGGCTGTCAGGACCTTCGGTTTGTTTAAGTGAGATATTTGTGTCCGCCCTATTGGCCTCCCCGCCCACCAGACCGTCCCCCACTGCTGCTGCGTCCTGCCGAGCTGCTACGAGAGGGCGAGGACGATGAGCTCCTGGAACTTCGTGAAGTTGACACGCTGGTGGGCACGGTTCGCATCGTGCGGCTACTTGATTGCCTGGCAACCTCAAGTCGGGCCGATGGCGGGGACTGAATGCGTGGAGCCGGTGTGGACGGACGGATGCTTGGACGGGGCTGGGTCGATTGGCGGGATGGCGGTGCGACCGGCATTTTATAGCTCGGCGTCGATGATCCTCGCGACGAACTGCTACGACCCGAGCTGGAGGAAGAACCTCTCGAACTTCCGGAATAATATGAACTGGACGACGCCCCACTTGGACGACTGGAAGAGTAGGAGCTGGAAGTAGAACCCCGATTAGAAGAACGATACGAGGACGAACGACCGCTCGGTTCATCATGCCCCCGATGGCTGCTCGACGAGCTTTTCCCGAAAAGACTGGATCCGAAGAGTCCCGTGGAACGACTAGGGTAGGAACTGGCGTATGCGCGTGGCGTATACCTGCTCCCGTAATGCGATGAGTATGACGAACTCGAACGTCTGGGGAGATAAGTCGGGCAACTGAGGCGGCGCCCATGCCGATAGCCGTGCGGGTAAACCGGACTGCTGTAGCGATGAGGCTTCGAGATGTAGTAACAACGGGAATGGTGATTGTAGTATCGCCCGCAAGAATAATCATAATAGCTGCGGCGATAAGGATCGTAGGCCCAGCGGCTGTATTCCGTGCTCACGAAGCCGAGACTGACGGAATTATACGCCGAAGAAGAGCCGTAGGTGCTGTAGCTACCGTAATAGCCATAGTCGGTGCACGAACTCAGGAGCAAAATCCCGACACCAGTGATCAACGCAAAAATTGTTTTCATAACAAGAAGTAGGACACTCTGGATTCAGAAATAATTCACCCTTTTTCGGATTTTCCCACCGCAGCATAGATGAGGGGTTGGAGCGCCGATGGAGGCCGCAAGGCCTCTTGAAGGAAAGGAGGAATTCACTCCTTCTTTGCTCCGCTCTTATTTTCCTCTTTTTTTGGCTTCGCCGGAACAAACTTCAACACGGTGCCATTGATGCAATAGCGTTGCTTTGTCGGAGTTGTCTTTCCATTGAAGGCTGAAAACGACTCGTTTTCAAAAACATGGCCAAGGTGACCATCACAAACTTTGCACAGCACCTCGGTGCGCGCGTATCCCAAATGGTAATCGACCGAAGTCTTCACATTCTTTGCTTTGGCCGGGTCATAAAATGACGGCCATCCGCAATGGGAATCAAACTTGGTCTTCGACGAAAAGAGCTCGGCATTGCAGCCCGCACAATAATAAGTCCCCGCACCCTGAGCTTTGAACTCCTTATAAACCTGCCCATTCGAGCGCTCGGTCCCAGCCTTGCGAAGAATAGCGTATTGCTCGGGAGTAAGCTTCTTCTTCCACTCTTCATCGGTCATTTTGGCAATCTCTTCCTTGGTGAGTTCGATAGGCTTTTCCTTAGGGGTTTCCATGACTTTTTCTTTGGGAGATTGAGCGAGGGCAAAAATTCCGGCGGCAGCCACAGCTACCAGAGAGATTGAAATAATGCGTTTCATAATATTGAGAGGCTAGACCGAAGAGTTTGTCCCGTCAAATTCCACCGACTTCAGGTTTGCCTGAAGGCGGGATGACAGCAAGAGTCTCCCTGTGCAGATACGGCGAAGAACAGTCATTGTTTCGGCTCTCATCCTTTTGGGACTCGCTTTTCTCGTCATCGGTATCCTAATGCAACGGCCCATGCCAAAATTCTACGCCCATTCCCTGCGCAACTGGCAAGAGGCAGATGCCGCGGCAGGCTATCCCATCGCCACCGGAAAAGCAGGCGAATTCTGGACCGCAGAGTTCGAACCCAACCTGAGCCACCTGCGAAGTCTGGAGCGATACCAACTCCCCATCGCACGTAACTTTACCCACCCCTGCGGAAATCTTGCCACTATCGAGAAAAAATCGCCGGCTGCAGTGGAATTTAATGCTCCGGGAAACAAAGTCTTCGCCGCAGGTAACGGCCTGATTCTCGCCATCACCAAAACCCGGGGCTATCCCGGAAAGTCCATCCTGATGGGGCACCGCCTCCCCAACAATGACATTGTGCAATCCCTCTACGCCGGACTCAGCTCCCATACCGTCCGGGTCGGCGAACGAGTGGCTGGTGGAGAAATGATCGGAGAAAAAGAAAACTCACTTTACTTCGAAGTTCGGCAGGGATCAGGAATCGACTTGGACTTGGAGGTCATTGAAGGAGTCACCCTGAACGCGCCACACAACGAGGCCACTTTCAACCGAATCGATCCTCTCAAGTTCCTCGAAAGCCACGGTTTGCATTCCTCACCCAGGATCACAGATGCCATGACTATTATTCGCGCACACAAAACCGACTCTGAGCGAGCCCTGGAAAACTTGCAATTCGACGCAGCCTCCGCCCTCAAGTTACAAGAGCTGATGGAAAAGAAAAAACAGGACTAAAGTTGGTTCTCAATCAAGCGAGCTAAAAATCGTTTGTACGATGCTTCTAATACTTCGGGCAGATTCACCATGGTAATCTCCCGGGACTTCTTCAAATCATTACGAAACATGCGTGTCTGCTCCTTTGCAAAGGCCACGGAGTCAACGTGCAGGTTCACCTCGTCGTTAATGAAAAACGAACGATCGTCGAGATTGCCTGAACCGATAATACTCAGGCGGCCGTCGGCTACGAGCAGCTTGCCATGCATCATGGTGGCTTCGTATTGATAAATCCGAATCCCCGCGCGCAGAAGCTCCACCCAATGGTTCTGGGAAGCATAACGCGAAGGCTTTGAATCGATGTCCTTGTTCGGCACCAATATTTCAATTTTCACTCCGCGCGCGGCCGCCTTAAGAAGAGCCTCGCGGAAAGGCTTGGTTGGAACAAAATAGGACTGGGCCAGTACGAGCGAAGCGCGGGAGGAATTGATCGCCATCAAGACCGAGTGAGCCAACGGATGCTTTCGATCTCTAGGAGAATCAAAGACAAACTGCGCCCGCAGATTTCCACGCCGAAAAAGCTTTGGAAAATACTCCCGACCCCGAAGCTCTTTCCCCGTCATCTCGCTCCAGTTCTCGCAGAACGCCTCTTGCAGTTGCTCCACAGCCGGGCCTCTGACTTCATATTGTGTATCCCGCCAAAAGGAAGGGCTCTGCGCATTTCCCGTCCAGGCATGGGCAAAGCCCGCGCCCCCGGTGAAGCCAACTTTCCCATCAACCACGAGAATTTTCCGGTGGGTCCGGTTGCTCAGGGCATTCGGGGAGATATTGTGGAGCGGATGATAAATCTCTACCTCGGCTCCGGCCTTTCTCATTAAGCCAATATTGAACTTTCCGACATCCCGGGAACCCACGCCATCCAAAATGACATGCACTGCCACGCCCTCGCGCGCTTTCTCCGCGAGGGCTTCCGAAAATTTCCGCGTCACCGGACTTTCGATAAACGCAAAGGTCTCAAAGGTGATCGACTTTTTTGCTCCATGCACGGCCTTCAACATAGGAGGAAAAAATGCCTCTCCATTGACAAGTGTTCTCACCGCATTCCCTTCGTGCCACGACATTCGGGAGGCCTTGGAAAATTCCTTCGCAAATCCAGGTGTGCGAACAGCGAACCCGGCGCCAACGGAGGCATCGACCGACCGATGGAAACAACCGGTGAGCAATCCCGCACACAGTCCGAGGACAACAAACGCTTTATCTTCCTTCCGCAAGACGTTCGGCAAGAACCTCGGGCAATCCAGCCGCGATGATCTTTTGCTGGGTGGTGGCAAGATCATACTCCACACGGCGGAAATACACCCTGGAAGTTGGAATGTCATAAATGGCGTAACAGGCCCGCCAATCACCATCGCGGGGCTGGCCCACCGATCCGGTGTTGATAAAATATTTCATCCCCGGTTCGATCTCAACCGAATCAGATTCGATCTCTCCCACCCGGCTGTCGCGAATAAAAATTCTCGGCACGTGTGTGTGCCCGTGGAAACAAAGATTGGTAAACTGGTAGGAGAAGTTCGACATGGCATCGAACTTATTGGTGACGTAATTCCACGACTGCGGTTGATCAAGGGTCGAGTGCACCACCGTGAAATCTTCCACCTGACGAACCATGCGGAGGTTACGGAGCCATTCGCGCTGTTCCTCTGATAGCTGATCCCGAGTCCACTGCAAAGCGGTCGCAGCCACCGGGTTCATCGCTTCCAGACTGTGACTCCCGGCGGCATCCTCATCGTGGTTGCCTTTCACCACCGGCCAATCAGTGCTCCGGATCATTTCCAGACAAGCAAAAGGATCGGCATTGTAACCCACAATATCTCCCATACAGACTCGATGGGTACACGACTGTTCTTCAGCATCTTGGAGGACTGCTTCAAGAGCTTCCAAATTAGCGTGGATATCTCCGAAAAGGGCAATACGCATGGGGCGAATAAACGAGGCGTTAGACTCACCAAAGGATGCAAAAGTGTAAAGGTTAGATTAGCCCTCCCTCCAAAGAGTTATTCCCCACCCTGAAAATATGGATATCCGGACCTCGAATGCGGCAGCACGTTTCGCTTACTACGGAAATCTTTCGGAATTCGGTACCTTGAATTAACCAAAAAAGGAATCCAATCCGGAGGGACATCGAGTTTATCCGCGAGAATTCGCAGGGTATCATCAATACTCCCCTGAAAGTATCCCTCCTCCTCAGTGCGCAAACGGTAATTGTAGAGATTTCGATAGGCTTCCTCTTCCGAACGAAAAATCTCCAAAATCCCCGGTCTACCCTCGGACAGAGGAAGACTTGGGTTTGTCCACAGGGTATAAAGAATGGCCCGAAACGAGGGTAAGCTCAGATGGCTGGGATCTTGTTCAAGAAGCTTACGTGCTTCAAAATATCCCTCAATTTCCCGCCCGGGAATCTGGGCGAGAAGATAAACATACCGCCGCTCATATATCCGGCTCTTGCCAGACGACGCGGCCATCTTATAGGCCTCCAAGGCCCTCTCGTAATCCGGACGTTTGAATCTGTTAGACCACAGGGAACCAAGCTCACCCCACAAGTGGTATGCATCTGGAATCTGTCTCAATCCCTCGCGATAAAAAGCATCGCCAGCCTCAAGGTATTCCCGCTCCATGGTTTCCCGTTGGATCGGTTTCAAGTCATGACGATTCCTCGCCCACGAGGCCGCATTATAGGCCAGATGCCATCCTCCGTGAGACCAGTAAAACGAGTTGTAGGGATCCAGGGAAGTGATGACGTCATAATCCTGTTTCAACTCATACCACTCCTGATTAGAAAAATGGTCCTGTGCTTCCAGACTCAATATCGAAGCCATCACCGAGCGCAATCCACCAAAGGTTCCCGCCAATCCGGTCTGCCCCATTTGATTCCACGTTTCCACGGAAACTTTCGGCGCCGCAATGCGGCGCTCCCGATAATCTTCAGTTAACTTTTGCTCGACCGGCATCCGAATCGCGCCGCTAATCGCAAGCCCTGTTGCGATTACGAGAATGTTTCTGGATTTTAGAAATCGTTTCATCGAATCGTCGCATCAAAATTCCTTATCGGAGAAAACGAACCAGGATAGAACAGTATAAATCGCAATATAAAAGAAAGTCAGCCCACCCAGGTGAAGCATGTCAAACACCCCAATTTCCATCACTCTGGCCGCGCCATCCGAAACCGACTCAAACAGCTGAAAATCGGGAAATACCAGGGAAATTATTGTTCCTAAAATCCGGTCCACCATTCCCGGTTCCACGCCATATTCACCTTTCGTAAACAAGCCCTCCCGCGCCAATGACTGAACAGCTCCGATGATCCAAATCATCACGCTACTCGCGATGGTGAAAAGCGTTGAAGTCGAGAAGGTCGATATCAATAAAGCCACCGCGGCAATAATAGATGCCTTGAAAAAGTGCGCCAATACTCCGTATTGCAGAATCAAGCTCGGACCATGGGAAACCACCTCGGCCTGTCCTTGTCGGACTTCCTCCTCACCCCAACCGATCGCGCCCAAATATTCGCCTAGCTCCGCACTCACCGCCTGCGTTCGATAATGAAGCGTCACCACCATGAGAATATCCATCACCAACATCGCTACAAAAATCACCGAGATTACTCCGAGCAACTTTCCCACTAAATAATCCAAACGTGGAACCGGCTTACACAAAATAGTGTACAAGGTGCGATCTTCGATATCACCCGGAATTAACAAAGCAGTCGAGACGATGGCAAAGAGCGAACTGAAAAGCATCATCGTGCCAAGGCAGAGATTCTTGTGCATCATCAACTCCTGCTGCGGCTGCGAGGCCTCTGGCCCTTCATACCAAAAGACATCAAAAAACTGCAGCCCTACAAACAACAAAGCGATTGGGGCGAGAAAATAAAACACCTTCATTCGTACCAATTGTGTCACGGTACTCAGGGCAATAATTCCCGCACGACGCGGCGAAAAGAAACTGGTTCCAGGTCGATCACTCATGATTACTTTGTGCTGGCTGCTTTCTGTTTGGATTCCGCCTCAATGGTTTCTTTTAAGAAGAGACTCTCTAGCGACGAACGCGGATGCCCTTCCGAAACCAACTCCCCCTTATTCGCTTGATCCACCAGGTTTCGAATCTGCTCCAGCAACTCCGGCGGGGCATCCTGAAGAATAATCTCGGTGCGATCGTGCATCGAAGTGAGCTCCTCAAGATTCCCTTCATTCACCATTTTGCCCCGATGAATAATGCCCACCCGGTCACAGATTTCCTGAACCTGCTCGAGTAAATGCGAACACAGAAATACGGTAATGCCGCGTCCCTTGAGATCGAGAATCAAGTCGCGAATCTGGCGCGAGCCCGTTGGATCCACCCCGGCCGTCGGTTCGTCCAGCACGACCAAACGAGGATCCTGCACCAAAGCCTGCGCCAAGCCGATCCGCTGCAACATTCCTTTGGAAAACCCCCGCAGTCTCCGATGGCGCGCTTCTTCCAACCCAACCAACTCCAGCATCTCATTCACTCGTGCCTTGAGTGCCGCTCCGCGCATTCCGCAGAGCTTGCCATAAAAACTCACCGTCTCGGCGGCTGATAAATGCTTATAAAAGTATGGATTCTCCGGTAAAAATCCCACCTCCATCCGCGAGTCCACCTTCGAGGAATCTCTGCCAAAAATGGCGCAGCTTCCCGCGGTCGGCTTCACCAGACCCAGGACCGCTTTCATCGTCGTCGACTTTCCCGAGCCATTGGGGCCAATCAAGCCATAGACCTCACCAGGCGCGATTGAGAGAGAAACCTCATCAACCGCCCTAATCCCTCCTCCACGGAAAGACCCCTTGAAATCCTTCACCAATCGATTGACCTGCACTGCGGGAACCTCGCTCATTATTCTTCCAGCGTAGCGACCCATTCATTACGTGCAAGAGAGTTGCCATCGTTAGCGATCTTTCCTGCTTACCTGATCGCTCAAAAGATAGATGATAAAAGCCATCGAGAATCGATTACTAGCCGTTCCCTCCTCAAGGGGAGGCGATTTTTCGTGCCCACCCATCACGGAAAGAGCCCGCGGGTCTTTTTCACCCTGGCCACCAAATCAATCCCAGTCGCAAGAGCTCCCAGACGATGACCACACTTTCTCTCCTCACAAAAATCCATGAGATTCTCAAAAGCTTCATTCAATTTGGTTTCCAGCTTCGCCAATACCTCCGACTTGGTCCAACTGAAGCGTTGCAAATTCTGCACCCACTCAAAGTAACTCACCGTCACTCCGCCGGCATTGCATAAGACGTCTGGAATCAGGAAAATATCTCCCCGCTCTTCAATGATGGCATCGGCTTCCGGAGTTGTCGGGCCATTCGCCGCTTCCGCCAGAATCCTGCACTTCAAGTTCCCGGCATTCTTTTCCGTAATCACGCGTTCCATTGCCGCTGGAACGAGAATATCGCACTCCTGCTCCAACATCTCATCGGGATCAATCGCCTCCGCATCCGGAAAGCCCGCCACTCCTCCGGTCTTCGCCACGTGAGCACGAAGATCTAACGCATCAATCCCCGCCTTGCTCCAAATTGCTCCGGAAAGATCCGAAACCCCACGCACATGCATTCCATATCCCGACATCGTCTCGACAGCATACGAGCCGACATTTCCAAATCCCTGCACTACGGCCGAAGCTCCCGAGACCGGAAGCCCCAACTTGTTGAGCGCACGCGTCGCCAGGAATGCCACGCCGTGCCCCGTCGCCTGGGTCCGCCCTTCGCTCCCCTGGAGCTCCACTGGTTTCCCCGTGATCATTTCCGGAACAAAACGACCCTCCCGCGTCGAGTAGGTGTCCAAAATCCACGCCATGTGCTGCGCCGTTGTCCCAACGTCAGGAGCCATAACATCCACTTCCGGTCCAATGAACTGCCCAATCTCCTGGGCGAACCTCCGCGTCAATCGCTCTTGCTCACCCATGCTCATCGCGCGCGGATCGCACGCAATGCCTCCCTTGCCTCCACCATAGGGCAATCCCATCAAGGCACACTTCCAGTTCATCCACATCGCCAGAGCAGCAACCTCTCCCAACTTAACCGAGGGATGAAATCTCAAACCTCCCTTCACCGGCCCCCGCGATAGATGATGCTGCACCCGATATCCAAAAAAGACCTCCGTCCTCCCGTCATCCATCGTCACTGGAAGACTCACCGTGATAAGACGCTTCGGCCATTTGCACCGTTCCCTGACCCGTTGTTCCAGGCCCAGAAAATCCGCCACCCGGTCAAACTGCTCCGCCGCCATCCCAAAAACCGGATCCTGCAGTAAATCTTCCTTCATTGTTACCCAAGGTTACTCCTCCTCCCCAAGATGTCCATTCACCGTTCCATTGATCTCGTCCCGCACCTTGATACTCTTCACACCTTGAAAACGGCCACTGCTATTCTGATCAGCTCATCGAGCTTACCCATCAGCATACTCTATGCGGCCAACGTACACCCCGTCCTACGAATTCTACCACGAAAGGACGAGCAAGAAGCCGTCCGAACACTGCGCTCTGCCAACCGAACAGGTCATCTACCCGATTAACTCACTTCGCGTGAAAATACTCACGACCGGCACTCCATCCGCCTCAATCGCCGGACGGCCGCCTTCTTCGCGGTCAACCAACACCAGACAAAAAACCACCTCACCACCCGCGGCCCGAATGGCTTCGATCGCCTTGAGCGTCGAGCCGCCTGTCGTGATGACATCGTCTACCACCACCACGCGATCGCCTTCCTTGAAATTCCCTTCGATCTGTTTCCCACGCCCGTGTCCTTTCGGCTCCTTGCGCACCGTGAACACCTGTAATGCTTTTTCGTGCTCCGAACTCGCCATTCCCACCACCAGAGAGATCGGATCCGCCCCCATCGTCATCCCGCCAATCGCATCCACCTCAAGTCCCTCGGCTTCAATTTTCCCGAGAACCAAATCCCAACCCGCCTGCCCAATCCAGTGCGCCCCTTTGTTATCCAAGGCCGTCACCCGACAGTCCACGTAAAGGTCGCTCTTCTTCCCCGAAGCGAGAGTAAAATCCCCGGTCCGAACCGATTTTTCGAGTAACATTGTCTTCAGATCATCCTTGGCGCTCATCGGAGCGGAGCTTGCCGGACTCACGGAAAAAGACAATCCCTCTCACAAAGATTCCACCCCCGCATATCCAAAGCCGGGACCGGAGAGCGTGCTCAAGTCGAGAATGCCGCCCCGCCGTTGATACAAGCCGGGATGCACTTTGAGAAACTCCGACGAAGCCTCAGGATAAAACTGCATCCCGTTACTCTCCACGCCGCAAATCGTTCCGGCGTAGGCAGCCAATAAAACATGGGGCACTTGGGCCAATCTTGGATTAGTCAAATCCTGCACCATCAAAGTCATGCCATGCTCTTTGGCCCAGCAAAGACTCAGCAGCGCCCCGGTCAAAGTCTTACAGGTCTTCAATGCCACACTGGTCCAGCCCAACTCCAGGCCAAGACGCACAAAGCGCCAGTCATGCGCGCTCTCATCCATGAAGAGAGGCTTACGCTCGCTCACCGAATGGACGTCGATACGGTGAGCTTCCAAATCATACGGGAAAGGCTGCTCGACATAAACAATGCGATCATAAATCTCAGCCTCTTCCTCTTTCAGGCGATCCAAAATCTCATTCACGTAGTCCGGGTCTGTCACCATGCAATTGAAGTCTGTCGTAAGATTCGTTACGCCTTCTTCGAGCGAGATTTTCCCAATTGCCACGAGGCGATCATAGTCCCAAGCGAGATCGTTGCCGCGCAATTTGATCTTCAGACAATCCAGACCATCCCGCTGAATCCAATCACGCAAGAGCACCGGGTAACCATCGTCAGGCTCTTCACCCGTCAGCTCGCTTTCATCAATGGCATCCAGCCCTCCCACCAAATGCCAAACCGGTTGCTTCATCTCCGGCGTCACGAGATAATCGGCGGGATACTTCCCAAGAAATTTTTGGGCAGGCTCCAGGAAATGACTCAAATCCATCTCCCCCAACCACTCCCGGGTGAGACTTTCGAAGGCCTTCACCTCATGCAATTTTCCAAAGGCATCATAGAGCGCGAGATCAAATGCCGAGAGGCATACCAAGCCCGCCAAATGCGGCATGAAGGCCTCTTCACCCAGCCCTTCATTCTCTTCATCCAGACGATCGTGCAAGCGATCTTCAATATACCGATGACCAATCGCCATCGGATGCCCCGACTCACCGTGCGCCACCAAATCATCGCGCAACACTTTACAAAATTCCTTCAAGCGATCTTCCCTCTCGGCATAGCCCAAATCCGACGGCCAAACCCAAGCCACGCTCAGCGGCGTCTCGGCCCAACCCGTCGCGATCCTGCCATCTTGCCCTTCGACATGCACTGCTACCCTGGCGCAACTTACTTCGGTGAGGGTCTGATTACCAAACTTCAGCGGTACCCGCGTCACCACGGAAACAAAGGAGAGATCAATGCGGGAAATTTTCATCGTGCAGCGCCCCCAATTTGCACGCCCCTTACACAAGCGACAACCCCGATCTTAAAAGCCCTTTGTGACATTTCGGGAAATCCGCAGGAAATCCTCCTCCACCATCGAAAGGTGACGTGACTCGTAACAGAAGTATCCCCACTCCCGCTCGAATTTCTTGTTGCCCAGCGGAAGAGCAATGAGCTCTCCGGATGCGATTTCCTGTCGTGCCGTCCACGGTGCCACGATGCCCACCCCAAGACCCACTTTGGCCATCTCCTTGATCGCCCCCATGTCGCCCAGACTCAATCCCGGCCGCAATTTGGCACCGGACTTTTCAAAAGACGCTTTCAGCAAGCGATAAGTTTCACTGGCCCGCGCATAGACCAGAAAAGATTCTTTCTCCACCTCGGCCAACGGAACCTCCCCGAGCTCGGCCCACGGATGGCTGGACGAGACCACAAAAACCAATTCATCTTCGAAGATCCTCTCAAAACGAGCCCACCCCGGACACCGTCCTCCGATTCCCAACACCAGATCAATCTCCGCACGTTCGAGAATGTCGATCAGTTCCTGAGTATCCTCCGATTCAATATGAATCTCACACCGGGGATAAAGCTCTTTAAACTCCCGCATCACTTCCGGCAGCATGTGACTGCACAGCGAATGCGTGACACCCACCCGCAGGCGTCCCTGCCCCCAACGCTTGAGCACGCCCAATTCCTCCCCCGCTTTCTCAAGCTCCTCAAGTGCCGCCCGAAAACGCCGAACCAAAATCATACCATGCTGGGACAAAGCCACCCGCTTTCCGGACCTCTCCAGTAACTTGCAATCAAGTTGGGTCTCGAGCGCACGAATCGAATGGCTCACTGCCGACTGGGTCACATGAAGACGCTCTGCTGCTTTCGTAAAACTCTCTGTTTCCGCCACTGCTACCAGCGAGCGAACTTGTCGAAGATCAGGTAATTCCATGAATAAATTCTATCGGTTCTCCAAAGGGGTGAATCCTTAAGAGCACGCCACATACCAACATTGAGCGAGATTCATCGTCCGGCCCACAATCGTTGAGAGCGACTCATGATAACTCAGCAATATTGCTGCATCCCTCACGCTTATTCTCCCCCAAAAAAAGTCAACGAAGCAAAGCCTACCTCAATCGCAGTAATGGACTTTGGAGAGGCTTTTATCCTCATTGGTTCTCGAAGCCCCCCCAAAAAATAATAACCATGAGGGCGCTGGGCTGTCTTATTCCTCTCCTAGCGCGAAGAGCGTTCCATCCTCACTCCCAACCAACAAAATACCAGCGGCAAAGGAAGGCGCGGCGATGATGGATTCACCGAGATCAACTTTCCAAATCTCCTCTCCTTTTTCGAGATCGATGGCATAAAGACGACCGTCGCTGGAGCCACAAACGAGGGCATTGGTGAAAAGGAGCGGTGAGCTTTCGACCCGGCCGCCGGTTTTGTATTTCCAAATTCCATTTCCATCCTCCCGGGAAATGGCGTGGATCTTCTTGTCGCGGCAGCCGATGTAAACTCGTGTCTTGTCGATGGCTGGAGCGGACATGAAGGGAAACTTGCGATCGGTGTATGTCCAACTTGTTTTCCCGGCGGTAACATCAGCGGCGAGCACTTCGTTTCCATAATTCCCCCAGGCCACAAAGGTTCCTTCGGTCGCCACGGTGGAGACAATCTCCGCATTGGTTTCGACCTGCTTGGCAGGTTTTCCGGTGGCGAGATCGAGGGTGTAGAGAATGCGATCGCATCCACCGAAGACGATCCACTTTCCATCCACAATCGCTGGTGTCCCATTGATGTATTCCTCGGTCTGATGGATCCAGACCTGATCTCCCGTTTTGGCATCGAGCGCACGGCAGGCTCCGTCGTAGCCATTCAAAACAACCCAGTGAGTCGAGCCATCAGGGCTGGGGGTGATGTTTACTCCAGCCGTGATCTTCTCGTTGGTCTGAATCTTCCACCTCTCTTCGCCGGTAGCAAGGTCGAGAGCGTAAAGATAGGTGTCCTGACAGCCAATGAACAAGGTGTCCTCGAAAATGGCGGGAGCTGCTTCGATGCTGTCTTCAAATTCCTTCTTCCATTTGGGCTCGCCCGATTTGAGGTCCAACACGTGCAGCCATCCCAGGTCATTTCCAAAAGCCACCAATCCTTGCGACACGACCGCCTCCCCCGCAATGGGTCCCTCGGTTTCAAATGTCCAAAGTGTGATCGGATTCTTCAAGACCGGGTCTCCCACCTGCCCGCTCAAACCGGCCCCACCACGGGCCACCGGCCAGTCAGCACGGGACCACGGAGATTTAGGTTCAGTCGGAGCATCTTTCACGACTTCCTTTTCGGGCTCTCCACACGAAGCCAAAAACAGCGATCCAAAAAGAGAAAATAAGATTGTGAAGCGTTGCATCGCCAGATCGTGGCACAATTTTCATCAGACTCAAAGGGCAGGAATCGAATATAACCAAAGCATCTCGGAGCTGTTAACCGTGAATCTGATATCTGGCTCCTTCATGGACCGCGTCCTTTTGACATGAATAGCGACCCCAATATTGGAACTCGACCAAAAGCTCATCAACCTCGTATCTCCTTGAAATCCCGGCACGATGATCTCCTCTTATTTTTTGGAGACCGTCCGGGGTAATTCGTCAGAAGGAGCCAATATACTGGAAAGGGCCAAAGCGAGTGGCTTGAGCTTTCTCAAACTAAGCTAGGAGCAAAGCTTCCCGATACACCTTTTCAAAATCCTCGACCTCCAAAGGTCGTGGATTAAATTGACCTGTCCACTGCTTGGAAGCTTCCTGAGCCAGTTGCGGGATGTCGCTTTCGGAAACGGTTACCGGCTCCAATCCAGCATGGCCTCGCAGACTCTCCACCCAAGCGATGAGATCGGGCTGAAGTTGCTGATAAACCTCCCCGACCACTTGTGAATTCCACTTCATGATGGAAGGCAGCATTGTCAGGACCGCGCGTCCGTGCACGACATCATAATGCGCCGTGAGGGGATTCGCAGCAGCATGGGCAGCACCGAGCATTGAGGCTTCGATCGCTTGTCCCGCCAGGGCCGCCCCGAGGAGCATTTCGCCTCGCTGTTCGACCGTCGCCTTCCCGGCAAGAACCGCTCCAATCACGGGCTCCATCTTACGAAAAGCTCTAAAGGAAATCGCGCGGGATTCTTCCGTACTGGTATTGCAGACCGCACTTTCAAGCGCATGGGAAAGGGCATCCAGAGCCGTGAGTCGGGCCACACCGAGCGGCATCGATCCCGTCAGATCCGGATCAAGAATCGCCGCACGTGCCAGAGCCCGGGAATCTCCACAAGCCATCTTTTCGTGTGAGCCGTCACGCGAGAGCACGGCGTAGGACTGGCATTCGCTACCTGTTCCCGCGGTGGTCGGAATCGCGATGAAGGGGAGCATTTCACCCTTGGCTTTGCCATGACCGTGGTAGTCGGACATCCGTCCACCGCCGCTCAGAAGAAAGAGCGTTCCCTTCGCGGTGTCCATCGAACTTCCACCGCCCAATCCCACGATGACGTCGGGATTCACCGACCGGGCAAAATCCGCGCACTTAGCGACTTCGGACTCGGTGGGATTTTCGTGGACGCCGTCAAAAACCACCACATCATCGAGCAAATCCACCGCCCGCGCGACATGACCTGCGGCAACAATCCCCGGATCGGTCACGATGAGAACTTTCCCAGCAACCAGTGAAGGCAACTCGCGGAGAGAACCTGAGCCGTGAAGAAGTTGTTGAGGCGAAGCAATCATGATGGATTCGTCAAAGGCTTGGGGACTCGAT
Source organism: Verrucomicrobiaceae bacterium TMED86 (assembly GCA_002172625.1). Classification (GTDB taxonomy): domain Bacteria; phylum Verrucomicrobiota; class Verrucomicrobiia; order Verrucomicrobiales; family Akkermansiaceae; genus SW10. The sequence continues at coordinate 23,740 of NHEN01000181.1, read as the reverse complement.
CGCCAAACCTGCTGGAATTGACCTCCTGATAAGCTCCGCACCTGCCTCCTCTTTCAACTTCCATCATCGAATATGAGTTTCGGCGGATTTTCCCAAAAATCAACCCGACGATTAAACCCACCGGATACGGCTTGGTCTTCAGGAAGAGCTTTTCAAGATAGTCAGTTTTAGACCACTCGCACTCCCTGCTCGAAAGGTTACCTTTCTGATCCAAAAACACCTTCTGGTTCTGGCGTCGTAAACCTCTTTCCCCGGGGTGGTCTGGTCGCTTCATCCCTCGCCGCCAGGCTCCGCCATCCACCCATCATTGAAATCCCAAGAAGGATCACCAACCACATCAACACGGAAAGATAAGGAAAAGGTATTTGGGGGGAAATCTCACATCGCTTTGCTACCCACTTTGCATGGGAGAGTTTCTAACTCGCAAGCGTCCGAATTTTGATCTGTGAAATTAATTAGGAAGCCTGTATTAAGAATCCCCGAAGCCCTATTCTTCCAGCCATGATTTCCATTCTGCGTCGACTCCGGCCCCTATCTCCCCTTCCGATCATCATCCTTGCTTTAGGATTTCTACCTCTAAACTCAAGCCTCGCCGGGGTTGGAACCGAGCTCGAAGTTGAAATCGAAACCTACGTCAAATCACTTCGCCGCAAGGGGAGTGTTCGGGGTGACGAACGGACCGCCTGGGTGGTCTACGACATTACCTCCAACACTAAACTCGCAAGCATTAACGAAAATTCCTCGCTTCAGGCCGCCAGCATGATCAAGCCCTACGTGGCCCTCGCTTTTTTCCATCAAGTGAAAGCGGGCAAACTTCAATACGGCCCGACAAGTCGCAAGCACATGGAGTTGATGATCCAAAAAAGCAGCAATACCTCGACCAACTGGGTAATGAAACAAACCGGGGGCCCCGCCGCGACCAGAGCCCTGCTCAAACGACACTATCCCTCCCTGTGCAATCAGCTGCACCTCGTGGAATACATTCCCAGCAGCGGAAGGACTTACCTAAACAGGTTGTCAGCCGGCGACTATGCCCGCTTCCTCACCTTGATGTGGAAAGACCAGCTTCCTTCATCCGGAGAAATGAAACGCCTCATGGCCCTACCCGGAAGAGACCGCCTCTACTCCAGCGCAAAACGAGTTCCCACCGGTACTAGAGTTTACAACAAGACCGGGAGCACCGCGATGTGTTGCGGAGACATGGGGATTCTCGTTGCCCGGGGCTCCGACGGCAAACCCTACCCTTACATCATCATCGGCATCATCGAGAGCGGCAGTCGCAACAAATCCTACGGGCACTGGATCAGAAGCCGTGGAAATGTCATCCGCGAAGTTTCCAACAAAACCTACCTCGCAATACAGAAGCGTTATTCGCTTTAGCAAGGCCTTGGAAATCAAGCCAACTCCCAGAGAGCTCGGGATGCCTCCTTGCGTTAATGAAAGTCTGAAGACCCCGGAAGCTCGATATTCTTTTCAACCTCGTCCTGCGCTCCGGCCGATGAAATAGAAATCAACGATACCAGTAAACAACGCAAATTATGGGGAATTTCCGGGCAGCTACGCCAAGTCCTCGTTGAAGTAGACCTTTATATAATTCATCTTTCGCTCCTCATCGTAGCCCTTCTCGAGGACTTCTCCGGGCTTATCGACGACTTTGGGGCGGAGGCGAATTTCCACGCCGGTATCGAGCTTCATGATCGACTTCATGAACTTCTTTGCCTTGGTGACGTCACGCTTGGAAATGTCGAAATTCTCTTCGAGGGTAATTCCTTCGTCTTCCTCGAGTCGCTCACGCTCCTCTTTAAACTTCTTCTTGGCGGCATCGGTGCGGAGAGCATTTTCCTCGAATTCCTGAAGGCTAAAATTCTTCTGTCCCTTGAGATACGAAAGTGCCTCCTGGGCGGGTTCATTGACGTCCCACGGCGGGCTGTCATTGGTCGGAGCTTCCGCAGGCGAAACCGCCGCCACGGCGAGCTCGGCCACGCGCTTGGTCATCAAGGCCGAATCGGGAATGGGACGAACAGTGAGGAAATCACGCACCCAAAATCGCGATTCCGAGCCACCACGATCAAAGGTGAGAACGTAGAAACCCTTCCGCTCAAAGTGTTCAAGAATGAGGCAGCCTTTGTCGATCTTCTCAGGATTAATCCCCTGTTCGGTCGCGAGTTGGAGGTCGCCGTCTCGTGCCGAAATGCTCAGGAAAGGCGTCACGCTCTCCGACTTGAGGATACAAATCGCGCGCTTCATTTCGCCGTCCAGATCGATCCCGGTCATCAGGGAAATACAAAGATCGCCCGATTTAATATTCGGGTGGGAGGATTTGGAATAAAGCCGCTGGGCAATCTCGCAGCCTTTCTCGAGAAGCTTCGACGAATCTTCAAAAATCGCAGCCGCCGAGGCATTGACTTCATTTTTCTCCAACGAGCTGTGATGAGTGAAGCGCTGGCCGACGAGATTACGAAAGGGCCGCAGAAAAATTGGCGTCAGAAGGGCCTGATCGTCCTCTCCCACCTGAAATAGTTGCTTCGAGGTCTGCAGTGGTTCATCGCGCGAAGGATTTCCCACTTTGGCCAATACCAGGCCGCCAATTTCGACATTCTCAAAGTTAAGCTTCAAAGTCATGGGAAGTCTCTAATGAGACAAATCGTAATTAGGAATCCATTTCCCCGAAAAATGCGTGAGATCGTCAAATTTCCTGTTCACTCTGACTGCGGTCGCTTCAACACCCCACTGCCATGCCATTCAAACGCCGCACTCTAAGCAAAGCCAATTTCTTTCTCGTCCGCGCCTTTGCCTCGATCGGTCTGGGCATCACCGGATATTTGCTGATCATGAAATTAACCGGGGAAATCAGCTCTATCGTCGGCTGCGGCGGTGAAGGCGGATGTGCCAACGTCCTGGGCTCAAAATGGTCGGCTTGGGTTCACATTCCAGTAAGTTTGCTCGCCGCGCTGTTTTACGCAGCCGTGATTGCATTGTCCTTTCTACGATCGCGCAGCCTGCTCATCTCTTCAGCGCTCGTCCTGATTGGCGCGGCTCTGTGGTTCATGGGAATCATGACTTACAAAATCGAATCATTCTGCCCCTGGTGTCTCGCCACCCACATCACGGGCATCCTCACCGCAATTTCAATTTTCGTGACAACCCGGCGGACCGGTCCGGTGTCCTGGACCGCTTGCTCCATTTTTGCCTTCGCCCCCCTCTCCGTCCTGATTGGCGGGCAAATTTGGGGGCCTGAGCCTGACACACATGCCATTAGCGAATATGCCGCCAAAACTAAAAACAAACCCATCCATCAACGCGGTAGTGGGCGCCAACTTACCTATGGCGGAAAAATATTTAACATGGCGGAACTACCCTTTATCGGCCCGGCCGACGCCAAGCACGTCTTCGTCAAATACTTCGACTACACCTGCGGATCCTGCCGGAACATGGAAGAAGACCTCGACAAACTCATGGAAAAACATCCTGGAAAATTCGCGGTGGTCCTCCTCCCCACTCCGCTGAATCGTAAATGCAATTCCAACCTGAAACCGAAGATTGAAGACCATCCCTGGGCCTGTGAACTGGCCAAACTTGGCCTGGCGGCGTGGAGGGCTCAACCTGAGTCCTTCCCCGAGGTTCACAAGCGCCTCTTCAGTCGTCCTATTCTTACCGTGGAGGAGGCCCGCCGTGAAGTTTCCCGGATCATCCCCAAAGAAAAACTGAGTCAATCTTTGAAGGATCCCTGGATCAACGACCTCATCAAAGCCAATACCGAGGACCATCAAACTCTCTCCGCCCAGAGCGTCGTCATGCCCAAACTGCTCATCGTCGACACCAAGGTCTTTCAGGGAATCGCCAAGAGTTCAGACATTTTTGTCAGCGCGATGGAAAAGCTCTTCGGACTTTAAGCGTCCTTATTTTCCGAAAACTCCTCGATCAATTCCTCCCGCTGTTCCGCCACTGCGCGGTCGAAATTCCCAAGAAGATCACCCGCCTTATCAGTGGATGAAATCAGGGCAATAATGAGATACTGCGTAATCGCAACAAAGTAACACACCCACCCGACTGTTCCTTCCGTCGTCCCGGCATCCCCGCCAAAAATCGCCGCCATCATCGCCAATACCGGAGAGGAACGATTGAGGTGCACACAGGAAAACTTCTTGATCCAACGAACACGATTCACCCAAATTTTACGCAGACATCCTTTTCCCATCGGGAGATTCAAGGGGCCCGAATGAATGACTGCAAAAACCGCCTGATCCGGCATCAATTCAATCACGCCAATCACCAGGAGTAATCGAAAAAAGACCCCGATCCATCCCTGGTCACCATCAAGATCCAGAGGGACCCATCCAAAAAGCAAGTGCTCCATGTTAGCCGTTGCCACCAACAAAATCAGAGCCGCCCGAAACCATCCCTCGAGATCTTTTTCCAGTTCCTCCTCCACCTGGGCCATACGCATTCCCCGACGCACCACGAGACGAAAAAGAGGAATAGCAATCAAGCCGACCAGAATCCTGGTCAACGGTTTGAGCAACGGACGGAGTATGGCCCATCGAATGAGATTTCCAAACACGGCAAGAACCTGCGACATCCGGACCAAAAGGTGAAGAAGAGATGACAAGACATCGTTCCTCCCAGCCGCCGGGATAGCATGGAACGTCCGATTGAGACTCGCCTCCACCTCCCTATCGATTTAACTATCGTTTCTACCATGAAACCGGATCCCGTTAATCCCGATGCCATCGCCGCTCTGCAAGGCGTTAAGCACAGCTTCCAAACCGACCGCAATTTTCAGGAAATCCACTGCTCTTCCGATGCGGCCGCGGAATGGCAGGAAATCGCACCGACCTGCCTCCACCTGGCCTCCAAGCTGGCCGCCAATGCCGAACTTGGGATCCTCTACCGAATGCAAGCCAGCTCCGACCACGATCACTTCATCATCCTCGCCCTGAACCCAGAAGTTCCCAACGCACCCGGTCCGCGCTTAGTCGGCCTTCACACCGATCACACCACAGACATCGATCATCTGGCGGTGGAACTTACTTCACTTCTCTAAACTAGATCCCATGGGCAACAACGAACTCATTCAATATCTCAGCCGTTCGGGAAACATTACTGGCTCCTTCTTGGTCAGTCCCTCCGGCTCTTATCTGGCAGGTGACCTTCCTGACTTTTTCGACTCGAAAAAAATTCCCGCAATGGCTGAAGAAGGGTATACCGTCCTCGAGGCAATTCGCACAAAACTACCTGATGCCAAGGAGGTTAGAATAGACACTCACTTATTAGCAATTTTTCTCCGCGACCTCGGAAGAGCGCTTCTAGTTGTCCTCGTCAATGATTTAGCCAAAGCCAACTCCGCAAAAATTGCAATCGATGTCGTGGCGCGCCGGTATTTGCCGGAGGGAGGTTGAAAAGATGCAATCCAGGGAAGCAAGTTGACGCCTTAAATTTTTTAACTTATTCACATTTCGCCCTTTTGAATTTTGGCGGGGAATCAGAAAAGCCAAAACGAAATAACCTTTATCGAAAATATGTAGGCTCAAGGTTCAACTTCATTCATACATTAAGCAGCAGTAAAAGAGTTCACAACTCCCTCCCAAACATTGCAATTTGATGTAGGCGGCCAAGTTAATTGAGGGTTCACGGTTTCTATTCCCCATGTCTGGTTACAAAAATCGCCCGATCGACCCGCTTTCCCAAGCGGCCAGGCTTTCGCGGACCCAACCGAATCCTATTCAGGTGCAGCATCACACGATGCCGGTTCAAGCGCAGCAGCCCTACTACCCCCAAGCTCCGCAGCAGCAACAATATCCTCAAGCCCCGCTCCAATATCAACAGCAGGAACCACAATATCAGCAACCTGCTCCTCAATACCAGCAGCCTCTGCCACAACAATATCAGCAACCGGTTGCTCCCCATTACCCGCAAGCGCCACAACAGCAGCAATACCAGCATCCCCTGCCGCACGCTCCTTCTCCGCCACAGGCTCCATACTACCCGGCTCAACAGCAGGCTTCCTATCAACAGCCCCAACAATACCAACAAGCCATCCCCGAGCCGCCAAGGACACGCCGTCTGATCACTGGCGATTCCATGCCATCTCCGGCAACCCAAAAGATCCCACTGCCCACAGCCACCCAGCGTGTGAGCGTCGGACTCCCACAGGCACTCACCGGAGAAATCCCGGTGCCTCCTCCCACGAGAGCCCTCAATGTTGGTGCTCTTCAAAATCAAGGGCAGGTCATTCCCGCGCCCACCACCACCCAACGGCTGAACGTGGAGCAAGCACGCACCTCTTCAGGCGGAAACGCTCTCGTGCCTGCCAATCTCAACGATGTCGCGGGTTCCCAAATGGCAAACCCTCTGGGACCTGAAGGACAAACTATTCCGCCTCCCCCTCCCACCAGGTTGCTGGTCGGAAGAACCGACGATCTAAAACCAGCCCAAGCCACTGTCGCCGCCACACCTGCTCCAGCTACTGCAGTGGCAGTCGCCGCTCCTGTCGATGAAGCTGCCTTGGACTCCGCAGTCACCAGCCTCGGACCGGTTCCTTACTACTCNCTCAGCCAAATCGTCGAAAACCTCCAGACTCTCACCGGCAGCCATGTCGCTGCCGAAAGTAATCCCGGTGAACGCTACCTCGATGAACAGGAAATCGGCAAAGGTGGCACCTCCGTGGTCTATCGGGCTACAGACAAGCGAATGAGGAGAAACGTTGCCCTCAAACGATTCAAATCCATCTCACGGACCGACAAAGATCGTGACTACGCACTGGAAATGAAATCCGCGTCGCATATCAGCCACCCATACGTCGTGAGCATTTACGACGCCGATATCGATGAAAAAGGACGCTATATTGCCATGGAGCTGATCGAAGGCTTCAATATGGAGGAAGCGATCAAACTTCGAGAGCTCAATTTCGACATCAACCGCTTTATCGGTTTCGCCGAGCAAGCACTCGAAGGATTGGAAGCAACACACAAGGCCGGCTTGCTTCACCTCGATTTGAAGCCCTCCAACATCATGCTCTGCGAGCAGGGTGGAGGCCGCGATATTATCAAGCTCATCGACTACGGACGCGCCCAACTCATCCAAAGCGAGAACGGTGATGCGCCAAAAGGGCGTGGGCTCGAAGGATCCATTTTCTTTTGCTCGCCAGAGCAGATTCTCAAAGAAGACCTCGATGTCCGCACCGACCTCTACTCCCTGGGAACAGTCTTTTATTGGATGCTCACGCATCGACGCCCATTCGACGGAGGCAACCCCATCTCCATCATGTCGGCCCACCTTCAGCATATCGTCACCGACATCTCGGAAATCATTCCCAACATTCCCAAGTGGCTTGCTGAATGGGTCATGTCATTGATCGCCTTGGAAAAAGATGATCGTCCCCAGTCAGCTGCCGAAGCACTCGATACCCTGCTCAACGGAAGAGACGAACAGAAGGTCACCAAGTTCCGCGCTTAAGTCCTTGCCGGCAAACTTTCGTAAATCACGGAAATGCCACCTGTGATTTTTTTATGTCCCGACGTAAAAAAACGACGGACCGAATCGAACCGTCGTCTCTGAAATTTGTGGGAGGGAACTCTAGCGGCGCTTGCGCTTCAGCTTAAGCATGGCCTCGGACTTGGCAATGGACATCATGAGNGCCTGCATTTCCTCGGGATCATCACCCACCACTCCATCCAGAGCATTTTTGGCACGCTTCATTGCTTCTTCGACCTGATGCTCGTCAATGGCATCTTCGCCGATCGCAAGATCAATNAGTACGGAAACCTTGTCGCCAGTCACTTCCACGAATCCCTCACCAACGGCAAGCTCTTCGACTTGACCGTCCTTGAGGTAACGAAGCTCACCAGGTTGCAAGGGTGCCACCAATGCGGAGTGCATTGCCAGAATGCCCATCTCACCTTCGCTACCANGCAGGTAAACGTCATCGACGGAATCTGAGAAGATCGTCTTCTCGGGAGTTACGATGTCGAGTTGGAATGGCATGAGATAAAATGAGCTCGGTTGGACAAATTAACCTTTATCGACGGAATCGATCCCAGCCTTCATGTAGAAGTTGGACTCGGGGACATCATCGTGCTTCCCGTCGAGAATCTCGGCAAATCCTTTCACGGTGTCCTCAATGGTGCAAAGAACTCCGGGAACGTTGGTGAAGACCTCGGCCACGTGGAAGGGCTGGGTGAGGAAACGCTGAATCTTACGAGCGCGGAACACAGCGGTCTTATCCTCGTCAGAAAGTTCGTCCATTCCGAGAATGGCAATGATGTCCTGAAGATCCTTGTAACGCTGGAGCACGAGTTGGACGCCACGAGCCACTTTGTAGTGCTCTTCGCCAACAATCTCCGGAGCAAGTGCAGCAGAAGTTGAAGCGAGTGGGTCAACCGCCGGGAAGAGAGCCTGCTCAGCAAGTGAACGCTCAAGCACCACGGTCGCGTCAAGGTGAGCGAAGGTGTTGGCGGGAGCGGGGTCGGTCAAGTCATCCGCAGGAACGTAAACGGCCTGAATGGAAGTAATCGATCCNTTCTTGGTCGAAGTGATACGCTCCTGAAGTCCGGCCATTTCCTCGGCGAGGGTCGGCTGATATCCCACCGCAGACGGCGTGCGGCCAAGAAGTGCGGACACCTCGGAACCGGCTTGGGAGAATCGGAAAATGTTGTCCACGAAGAGGAGAACGTCCTGGTTATCCTCATCACGAAAGTGCTCGGCCATAGTGAGTGCGGAAAGCGCAACCCGGAGACGCGCACCCGGAGGCTCGTTCATCTGGCCGTAGCAAAGTGCCACCTTGGATCCGTCAGCAAGAACAGGGTTACCATTCTCATCGAGCTTGGGATGACCATTGGCGTCCTTCTCACAAGAAATAACGCCGGATTCAATCATCTCCCAGTAAAGGTCGTTACCCTCACGAGTCCGCTCACCCACACCAGCGAACACCGAGTAACCACCGTGTGCCTTCGCAATGTTATTAATGAGCTCCATGATCACCACGGTCTTACCCACACCAGCACCACCGAACATACCACCCTTACCTCCTTTGAGGAGCGGGCAGATCAGGTCGATCACTTTAATTCCGGTAGGAAGAACTTCAGTCGTGGAAGACTGCTCGGTCAGATCAGGAGCAGGACGGTGAATTGGAGCGCGAAGCTTTTCGTCTTCAAGATCAAGTTGGTTTTCGTCCACCACGTCTCCGGTCACGTTGAAGATACGTCCGAGGATCTGCTTACCAACGGGAACCGCGATGGGCTTGCCGGTATCAGTCACAGCCATGCCGCGCTTGAGTCCTTCNGTNGTGCTCATCGCAACTCCGCGAACCCAGCCGTCACCGAGGTGCTGCTGAACTTCGAGCACGAGCTTGGTCTTCACTCCGAAGAGATCATAGGACAACTCGAGAGCGTTGTAGATTTCGGGAAGCTTCTTAGCGCTTGAGAAGTCAACGTCAACGACGGCGCCGATGACCTGAACGATGGTTCCTTTTTTGCTCATGGTGGTTTGGGAAAAGTTGGATGGTTGGTGGTAAAGTGTTTTAACGAATGAGGATCACTCCATGGCCTTCATGGCNGTCGTGATTTCAAGAAGCTCGGCAGTAATCGCTGCCTGACGCGCCTTGTTGTATTCCAGAGTCAGATCATCAATCATGTTCTTCGCGTTGTCGGTGGCGGCCTTCATTGCAACCATCCGTGCGGAGTGCTCGGACGCGCGGGCTTCCACCAGCATCTGGTAGATCTGGAAGTTGATGTAAAGAGGGAGAAGCTTGTCGAGAACGCCTTCGGCACTGGGCTCGAATTCGTAGTCAGCGCTGAGTGCGGCTTCCTTATCTGTCTCGTCGATATCGCCTTTGTCCACGCCTTCGTAGTCCTGCTTTTCAGCAAGTCCGGAAGACTCGATGGGAAGCAACTGACTGACGTGAGGAGTCTGNGTCAGGGTGCTGACGAAGTTGTTGAAAGCGACGCTGATTTTGTCGTATTCGCCGCTGAGGAATTTCTCGGTGAGGAACTTGGAAACGGGCTTGGCGTCGTTGAAGGGAACCGGATCCGCCACTTCCCAATCAGTCACGATGTTGCCACCGGTCTTGGCAATAGTCTGGCGGAGTTTCTTACCAACGGTGACGTATTCGGTGTCTTCGCTGACGTTTCTCATAACCTCTTTGTAGAGGTTCGTATTGAGACCTCCGCAAAGTCCACGTCCGGTAGAGATGACGAGCATGAGCTCTTTACCGCCTTCACGCTTTTCGAGAAGCGGGTGGCTATCTTCGGTGGCGTTCTCCTTCAGGTTGACAAGAACCTTGTTGAGCTTGTCAGCGTAATCACGACCGGCGAGAGCCTGATCCTGAGCCTTCTTCATCTTGGCAGCCGAGACCAGCTCCATCGCTTTGGTAATTTGCGAGGTGCTTTTGACCGACTTAATGCGCCGGCGAATGTCACGAAGGTTAGCCATGATGTTCGGTAATTAGATTCCCTAGTTAGAATTACTTCCAGGTTGCCTTGAAGTCTTCGAGAGCAGTCTTGAGTCCGGCATTGATGTCGTCGGAAAGTGCTTTCTCGTCGGCGATCTTCTGGAGAAGGTCGGCCTTGCGGGTGGTGAGGAATTCCTCGAGGGCTGCCTGACACTCTTTGACGCGATCAACATCGACATCGTCAAAGTGACCATTCTGCATGGCCCAGAGAACGGCCACTTCCATCTCCATACCAAGCGGAGAGTACTGGTTCTGCTTGAAGAGTTCCACAATGCGTTGTCCGCGGTTGATCTTGCCCTTGGTTGCGTCGTCGAGATCGGAACCGAACTGAGCGAAGGCCTGGAGTTCGCGGAACTGCGCGAGGTCCAACTTGGTCGTTCCGGAAACTTTCTTGATCGCCTTGGTCTGCGCAGCAGATCCCACACGGGAAACGGAGAGACCAACGGAAATCGCAGGGCGGATACCTTGGTAGAACAAGTCAGTCTCGAGGAAGATCTGACCGTCGGTAATAGAAATCACGTTCGTCGGAATGTATGCCGAAACGTCACCAGCCTGAGTTTCAATAATTGGAAGTGCAGTCAGTGAGCCACCGCCTTCTTTCTCGGAAAGACGAGCAGAGCGCTCAAGGAGACGTGAGTGGAGATAGAAAACATCTCCGGGATAAGCTTCACGACCGGATGGGCGGCGAAGAATCAGGGACACCTGACGATAGGCAACAGCCTGCTTGGAAAGGTCATCAAAGACGATGAGAACGTCCTTACCCTGATCCATGAGATACTCGGCAAGAGCACATCCGGAATAAGGAGCGAGGAACTGGTTGGTTGCAGAATCCGAAGCGGAAGCGGCAACGATGATGGTGTTATCAAGAGCGCCGGCCTCTTCGAGAATCGAAACGGTCCGGGCGATGTTTGACTGCTTCTGGCCGATGGCAACATAGACACAGTATACTGGCTTGTGATCCTTCAGGCGGCCTTCGGCAGCGGCCTTGTTCTGGTTGGCCTGGGAAATGATGGTATCGATCGCGATGGTGGTCTTACCGGTGGAACGGTCACCAATGATGAGCTCACGCTGACCACGTCCGATGGGGATCATGGCGTCGATGGACGCGATACCAGTCTGAAGCGGAACGGAAACGGACTCACGCTTAATGATGCCGGGGGCAATCTTTTCAACAGGATACTGGGCTTCGGAAGCAACGTCGCCTTTTCCGTCGATCGGACGAGCAAGGGTGTCAACAACACGACCGAGAAATGATTCGCCAACGGGAATCGAAAGAAGCTGACCGGTGGTCTTACACTCCATCCCTTCGGTGATGTGCTTCCCGTCACCGAGGAACACTACGCCGACTTCGCCTTCCTCAAGGTTGAGGGCGAGACCCATGAGGCCTCCGGGGAATTCGATCATTTCGTTCAGCTGTGCGCCGCTGAGTCCTTCAACTTTGGCGACACCGTCACCGGTTTCACGGACGATACCGATGTTGGTTTTCTTAACGGACGTTTTGACGTTCGCGATTTGGGCTTCCAGTTCTTGGAGAATGCTGCTCATGACTTTAAAGGTTTAGATGAGTGGGTGACGGAGATTGTTAAAATGAATTAGCGAGAGTTTCGAGGCGGGCTTTCACCGAGCCATCGTAGACGTCGTTTCCGACGCGGATGCGCAGGCCGCCGAGGAGTTCGGGGTCGACTTTGAATTTGAATGTCAGTCCCTCGCCGTATTCTTTACAAAGAGAGGTTTGGACTTTACCGAGAGTTGGTGCATCGAGCTTGGCCGCGCTTTCGACGGTGACTTGCTTTTTGATGACTTCGTTCTCAACAAGGCGTTTCAGAACTTGAAGGATGCCGCGGTAATCGCGGGGCTTCTCAGCGCCGATTTTCTTGATGACCGACTTAAGCTTCCGAACGTTCATTTTCCCGTTCGGAGAACACAGGCGGAAAATGCGACGTGCTGTGCTCTGGGCAACTTTGGAAGCTTTCATCGGAGTTTAGGAGAGAGAATAAGAATTACAGGCTGGCGAGCGCTTCTTTGTTGATGCGCTTCTGGTCGGTCGCGTTGAGAGACTTGCCAGTAACTTGTGAAGTGGTTTCGACCACGAGGCGGCCAAATTCCTTTTTGAGCTCCGCCTTCATGGCAGCGGCTTCGGCCTTGGCTGCTTCTTCAGCCTTGGTGAGAATGTTTTGAGCCTGAGCGACAGCTTCCTGCGACTTCTTCTCGGAGAGAGCCGCGGCGCTTTCTTTGGCTTCGGTAATGAGACGCTTGGCGTCAAGATCAGCGGCTTCAAGAAGAGCGGTTTTTTCTTTTTCGCTATCAGCGAGTTGCTGTGCGATTTCCTCCAGCTTGGCTTCGCCTTCGGCGATGCGGTTTTTGCGCTCTTCGAGGATTTCCTGAATCGGTCCGAAAGCGAAACGCTTGAGAACATACAACACCAGGCAGAAGTTGATCACCTGTGCGAAGAACAAATGTGGATGCCAGCCGAAAGTGCGACCAATCTCTTTTACGGTATCGGCGAGGCCGGCTTCTGCGAGAATTGTGAACATAAGACTTGGTGGTGTTGATTAAGAAAAAAGAATGGGAGAAAGAGTTCCGCGCTTCCCTAGGGAAGCGCGGGAGTAAAAACGCTTAGTTGACAGCGAATGCAGAGAGGATGAAGAGACCCTCAATAAGAGCTGCCAGAATAATCGAGATCACGAGGATCGGAGTAGCGGCACCTGGGTTACGTCCGGTAGCTTCGGAAGCTCCACGTCCAAGAAGTCCGATTCCGATTCCACCACCAAGAGCGGCGAGACCAGCGAGATAGGACTTGGGATGAAGCTCAGCAAGAAGTGAGAACATGGTTGCGAACAATTCAATAATCATTGTTTTGGTTTTTTTGTTTTGGGTTTATCTCCGGCCTCCACGGTGTCCATGGTCCGACCGGCGAAATTTTAGTGATGCTCTTCGTCGCCGTGATCGCAAATGAGGTTCAGGAAGATGGCGGCAAGTAGCGAAAAGACGAGAGCTTGAATGAGACCCACGAGGATCTCCATAAAACAGAATGGAAGAGCGGGCAGGAATGCCAGGTTCGCAGGTGCGAGCCCCATGAGCTTTTCGAGAGCTTGCTCACCACCGTAAATGTTACCGAAGAGACGGAAGCTCAAGGCAATCGGACGGATCAGAATGGAAATCACTTCGAGAATGCCCACGAGGAAGAAGACCACGACCATGAGCTTCATCATGAAGCCTTGGAACTTTCCTTTGGGAGCGAAGATGTGAGCAACGAAGCCTTTGATGCCGTTAGCCTGAAGAGCCCAGAAGGTCCACACGGTCATGAAGACGATGGCCATTGCCGAAGTCATATTGAGATCCGCGTTACCTCCACGAAACCACGGCATAAAGCCCACTACCGCTCCTGATTCATCATCTAAAAGATCCCAACCGACGGTGCCGACCCCTGGCATCAGGCCGAGCCAGTTGTTCACGAGGATGAAGAGGAAGGTGCCTCCGAAGAACCAGAAGGTCTTTTTAACCAGTTCCGGCCCGAGAAGGCTGCCAAAGAAATTATAGAGTCCCTCGATCAGCCATTCCCCGAAATTTTGCATTCCGGCAGGAACGATAGAGATCTTACCTGCAGCGGCCCGGCAAAAGAGAACGATCAGTCCGGTAGCGACCCAGACCATCAGGGAGGAGTTAGTCAGGGGCAGCCAATTACTGAGCTCCTCGGCGTTAAGAGGCATCTGGTGTCCGGCACCGGCTGCGAAAGCAGAAGAAGCACTCGCAAGAAAAACCACAATTGCGGCTGGGAATATACGAAGAAAACCTTGCATCGGAATCCGTCCCGATTTCGGGACACGCGAGGGGTCTATCTATGAGCTTGACCTCATTCAAGTCGAATTTGTGAAAAATTTCACAAAGTCCATTTTTGCCCGTGGTTACAAGGATTCAGGATAGTTTGGTCATCCGAATTTTCGGCCAATTTCCGAGCAGAAAATTAAATTATTCACAATTTTCTAATGCGCCGTCCGGAATCCCAGATCGGGTCGACGGACGTTTCGGTCCTCCAACCATTCGCGGCTGGCCACTCCCTGACCGCGGTTTTTAAACGAGCCTCCGGCGGCCACCGGCTTCTTCGGACTGAGCTGAAATGCCGGGTTCAATTCCAGGTCACACGTCCATTCCCGGACGTTCCCGGCCATTCCCACCAAACCGACACCAGTTAGGTCATCTGGAGACAAATCCGCCGGGCCCCAGCCCGAAATTTTCTCCGGGGCGCCCTCATAATGAGCAGCCGCCGCCCATTCGTCCATCGTAGGAAGTCGGGAGCCCTCCCACTGGCAATAGGCCCAGGCATCCCACCAATCAATCCCCACAACCGGGCACTGGGCAAAGACCGGACGCCCGTTCCAATCTCCTCCCTTTTGGGCTGCTTCCCACAAATTGTTCCAATCATCCGGGAAATGACTATACTTCTCCACCGGTTGATCCGAGTGATCGTAACTCCGTGCCACCGCCGGGCCTCCGATTTCCAATTCATCGAGGAATCGCGCGTACTGCGACAGGGTAACTTCCGTCTTACTGATCGAAATCCCCTTTTCCAAATTCACCGTCCGCCCCCCGTGAATCTCCACCTGACCAGTCGGGATGGAAATCCAAACCGGACCGGCTCCATTGGACGAATCATTGATATCCGGGGGAACCTTCCCCGCACCCTGGTTAATAAAGTAAATTAATGCCCCAAAAACCACAGCCCCGGCAACGATCGCCGCAACGGTCGCTGAACGGTTGGAGCTTGGCACAGGAGCGACTTCCACAGGCTGAGTCATCGAGGCTTGGGCCTCTTGCGCCGATTCATCCGTCCCCTCCAATTGCCCGCGCACCTGCTGGGACAACTCCTGAATCTGCCGCCAAGATAAAGGATGCTCTCGCTCCAAATCAGCCATAAATCCCAACAAGGAATTCACCCGAACCGCTCCGGGTTCTCCACGAATCAACATATCATTAAAAACCGCGCCAAGCAATTGTTTGGCCTTAGTTCCCAATATTACATCGGGCTTCCCATCGACCGCGAGGTTCATCATGCGGACCTTATTTTCCTTGTCGATAATGATGTGATGTAGCCCCATCTCCACCGAAGCCATTCCCATCGCTTCAAGATGACGCATCGCAGTGGCAATCTGATCCAGAAGGATCACTACCTCCACGGGCTTATATTGCTTGCCCTGATCATGGAGTTCTTCCAAATCCGCTCCTTCCAAACGCTCTCGGGCAAAATAGCTCGCATTATCATTGCAAACGGCCTCGTAAACAGCCCCAATTCCAGGGTGCTTCACTAAAGCCTTCGCCCGCACATCCGCGAGAAAAGCCTTGATCCATGAGGGATCCATGGCCGCTTCCTGTTTGAGCATTTCCAGCATCACGGTGCGGTTCATCGACACCTGCTCCGCTTGCCACAAGCGGGTCAACTGACCTTCGCTGACAAGTTTCACGAGACGGTATCCTCCTACCGTTTCACCTTCTTGTCGTTTTTGGAAGGAACTCATCTAATTTGAACCCGAGCTGATTAGCTTACTCACCCCCATTCGGCAAGGTTTCTGGAGCGATTGGAGCCAGATTTGTCTTTGGAATCGACGGACCATCCCAATTGGGCAAATTCTCAGGATCAACCGGCTCCACATAATCACCCAAGGAAGGAAGAAGGGTTCCGTTGGCATTTTCAATCATCTCCAGAATCGGGCTAATATCCTCATCCCACCCTTCCTCGGGACCCTTAGAATAGGACATTTCCTTAATCAAGGTCCGCGGTTGGGCCATCATATCGACTAAGCGTCCATCGTAGTATAGCTCCACCACCATACCATAAAACTTACGCTCGCCCGAAAAATAAGCCTCTCGCACATCTTGATCGGGCACGAAATACCACACTTCCGCCAGTTCCTCGCCATCGTCCCAATTCACCGGCGCGCTGACCCACTCGAAACCCGAACCATCGGGGGTAATCACGGCCGGCTGGATCTTTCCGTCCACCTCCTCAAAGAAATTCATCCTCGGATCAAGAAGCTCGGGATCAAATTCTTTCCCCGGAGCCACCGAAATCGGCATCATCACCGTCCGCCGCTCCCCGCCCGCCACACGCCTGGGCGACGATTTGCGAACCAAGCCCAATGAGGCCAAGCCTTTCAAATCTGCAATCCTGCCTCGCTCAATTTTTGCAGAAGCCTTGGCAAAAAGCGATCCTCCCTCGATCGGGCCCAGCTGCACAACCCTCACGTAATACTCATCTGCCTTGTCATAGACCCGCAGGGCATCGAAGTTCACCGCCAAATCGTAAAGCACATTGGCATTCTTCCCCTCGAGGTGCTCCGCTTCGTTGAGCTTAGTCTGGGCCAACACCAAATCACCCGTAATGCGGGCCTCGCGGGCTTCCTCGATCAATCTCTCGACGATGGGATTCTTGATCGCCGGAGCCACATCCATTGCCTTGGGAACCGGCGGAATGTTGAGAGTATCTATATCCGGCAATAACAAAGGATCAAATACCGGCTCCTCGGCGGCCACTTTCTTTGGCGCTTCTTTCGGTGGCTTGACCCGAACCGGCGTCGGTCGGGGTACCACCACATATTCCGTAACCACCTTGGTCTCCACCTCCGGCTGGGCCGTCTCTTTCATAACCATCGCCACGCCAACTGACATCAATTGCACAAATGCTACCAAGCCCAACATCCAACATGAAACATGAAAGACACCTAGGTTTGGGTTATGATTTTTAGCAGCTGCAGTCATCAGACATGAACCCTACCGTTCCTTATATGGCATGTCAACGGAAGGACTTAGGCGGACAAGAGAGCCTTGCACTCGTGCAAACCCACGCTATTTCTATTCCCGTGATCGGCATCCCTCCGACCCTCGCTCCCCGGCTCGCCCCTCTGACTGGCGACCCGGGAGATCTCGTCCGGCAGCTCGCCCACCTTCCTGGCCTTGTTTTCTTCGACACCGTCGGCAACCTCCCCACCAACCACGCCCCGCCCCTCTCCATCATCGGAGCCTGCCCCGTCGATATTCTGCGGGGCGACATCACCGATCACGCCACCCTCAATCAATCCCTTTCAAAATGGCAAACGCAGGGACGCGATTTTGGCTTCCCCGCCGGCGCGGCCTGCGGTTGGGTCGATTACAACGGCCAATACACCTTCGGCGTCTACCCCGAACTCCTCATCTACCATCACCGCACCGGAGAATGGTGGGAAACCGGCAATCTTTCCCGGGAACTAAAAACTCCCGCCACCCCAACAGACTTCCAACTCGGCGACTGGCAGGCTTCTCTCGACCAAGAGGAATTCATCCACGCAGTTCGGGAAGCCAAGGAATACATCGCGGCCGGCGACATCTACCAAGTCAATCTCTCACGCCGACTCCGCGCCCTGTGCCACGCGCCCGACGGACTTCTTCCGCTCTATGAAAGGCTCCGCAGCTCCTCTCCCGCTCCGGTTGCCACTTACATGAATCTCGCCGGACGCGAAGTCCTCTCGTCCTCGCCCGAAACCTTCCTTCGTTTCTCCGGACGCGAAATCGAAACGCGGCCCATCAAAGGAACCCGCCCCCGCTTCGCCGACCCCGAACTCGACTCCCGCTCCGCCTTCGACCTGCAACGGTCCGAAAAAGAAACCGCCGAGCTCGTCATGATCACCGACCTCCTCCGCAACGACCTCGGCCAGGTTTGCGAATTCGGCTCCGTCCAGGTCACCGACATGCTCCAACACGAAAAACTCGAGCACGTCCACCATCTCGTCTCCACCATCCGCGGCACCCTACGCGATGAATTCACCTCTACCGCCGCCCTCAGCGCCTGCTTCCCCGGTGGCTCCATCACCGGAGCGCCCAAAAAACGTGCCACCGAAATCATCTCCGAACTCGAGCCCGTCAATCGCGGCCTTTATACAGGTGCCATCGGCTACCTCGGCTTCAACGGCGAATCCCAATTCAACATCGCCATCCGCACCCTCATTCATGAAGCCGGCCACCTCGACTACCACGTCGGCGCCGGCATCGTCGCCGACTCGGATCCCGAAGCAGAGTTCGAAGAAACAGAACACAAGGCCCGCGGCGTCAGACTGGCCCTCGGCTAGCACAAATTAAATTTGCAGAGATCTCCTTCATGGGTTTCCCCCCTACGTTTACGATCATTTAAGAGATGTTGGTAAATGGACCCGGCGCTCACCATTATCCCCTGTGAGGCCAGTTTTTTGCTAATTTGATCGAGACTGTGTTTTAAGAGAAGCCGGACATCGACCTGCACATCCTCAACCGCCATCCCTTGCGTAGTTGGCATCAGATAGTATGCTCAGCCGGAAACAATTCGGTATTTTGAACAAACGCATCATCATCATTGGCGCTGGCCCCGGCGGGCTCACCGCCGGCCTACTTCTCGCCAACCGAGGTTACGAAGTCACTATTCTCGAAAAGAACAAAGTGCCCGGAGGTCGAAATGCCCCCATCCAGGACGGTCCGTATTGCCACGATACCGGCCCCACATTTCTCCACCAAAAATTCACCCTCGACGAAATCTTTGCCGAGACCGGGCGCAAACCCGAAGACTACATGGACTTCGTCAAGCTCGACCCCATGACCCGCCTGAGCTGGGGAGACCTCTCGCTCGAAACCAGCAGCAACCGCGAAAAAATGGCGGCCAACATCGAAAAGTCGTTTCCCGGAGAGGCGGAAAACTTTCTCCGCTTCATGGATGATCACGCATCCAAACTCAAAACGATCTTCCCCTTCCTCCTCAAACCCTACACTCGTCTTTCCTCTTACCTCGACAAAAATCTCCTCAAAGCCCTCCCCTACGTCGCCACCACCAAATCGGTCATGGACGTCCTCTCTGACTACTTTCAGGACGACCGTTTGAAACTCGCTTTCACCTTTCAGGCCAAATACCTCGGTATGTCTCCCTGGAATTGCCCCGCCCTTTTTAGTATCCTTTCCTATATCGAATACGAACATGGTATCTACCACGTGCAGGGTGGTCTCTCCAAAATTTCCGAAGGCATGGCCAAAGTCGTCACTGAGGAAGGCGGCGAAATTCGCTACGAGGCCGAAGTCGAAGAGATCCTCTACCAAGGTAAAAATGCGGCCAAGGTCCGCCTCACCAACGGCGAGGAACTCAACTGCGATCAACTGATCGTCAATGCCGACTACGCCCACGCCCGCACCACCATCTTTGGAAAAAAGAAGCAAACAAACGAGGACCTCCGAAAGAAGAAATACTCCTGCTCCACCTTCATGCTCTACCTTGGTCTTGATACCCTCTACAAAGACCAACCTCATCATCACGTCATCTTTGCCGACGACTACCACCAAAATTTGGCAGACATTCAGGGGGAGAAAATCATCTCTAAAGACATGTCCTTCTACATTCGTAATTCCAGCGTCACCGATCCGACCGTTGCCCCCAAGGGACATTCCCAACTCTACGTCCTCGTTCCGACCATCAATACCCGCCACGGACACGACTGGCAGGGAACCCAAGAAGATTACGCCGAAAAAATCATCGATAAGATGATCGCGTCCACCGGCATGAAGGATCTCCGTGACCACATTGTGACTCGTAAAATCATCACTCCAACCGGCTGGGAAAATGCCAACATCTTCCTGGGAGCCACCTTCAATCTGGCTCACACCCTGTCTCAAATGCTCCACTTCCGACCTCAAAACCGTCTCAAGGGATTCAACAACCTCTACCTCGTTGGAGGTGGAACTCATCCCGGTAGCGGACTTCCCACCATCTACGAAAGCGCTCGGATCACCACTAATCTTATCGACGAGGTCTACGACCAGAAACGGACACCGGTAGACTTTGCCTCGGGCATCCTGACAAAAGCAGCCAACTAATTCACGTCATGAAAGACCCTCAACGCATGAACTTCTTTATCCAGCGAAAGGCCTTCTCATAGGGAGGCATCATCTCCATCAAATCTTTCCCCACAAAATATCTCCTCGTCACCGACTTCTCATAGCCCAAGGCCTCAACTCCAAATCGTCCGCGATACCGGCCAGACCCACTTTGACCCACCCCCCCCAGCGGAAGCTGCAATTGCGAAAACTGCTTCATGGTATCATTCACACAGAGCGAACCCGAAGGCAGCGAACCCGTCACCTTTTCCACAAAATCCTCCTCCGTCGAAAAACAATACACCGCCAGCGGACTCTCCAATTTCCCCAAGCTCTCTAACAGATCTTCTTCGCTCCCAAAAGTCATCACCGGCAACACCGGACCAAAGACCTCTTCCTTCATCGCAGGATGATTCCAATCCACGCCCGCAATCAAACGAGGAGCCAAATAGCGCCTCGCCAAATCATCTTCGCCAAATTGTTCCACCTCCCCGACACACAAGCCCTGCAATCGTTCCACATGCCGCTCCGAAATGATCCCCGCCATCTCCGCGTCCCAGGAAACTTCCTCCAGCACGTCCCGGAGACATTGGCGAAATTCCTCCTCCACCCGGGCCTCGACCAGGGCAAAGTCAGGCGCAAAACAAGTCTGCCCCGCATTCATCAATTTCCCCGCCACCAAGCGCCGCGCGCTCTTTACCAGATCTGCACCCGGACCCACCACACAGGGGCATTTCCCACCCAACTCCAACAAGGAGGGCGTGAGCGTTCTCCCCGCGATCTCCGCCACCTCACGACCCACCGCCGTGCTGCCCGTGAAAAAGATGAAGTCGAATTTCTCCCCCAACAAGCCCTTCGCCACTTCCACTCCGCCGGTCACAACAGCCGCGCCCTGGCCTGCAAAAACCTCTCCAACAATTTCCGAAATCAATCGCTCACTCTGCGAGGCCAGCTCGGAAGGCTTCAACACCACGGTATTCCCCGCTGCAATCGCCGCGAGCAAAGAGCTCAGGGACAACTGAAAAGGATAGTTCCAGGGAGCCATAATAAGAACCACTCCAAAAGGATGCCGCTCAATCCAACTCCGACAGGGCCAAAAGTAAAAAGGCGAGCTCACCCGCTTTTTCTTCAACCATCCCTTCAGCTTCTTTCGCACCAGCCGAATCTCTTCCAGGAGGAAATAATACTCCGCCAAAAAGGCCTCCATTCCCGGCTTCCCCAAATCAGCCGCCAGACACTCCAAAATCTCCTCCCTCTTCTCAATGAGCACCGCTTCCAATCGCGACAGCTTCTCGCGACGCCATTCCAGATCGCGCGTCGCCCCGGACCGGAAGAATTCCCGCTGCTCTTCGACAATCTCCTGCAAGCTCATTTCTCTCACTAGACGAAGCTAGTTTCCACTCACACATTCACAAGGTCAGAGTCACCAGAATATTCCCATCATGAAACCCCAGAAAGTAGCCATCATCGGCTCCGGCCTCGGCGGACTCTCCGCCGCCATCTCTCTTCGCGCCGCCGGATACGAAGTCGAGGTCTTCGAGAAAAACGAACGCATCGGAGGCAAACTCAACATTAAAGAACTCAACGGCTACACCTTCGACCTCGGCCCCTCCATCTTCACCCTGCCGCAATTCTTCGAAAACCTCTTCCAACGCGCTGGCAAAAAGATGGCCGACTACGTCCAACTCGACGCCGTCACCCCCCAATGGCGCAATTTCTTCGAAGGGAAACCCACCATCGATCTCTACCAAGAAGACGACCTCATGCGGGCCGAACTCGCCAAGCTCCCCGGTGACCTCGATTCCCACTGGCGCGAATTTCAAGATTTCCTCACTTACGCCCGTGGGCAATACGACATCATCGACAGCGGCTACTTCGACAAAGGCCTCGATTCACTTTGGGAGTTCTTCAAACACTACAACCTGCAACTCTTCACCGGCGCCATCGACTATAAAAACTCGATGTCCCAATCAATCCACGAGCGCCTCAGCGACCCCCAGATGCGACTCATCTTCGAATACTTCATCAAGTATGTCGGCTCCTCCGCGCTCGACTCCCCCGGCTACATGAACCTCATGCCTGTCATCCAGTTCGACTACGGCCTCTGGTATGTCCGCGGCGGCATGTACAACCTCGCCGTCGGCCTCGGCAAGTTGATGGAGGAAATGAACATCACAGTGCACCTCGGCGCCGATGTCCAGGCCATCGAAAAATCCGGCAAGTCCGTCACCGGCATCCGCCTCGCCGACGGCACCGTCCACTCCGCCGACATCATCGTCAGCAATATGGAAGTGATCCCGGCCTACAAAAAACTCCTCAACGAACCGCCTACCTTCACCCGCAAGCTCGAGAAGTTTGCCCCGGCCTGCTCCGGTATCGTCCTCCACCTCGGCACCGATTGCGTCTTCCCCCAGCTCGCCCACCACAATTTCTTCTACTCCGAGAACCAGCACAAACACTTCCAGACCGTCTTCCATAAAAAACAACTCCCCGACGACCCCACCCTCTACGTCGTCGCCCCCACCCGCACCGATCCCGACAAAGCACCGGAGGGATGCGACAACATCAAAATCCTTCCTCACATCCCCCCGCTCGAAGACAACTCCGGCATCACTCACGAGGACTACGTTGCCCTCAAAGACCGCTGTATCGACAAGATGGAACGATGCGGTCTCACCGGATTGCGCGACTCCATCGTGACCGAAGATTTCCTCACTCCCATCGACATCGAGCGCATGTATCGCTCGAACCAAGGGTCAATTTACGGCGTCGTTACCGACTGGAAAAAGAACTACGGCTTCAAAGCTCCCAAGACCTCCAGCAAATACCGCAACCTCTACTTCACCGGCGGCAGCACCAACCCCGGCGGCGGCATGCCCATGGTGATCCTCTCCGGACAAAGCTGCGCCGACCGCATCATCAAGCGTCACCCGGTCTCCTGACGAACCGATGAACGCCTTTCTGCTGATCTTCCCGGGAGTCGCCATCCTCTGCGCTCCCGCATTGTGGCTCATCCTCGGCCGCCCCAGGTGGTTGAGACCCTCCCCGAAAAAATCAACGGACGCTCCCTCCATCTCCATCATCATCCCAGCCCGCAACGAAGAAGAGAACATCCGGCACCTCCTCGCATCCCTCCAGACTCAAGACACGTCCCCGCTGGAAATCATCGTCGTCAACGACGGTTCCAAAGACCGCACCGCCCAAGTCTCGCAGGAGCTGGGCGCTGCCGTTCTCAAAGCTCAGGCCCTCCCCGGGGGATGGCACGGCAAGCCCTGGGCCTGTCATCAAGGAGCCGAACGGGCCAAGGGGGAATGGCTTCTCTTTCTCGACGCCGACACCATCCTACAAGAGGGCGCCCTCACCGCCCTCCAACAACTCACCTCGGCTGACCCCAAGGTCTACTCCCTCTGTCCTTACCACACCATCACGCGACCC
>NHEN01000180.1 GCA_002172625.1 Verrucomicrobiaceae bacterium TMED86 | reverse complement strand
GGTTAAGTTAAGGCTAACGTGGTCGTCGCCAACGTTAACACCACGGTAGATATACTCCGAACCGTAGGAAGCAGTGAGAGCACTTTCAACGGCAGCGTGAGCGTCAGCGTGAGCTAATCCAGATGAAAGTCCGACTAATAATAGGGTTTTTTTGAGGTCCATATCAGCGTCAAATTAAAAAAATTCATGATTATGTCAAACAAAATTAATTAATTTTTATGAAATGCTCATAAAATCAAAGGAAATCGCAGACCTGGAGAGGCCTGCTCTTAGAGGTCTGTATGATCCAGTTTCCACCCCTTGTCCCAATCATCGAATGGAATTCCTAACCAGTATTGATCGGGGCGATCATGAGGTCATCTACCGCCTATTTAATGCCCACCTGGGCGAAGTTCTACCAACCAGCCATTTATGAGCTACCACAGCTCAAACAGCTCGTTGAGCTCAAGAAAGCCGGTCAGCCATACGACGAGGCCCAGCATCAAAGCATCTTGCAAAGCTCTCAGCTCCTCGAACCAAGCTGCAGCCTGAAGATCCCAGAGTGCCGGCGGTAAGGGGAGGAGTATGTTTTTGAGCATGGATGCACGTGTTGGAAATCAATCTGAATATTCTGCCAGTGAATTAGGACTAACCGTCCGTATGAAAAGTAAATCGATCACCACAGCCTTAAGCATCATGACCATCAGTGCAACAGCGTTACTGGCAGACAATTCCATCGTCACCGACAAGGAAGATGAGAACGGCAGGAAAAAGTCAGTCATCAAAAATTGCAGCGGCCATAAAACAGGGGAGATCATTACCGAGAAACCTGATTATTACGGCAGGAAAAAAAGCGTATCCAAAGACAGCCGGGGAAGAACCACAGGCACGGCTGAAACAAGCAAACCTGATTACTACGGCAGAAAGAAAAGCGTATACAAAGACAGCCGAGGAAGAACCATAGGCACGGCAGAAATCAGTAAACCCGATTACTACGGGAGGGTGAAGACAGTATATAAAGACAGCCGTGGCCGAGTGATTGGCTCATCGGAAACCCAGAAGCCGGATTATTACGGCAGGCAGACTACCACCTTCAAGGACAAGAGCGGACGCACCACAGGCAAGGCCCAGACAAGTAAACCTGACTACTACGGCAGAAAGAAAACCAAGGTGCAGGGCAAGACGCCGCTGGAGGGATTGAGGTAGGTTCTATTGTTCCGGGACCTTGGCAATCTGTTTCGCCTTTTTGCCGGCAGTGATCACACCACGCCTGCGGGGTGATCTTTACCCAAGATAGATGCACGATTTCTATGCCTGCCCCCTTTTTTCTCTTGGGGGTGCTAGAAAATCGTTTTTGGCGGGAGGGTCGCGGAAACTGGGGTTTGGCGGAGGACATGGGGGAGAAAGGGGCGATTATGCGATGAGCCCTTTGGGCTCTGTGCCGTTTTGCCTCTGTCCGCAATCGCGACAAAATTCCGAATTTCTTGGGCAATTCGGAATTAGGAGGGAGTTAAGTGGGTATAATGGGAAAACTCCATTCACTCATTGGGTATGTCGTGGTCGCTTGTGCGTTCTCAAGCGGATCAGCTGCCGAGGGTCTGGCTGGCTCTGACCGTGACCTGCCGGTAAAAAAATGGCTGGATGTCACTTTTGCTGAGCATGACACCGGCCCACTGCTTCTTGATGTCTTCCGGCCTGATGATGATGAGCTCCGGCCCGCTGTTCTGTGTCTTCATGGAGGATTTTGGGCAAAGGGATCGAAGAAGTTTATGCATCCCCTAGCCGAAGATCTGGCTGATCGAGGCTATGTGGCGATCAGCTCGAACTATCGGCTTTCGGGAGTGGCACCGGCCCCTGCGCAGCTGCATGATGTTCAAGCGGCCATTCGCTATTTACGGGAACATGCCGATGAATACGGTATCGACCCCGGAAAAATTGGTGTGACCGGCTCATCTGCAGGCGGCTACTTGGCTGTGATGGCAGCGGTCGTCAATCATAGCGACCCGCTCAGCCGTCCGAATGCTGCAGTGGGTATGGGCGCCCAGACGGATCTTAGCTCACCACACATCCAAAATACACGGGCGGAAAACTGGGCAAAATTCATGGGTGGTTTCTTCCATCAAGTCCCGGCGAACTACACCGCGCAGTCTCCCATCGCGCACCTCTCGGCCGACGATCCTCCGGTGGCGATTGTTTGCGGTGAACACGATCGACCATCGACGCGGGCAGTCGCCTTTCGGAACCAGGCGTTTCGCCTCGGAGTTCCTACCGGCTTGACCGAAATCTCCGGAGCACCACATGGCTTGCTGCGAGCTGCAGATCACCACCTACTTGCCGTGGATGCGCTCGACGATTTTTTCGATCTCTATCTCGGCCATGGAACAACCGGGGCGGTCTCATTGGCCCTGGAAGCTGAACAGCTGGATAAGTCTCCCACGCCGCTTCGAGATCACTGGATCCGCCTGGGGGGTGGCTATCATGGCTGCGAAGGAGCACAATGGGCAACATTCAGCGGTGCAGGAGGAAAAAATACGGAGCTGATCTATGCTGCCCACCACGATGGCTTGGTATTTCGTTGGAGCGAAGAACGGGGGCTCAGGCTGTGGCTCGAATCGACTCCTGAAACCAGCACGATACGCCCTGCAAGAGCAGGCAAAGGCAGTTTTTATGCCGTCGAACAAACCACAAGACGACTCGTGTCCCTGTCGATGGAAGGGGAAGTGGAGAGCGTGTTGGCAGATCGACTGGGGGATAAAAGGATCAATCGCCCCAATGACCTGCGTGTTCATCCCACGGATGGCAGTGTATGGATCACCGACCCTAATTTTCTCTACCGGAAGCGCCCCCTGGAAACGCAGGAACTACCCGGTCAGTATGTCCTAAGATACGATCCCGATACGAACGAACTCACCGCGCCAATCAAGTCGCTGGCAATGCCGAACGGGATCGCCTTTGACCGATCCGGGCGCCGCCTATTTATCGGTGATTCGAAACAAAGAAAACTGTTCCGGTTTATCTTGAACGAGCGTGGCGAAGTGTCAGATGTCCCCGAACCCGTCGCGGCTTTTCCGAAAGGTTTGGATGGAGTCTCTCTCGATCCCCGCGGAAACCTTTGGGTAGCTGAACCCGACGGGGTGACGATCATTTCGCAAAGCGGAAAACAGATAGCCCGCCTGCCATTTCCGGATCCGGCGACTTCAATCGATTTCATTGCTGATGACAGCGGAGACTTTCATTGGGTCGCCGTGACTACGCGGAGAGCGGCGCATGTCGCTACGTTTAAATTTTAGTCCACCCTCATTACTACAACCCACAAAAACCTGTTAGATGAAACCTATTCCACCAGCCCACCATAAGACCCACCGCCGGACGTTCGTAAAAGGTTTGGCGACCGCTATGGCAGCGCAAACTGCGCCCCTCATTGCAAACTCTCTGGACTCCGATAAAAAGAAACTTGGTCTGGCGGTCGTCGGGCTGGGAGGCTACGCCACGGGATGTATCGCACCGGAAGTTTCCGCTTGCTCTCATGTCAGGCTTGCCGGTGTCATTACCGGTAGTTCTGAAAAAGGGAGCGAATGGGCAAAGCAGTACACATTTCCGGAAGATGCGATCTACGGTTACGATCAAATCGATAAGTTAGCAGCGGACGATCGCATCGATATCGTGCACATCGCCCTGCCCAACTCCATGCACGCCGAATATGCGATCAAATGCGCCAAAGCGGGCAAGCATGTCATGGTGGAAAAGCCGATGGCGATCTCCAGCGAAGAATGTGAGGCTATGATCGCCGCGGCTAAAGAGGCCGGCGTCCTTTTGGGAGTGAATTACCGTCTCCACTGGGAGCCGCACCACGTGAAAGCCACGGAAATCACAGGTGAGGGCAAGCTCGGGAAGCTTTCCTCCGGCAACTACGAATTTTCCTGGGGTTACGCCAGAGGGTTACAAGGACCGAACAAAGACAAGATCAAAAATTGGTTGCTCGATCCCAAAATGGCAGGCGGGGGTGCACTGTTTGATACCGGGGTTTACCCGATTCAGGCAGCCTGTTATCTCACGGGCCAGACACCGATAGCGGTGCGGGGGATGGCGAGTAAAGTGCATCCCGAGTTGTTCCCGGATGGCGTCGAGGAAACGATGAGCTACGAGCTACAGTTTGAGGGCGGCTTTCAGGCCCTGTGCCGCGCCAGTTACAGTCACAGTTACCACCAGTGTTCCACGATGGGAGAGCGAGGTATCGTAGAGATCAAGGGCGCTCCTAGAAGTCCTAAAGGGTGGGGCAGTGCCTTTACCCAATCAAACGGAAAACCTAACCCCAAAGCACTCTTTCATGGGTATACGAAGATAGAGCTTGAGCAAACTCTGCAGCAGTCCGTGCTGCTGGATGAATTCGCTAAAGCGATCAAGAAGGGGGCAAAGACCTTTAAGACACCCGGAGAGATGGGGCTGCGGGATGTTAAGATGATTGAGAAGATCTATCAGTCAGCAGAGAATGGTGGTAAGCTGGTTTCTCTAAGCTAACATAACCCAGTTCATGTCCAGCCATTCATCAGAAAACACCGAAGAACTATTCATCGAGTTGTTCACTCAGTACGAGCGACACATCCGGGCGTTCGTGCGCTCGACGGGGCTTGATTGGGCGGCCGTGGATGATGTGGTCCAGACCGTGAGCCTGGTGATGTGGCGAAAGTGGGATCAGTTCGATCCTGAAACAGATTTTATGAATTGGGCCCGGGTTATCGCGCGATTCGAGGTGCTCAAGTTTCGGCGCACCATGGGGCGTGACCGGCATGTATTTCATGGCGATTTGATGAAACTGCTGGCCGATGCCAGTGAAGAGGGTGAAGAGAAGGTATCCAGTGAGCAATACTTGTTATGTTTGCAGGCGTGCCTCGACCAACTGCCAGCAAAGTCGCGGGAACTGATCCGAGCGTCTTATCAGGGAGATAAAAGCATCAAAGAAGTGGCAACCGACCTCGGTAAATCCGCGACGGCCCTTTATAAGGCATTGGATCGTATCCGCACTCAGTTGCAGGGCTGTATCGAAGGGCGACTGAATGCCAGCTGAACAATTTTTCAGAATCACCGGGCAATTTGATCCGGATCGGGAGTTATGTAGGTGATGAAGCTGGATTTGGAACAATTGCATAAACTTATCCAAGCCCACTTGGACCAACGCCTTTCCGATCAGGAATACGAGATGCTGCAAACGTGCTTGGAAGAGGATCCCGATGCCAGAGCGTCATATGTGAAGCTGGCGCGCCTCGATTCCTTGTTGCATGATTCCTCTGCGGCTGCAGAGGTCGATGCGGTCGATTTTTCTCCGGTATCCCGCAAGGCATCTGGTTTCAAATGGTGGGCCATGGCAGCAGCGGCGATCGCCATTTTACTGGCGCTTACGGTTCTGTTGAAGACCCAATCATCCTCAGAATATAAAGAGGTGCCCCGGCGGGTCGCTGCTCGCGGGGTTGCGGTGATCACCGCAGAAGCGGAAGCCGTGTGGGATCGTGAGCAGCTGACAGTTGGGGTGGCTCTTGAGCCGGGACGATTGGTTCTCAGGCAGGGTCTTGCGCAGATCGATTTTTTCGGCGGCGCTTCGGTCAGTCTTTCAGGTCCTGCTGAATTGGAGTTGGTCAACAAGGATGCCGCTATTCTCCGCCGTGGGAAATTGAAGGCGGACGTACCTCCGGCAGCACGAGGCTTTGAAGTGCGCTCCAGCGACGTCTTGCTGGAAGACCTGGGTACCAGCTTTGGCTTATCTGTCGGTGAGGATCAAAAAACAGACCTGATCGTGTTCGATGGCGAGGTGCGTGCCACGGGAAAAAACGGCAAACCCCTGTTGTTGTTCGGTGGCGACTCCGCCCGACTTGAGTCCGGATCAGCGATTCCGCAAAGCGCTGGAAACGTGGATGGTATCCCGGATATTTCCGATGTGATTGCCGGGTCGAGCACCCGAGAGGAATTACGCTACGCTGCCTGGAAAGAAGCTAGCCTGGAGCGCCGCCGCGACCCGCGCTTAATTGCCTATTACGATTTCGAAAACCTCACTGCGGCGACCCGTCGTTTGCGCAATCGGGGATTGCATGGAGACGGTTCGGAACTGGATGGAGGAATCGTCGGAGCCCGGGTCGCGGAGGGCCGCTGGCGGAATAAGACGGCGCTGGATTTTCGGGCCGAGGGGGATCGCGTCCGTTTTGATATTCCCGGTGAATGGGATGCCCTCACGCTCTACGCCTGGGTGCGGATTGATGCGCTTGATCGCCATCTCAACTCCCTGTTTCTGACCGACTACTTTGATGAAAACGAGATCCACTGGCAGCTGTCACACTCGGGGCATCTTCATTTTGCTGCGAGTCCGATGGGCGTAGTAGATATACCGAAGCATAACCGCCGTTATTTATCGGAGGAATTCTGGGATCCTTCCCGCAGTGGCCAATGGCTCTTTCTNGCAGTNACTGCGGAAAAAGGAGTTGGCAAAGTGAAGCACTATGTNAACGGGGAAGTGTTGCCCATAGCAGGAGGAACGCAGAGACACAAACCCTTGCCTGCCATGCGAATCGGAGAAGCGGATCTGGGGAACTGGAGTGATCCCATCTGGGAGAACGTCATTCGCACCCTGAATGGGNGGATCGATGAATTNGCGATTTATGGCGTGGCGCTCGANGCAAAGGAGATTGCTGGTATCTATGAAGANGGACGACTTTAGTTGGNTTAGTAAGATATGATTGTTGATCGAACATTTTGGATAGCGGTGGTTNTCATGAGCTTGACCTCTGGGCTCTGGGCGGGCGAGGTCACGGAAGGCGAAAAATTATTCGCCCTGAAAGTGAAGCCNCTGTTTGCCGAAAAATGTCATGCCTGTCACGGCGATGACCCGGACAAGATCAAGGGCGACTTCAATATGCTGACACGCGGGGCCCTNCTTAAAGGCGGTGATTCCTTTGCCGAGGAGGTCGTGATTCTTGGCAAAGGGGAGGAGAGTTTTCTCTACCTTGTCACCACGCGTAAGGAGGAAGACTTCGAGATGCCGCCTAAGGAGGCGGATCAGTTGACCGAAGAGGAGCAATGGTGGATTCGCGACTGGATCGACCACGGTGCTCCCTGGCCGGATGACAAACGGATCGCTTTGATTGAGGAAAAATACGCGGAAGGCGAGGTGGTGGCCACTTCGCAAGCTCTGTCTGCCGATTGGCAGAATCGTCGCTACGAAACAACCCAACTCTGGGCCTATCGCCCGTTGAATGTGCCGGATGTTCCGGCAGGGAAAAACCCCATCGATTGGTTCATCGATAAAAAACTTGCCGAGGCAGGNCTGGAAGCTGCTCCCGATGCGGAGGCCCGGCATCTGATCCGCAGGATGAGCTTCAACGTGACCGGGCTGCCCCCCACACCTGATCGGGTCAAATCTTTTGCAACCGCCTACGCGAAGCATCCCGGCGATGCCGTGAAAGCTCTGGCAGACGAGTTGATGGCCACGCCTCAATACGGCGAGCAGTTTGCGCGTCACTGGCTGGACGTGGTGCGGTATGCGGACTCNGCAGGATTTGCCAATGATTATACCCGTCCAAATGCCTGGCGTTACCGGGACTATGTGGTGCGGGCCTTTAACNATGACAAACCCTACAATCAATTTATCCGCGAACAGATCGCGGGGGACGAGCTTGACCCTGNTGATTCGGAAATGCTGATCGCCACCGGCTTCNTGCGGATGGGGCCNTGGGAGCAGACCGGGATGAGCGTTTTCAAAGAGACACGTCAGCTGTGGCTGGACGATGTTACGGATTCGGTCGGCCAGACGTTCCTCGCTCACGCCATGCAATGCGCGAAGTGCCACGACCATAAGTTCGATCCCGTGCCGACCCGCGACTACTACCGCATGATGGCGGTGTTNTCGACCACCCAGTNCTCCGAGCGCGAGGCTCCNTTTCTNGAGGAAGAGAATCGAGCCGGCTTTGCGCAATCGGAAGAATGGGTAAAGGCTAAGATTGCCGGCTACCAGGGCCAACATGCAAGCCTACTTGCGAAAGTGAAGGCTCAGAAAACACAGGAATCTGGTGAGGCTAAGGTCGGTGATAATGGACTCGATCCCGGGGATGAAGCCTCCATGTCACGACTGAGNAAAAATCTCAATCGCCACAAATGGGAGCTGGACCGGACCCGCCCGATCGCCTTCTCGGTCTACACGGGGAATACCATACCGGTGAAAAGNGTGAGTAAGCGAATACTTCTGCCGAACCAACCTTGGGGGAAAGGCACGATGGAGCAGGATCGCATTCTTGCCGGAGGCAGTGCCTATTCTCCCACCGATCCGGTGAGCCCAGGTGCACTCAGTGCTGCCCAGAGTCTGGGTCGTATGAAGCCCCATGATTTTCCGGCAGGTAGAGGTAGCCGCCGACTCGCGCTCGCTGAATGGATTAGTGACAGGGAAAACCCGCTGACCGCACGGGTCATGGTCAACCGGGTCTGGGCCTGGAATTTTGGCAAAGGCATCGCCGGAAATCCGAACAATTTCGGCGGCACCGGAGAGGTGCCGACGCATCCCGAGCTACTCGATTACTTGGCCCGCTGGTTCATGGATCATGGCTGGTCGGTGAAGAAGCTGAATCAACTCATCGCGAGTTCGGAGCTCTATCGTCGCAGCTCACGGCATCCCCATCCATCACAGGTCCGGGAACGCGACGTGAAGGGGCAGCTTTATGCCACCTTGATGCCGCGTCGGCTCACGGCGGAAGAGCTTCGCGACGCCATCCTTTGGTCCAGCGGCGAGCTGAATCTGCAGGTTGGCGGGATTCCTGCCCGTCCCGACATAAATACCGAGGTCGCCCTTCAGCCCCGCCAAATCATGGGTGGTACCGCATCAGTCTACGAACCGGACGCGAAGCCCGAACATCGTAATCGACGCAGCCTCTACGCCGAGAAGGTCAGAGGGCTGCGCGATCCATTTCTGGAAACCTTCAATCAGCCTGGTCCGGACAAGTCGTGCGAACTTCGCGAGACCTCGACCGTAGCACCCCAGTCCTTGACGCTATTTAACACTGAAGAGGTGCAGGAACGGTCCGTCGCGTTTGCGGCTCGATTGCTGGCGGCGGGGCTCAATGATTCGGCGACGATCGACAAAGCGTTTGAGCTGGCGCTCGGGCGAATGCCTTCCTCAAGCGAACGATCGACCTGCCTGAAACACTGGCAAGCGGCGACGCAAGAAGAGCAGGGTAAGAGATATAAGCCGAAGGAATTCATCAACTGGACGGAGCGCACCGTCATGGCGGAGAAAACCGGCGAGCCCTATAGCTTCATCGAGTTCATGCCGGCCTTTCGTAATTACGAGCCGGACACGCAGATGGCGGATGTAGATGCCCGAACACGGGGCCTGAGTCAGGTTTGCCTGGTAGTGTTTAACCTCAACGAATTTGCTTACCTGGACTAATCAAAATGAACCACTCATACGCCTCACTAACTCGCCGCGAAGCGCTCTATGGCCTTGGGGCCGGCCTTGGGACCGTCGCTCTCAACTCCATGCTGAAGGCTGTCGAAGCAGGCGCAACCACCGGCGTCGCTCATCACCCGGCAAAAGCAAAGCGCTGTATCTTTTTGATGATGGAAGGTGGGCCGTCGCACATTGACACCTTCGATCCAAAGCCTGATCTGGCCAAGTACCACCTCAAAAAATTCAAACGTTCCGGCGACATGGAAAGTGCGATGTCTTCTGGAGATCGCTACTTTGTGAAAAGCCCCTTTGATTTCATCAAGGCCGGCCAGAGTGGCGCAGATATCAGCACTGAATGGCACCACCTCAAGGAGATGGTCGATGACATCTGCTTCTACCGCGGTGCACAGGTGGATTCGGTCAACCACCCGACGGCCTGTTATCAACTCAACACCGGAAATCGTTTTGGCGGTGATCCGGGAATAGGAGCCTGGGTGAATTACGGTCTGGGCACACTCAATGAGAATCTGCCCGGATTCGTTGTCCTGCCGCGGACCAGTTATCCGCAGGGAGGGGCTGCCAACTGGTCGAATGGATTTCTCCCCGCTGACTTTCAGGGTACTCCCTTGCGCCCGACTGGCAGTCCGATCCTCGATTTAAATCCCCCTCAAGGCGTCACGCGCGAACGCCAACGCAAGAACCTTGACCTGATGTCGACGCTCAATAAGGAGCACCTCGGCCATCGCCCGGAGCGTGGGGAGCTCGAAGCCCGGATGAATTCCTACGAACTGGCCTACCGCATGCAGATGGAAGTGCCGGGTATCCTCGACTTCGCCGGCGAGCGGAAAAGCACTCTGGAGGCTTACGGAATTGGTGACGCGAAGACCGAAGCTTTTGGCCGCAAATGCCTGTTGGCGCGTCGGCTGGTTGAGCAGGGCGTTCGTTTTGTTCAGGCCTACGCCGGAAACTGGGACAGCCACGATTACATTGAGAGGGCGCACGGTTCGCTGATCCGCTCGGTCGACAAACCGATTGCGGCATTGCTCGGTGATCTGAAAGAGCGCGGCATGCTCGATGACACTCTCGTCGTTTGGTGCGGCGAATTTGGCCGCACACCCGACAATGGAATGCGGGGCGGGGTAAGCTATGGCCGCGATCACAACCCCAAGGCGATGACCATGTGGTTTGCAGGTGGCGGAACGAAGGCTGGACACACCATCGGTGCGACGGATGAAATCGGCGCGGAAGCCGTGGAATGTCTACATCATATTCGCGATGTGCACGTGACGCTTCTGCATTTGCTCGGTCTCGATGATAACAAACATACCTATTACCACGCCGGTCGGCACAAACAGCTCTCGCAATTCGGAGGGCAAGTCATCTCAGAGCTTCTTGCCTGACCCTCTGTGAAACATGCACAACTTTCTAAAAATAAAGCCCGTAACGAAGGCTTCAGGGAATTAACAAAATGAACAGGCGACGTTTTCTCTACGGATCAGGCTTAAGCATTCCAACCGCAGGACTTGCCCGTCAACCCATTCCGCGAACAGGACAGGCAAACCTGCAACTGTCATTGGCCGCCTATTCATTTCGCCCGTTATACAAATGGATGAAAGGTCGCCCGAATAAAGGGAACGGAGCAATGACCTTAACGCAGTTTGTCGATTATTGCGCTGAACACCAGATCCCTGCTGCTGAGATCACCACCTACTTTTTCGAACCAGAGGTCACGACGGAGTC
This sequence comes from Verrucomicrobiaceae bacterium TMED86, assembly GCA_002172625.1. Lineage (GTDB taxonomy): Bacteria > Verrucomicrobiota > Verrucomicrobiia > Verrucomicrobiales > Akkermansiaceae > SW10. Next base: position 6,554 of record NHEN01000180.1, on the reverse strand, counting down.
GCTATTGAATCTTCGGCTTCATGCCCAGAATCGTGGCGTCGCTTTGTCGGGCACGGCCATTGGAAACAAATTTTCTGTCGAACGTGGCCCGGCGCTCGACAAGGAGATCGCCCATTCGAAAAGCTGGATTGATAAAACTGCCACCCTTGGAGCCTCGCACATTCGTGTTTTCCCGGGCGTTGCGAAAGATTTTGCCCAAGAGAGCAAGCGAATCGATTCTGCCATCGCGGCGTTACAAGAGTGCGCGGACTTTGCCAGTAAGAGAGGCGTCGTGGTGGGAGTTGAGAATCACGGGAACATGTCGATCGACCACATGTTGAAGATCCTGGAGTCTGTCGACAGTCAGTGGTTTGGAATGAATCTCGATACCTCGAACTACATCGTCCAATCTGACGAAGAACTGTACGATGCAATCACCCGCAGTCTTCCCTATGCCGTGAATGTTCAGGTCAAAATCAAACGCAAGCGTCCGGACGGATCCAAGGTCGACGTGGACCTGGCCAAAGTGATTCAACTCATCAAAGATTCGGAGTACCAGGGCTATGTGGTATTAGAATACGAAGAGGAAGATCCCCATAAACATATTCCGCAGATCATAAATGAGCTCAACCAACTCGTCTAACACCTATGAAATCTAGAATTACCCTCTTTTGGTTATCCATAACGCTTTTCGTTTTATCACCGATGCCGGGTTGGTCATTGGGTGATCAATCAAAGCCCAATATTGTAATCATCTTCATTGATGATCAAGGCTACTACGACCTGGGATGCTATGGCGCGACCGAGGTGAAGACACCCCGGATCGACCAATTGGCCGAAGAAGGTATCCGCTTTACCGACTATTATGCAGCTGCCCCTATTTGCAGTCCCTCTCGCGCAGGTCTGTTAACTGGCGCCTATCCGCGTAGGATTGGGATGGAAACCTGGGTTCAACGTGCTGATTCAAATCGCGGTATTCATCCTGATGAAGTTACGATTGCCGAACTCTTCAAAGCGAATGGCTACGCCACGGGCTGTATCGGAAAATGGCACGTCGGTGATAAGGAGCCGTTTGTGCCGATGGCACAAGGCTTCGACTATCACTACGGCATGTATTCAAACCTCGATCCGGTAGAGACCGTATATTTTGGTGATGAAGGCGTGCCTATTCTGAGAAACGGCGAGGTTGTCAAGCGTCCCGCTGAACCGGCGGAACTGACAAATCTCTATACCAACGAGGCGATCGCTTTCTTTGAGAGAAACAAAGACAATCCGTTTTTTCTCTATCTGCCTCACACCATGCTTCACGTGCCCTTGGGGGTAAGCCCAAAGTTTCAAGGCACATCCAACTGGGGAGAATATGGAGATGCCATTCAAGAGTTGGATCATGGAGTCGGACGGCTCATGGATTCACTGGAAGAACTGGGTTTGGATGATGACACAATCGTTGTCTACACATCCGATAATGGCCGTGGCCCCGGAAGGAATAAAAACCAGCCCCTGAAAGGCGGAAAGATAAGCACCTGGGAATGCGGTATCCGTGTTCCTGCAATCATCCGGGCTCCCGGTCAAAAAGTAGTCAAAAGCCACGTTTGTAGTGAGGTGGTTAACGCGATGGATTGGCTTCCCACCCTGGCCACGGCGGCTGGTATTCGTCTGCCGGAGGATCACCCGGTCATCGACGGAAGAGATCTTTGGCCGATGATGATTGGCGAGGTTGAAAAGATCCCCAGCCCCTCCGCAAAACTGTCATTGAATAATGATGTGCCCTTACGCCGGAGATGGGAGCAGGGCTTGGAGTGGCAGCAATATTTTGATCGTGAAGAATATTTGAATGCCTATTTCTATCACGGGAGTCATGGAGCACTGGCGGCCGTTCGTTCCGGAAAGTATAAAGCCATGCTAAATCCCAGACTGACCATCTACGATCTGGAAGCCGACCCCGGGGAATCAAAGCCCGTCAGGGATCGAGAGATAAATCGAAAACTCCGCGGCATGGCCGTCATGTTTCAGGAGGAAATGAGCCGCGATGCGCGCAAAGCGGGTGAAGTCAAAAAGTAGGTTTGGCAAAAGACATGGGGGAGAAAGGGGGGGTGCTGGGGAGAGAGGGGCTGAGATGATGGTTTGCTTGTTGCGGTAATTTTGGGAGGGCCCCTTTCCTAGTTAAACTAGTGTAAGTCCGGCCTTCGGGAGGCATTGCGGATGGCCCGGTGCCCATCGATCTACCAAATGTTTCACGACAAATTGCGAGACGTGAAACTGAAGTAGCGACAAGTTGATCGTCGAGGTCATGGAATTGGGCGCGCTCCCGGAACCGCCTACGGATTCAACGAGACAACGATGCGCGCATACTGTCGTGAATTGTCTTCCTTGGTGAGGGACCATTGCAGGATGGCCGCATCGCCGATTCGCTCTGACTGGCCCAGAAGCTCTGATTCCCCGGCGCTCCAAGTGATGAGGTCGCTCGAGAGTTCGACGCTCACCGTGACGTCGTCCGCGCCGAGGACTCGTGGGAATTCGAAAACGGGGACGCCGTCGACGACGCGGATGCCGACCGCTTCCGGATCTCCGAGCGCATAATCGAGGAGGTCGGTTGCCGGATCACCGGTGAATAGGGTGGCGTCGCTGCTGCCCGGATCGCCACCGGGGTTAAGGCTGGCGCGCCAGTTCTGCGGCTGCTCGTGATCGGGAGCGGACTGAGGCGAGATCAGGACGAGGCTATACCCGCCACCGTCGGGCTCGCCCGGCCAAGGGGAACTGTCATTGTAGCTCAGGCTTTGCAGTGGAGAGCCGTCGGCGTCCGTTAGCGTGAGGCGTTCCCCGCCGTCTGAAAGCCTGGAGGCGAAGGTTCCGAGGATCTTCGCGCCCGTGCCGAAGGCGGCCTCAAAAGCAGCGGGGTCGGCAACGAGCACGGCGCGTTGGCCGGGCGAGAGCGAGGCGGTATCACCGAAGGCGAATTCGATCCCCTGGGTGAAGGCCACGCCGGAGAGATCGACCGCCTGGTCGGAGATGTTCATCAGTTCGACAAACTCGGAGAGCTCGCCTTGGGCATCGCTCGGGTGGTAGTGGATCTTGGAGATCACCAGGTTGTCCATGGTCGCCGGAGTGCCGGCGTAGAACGTGGCTGCGTTAAGAGCGCTCCATTCGCCTTCGTCGAAATTGCGAGCATGCACCGTGGTGGTCGAGTCGATCGCGATAGGCGCGTCCTCGTTGGGACGGGTGGTGAGGAGCGCAAGGTCGAGCACCATGTCGCCACTGGTAGTCCTGATATTGTGAACTTCCACTGCGATGGTGTTCGTCCCATCGACGAGCAGGTTGTGGTCGATGGCGATCGTGTCGAATACCCCTTCATTACCGTCTGAAGTCGGGGGCGTCGAGTGATTGATCGGGCCGTCAGGCATTTCATCACGGGCTGCTTCGGTGCCATTGATGTAGACGACGGCACCACCATCGGCGTGAACTTGGATGGCGGCATTGATGATCGATTCAGCGTCTTCGATTTCGAAATTCCTGCGGCAGTAGAACGTGAGTTCGCGCGGGATGCTGACGTTGACCAGAGTTGCGATGCTTGTCCCAGTGATGTTGCCAAACCCGAGCGGTGCCGGTCCGCTGGGCCATGCCGAGTCGTCAAAATCCTTCGCCCGCCAAGCGGTGCCGAGGTCCCCGGTTTCATTGTATTTCCAGTCGGAACCAGCCGCGAAATTAATATACTCGCGGGTGGCTCCGTAGATCCTGGAGGCGCCCGGGTTGATTTCACCGCCGGGCAGGCGCGGGTCGCTGCCGTCCGTCGTGTAGTAGATGTTTCCTTCGGTATTGCTGATCTCCAAGCCAAAGCCCGGAGCCACTTCGCCACCGTGCTGGTTGAATACCGGGGCGTCGAGATCCGGATACCAGCGGGCGGTGCGCAGCTGGTTGAGCACGGTCGCGGTGCGAGTGGAAATCCAGTTTCGGGTCCGGTTGACGTCGGGAATCCAGGTGCCGTTCCGCGTCTTGGGCGAAGTGCTTGTTTTGGCGTCGCCCCATCGGGCGGATTCGCCGATGATGGCGAGATCGATCTCATCGGTTCGCTTGGTGAAGAGCGCGAGGGCATTCTCCGGCGTCATGATGCCGTCGTTGAAGAAGTGTTTGTGCGTGCGGTCGGCGAAGGCGATCAGGTAATCCGGATTTAGAACCGCTCTTCCATGGATCACCAAGGCGTTGAACCTGTCGAAATTTCCATTGTTGTCGGTTCGGGTCACGTTGTTCGAGAATCCGACGTCGAGGCTCCACTCTGAATCGTATTTGAAGAACTTGAAGCCATCGGGGTTCTTGCGATTGAAGGCGCAGACGTAGTTGTTGAGACCCCATCTGCCGGCCATCCCGTCGAGTTCGCCCGTCCAGTAGTGAACGAGCATGTAGTCGGTGAGTGCCTCGACATCGAGGAGCCGGGTGTAGGCCGGATTGCGGGTCACCCCGTCGCTCTCGAGGCCCTGGGCGCGGTAATAGTTGTCCATGCCGTCGTCACCGGAAAAGCCTGCCATGGTCATCGCGTGAAGCTCCCGATAGGCGGCATCGGATCCGTCGATGGTGTGGCCATGTTTTTTCTTGCCGATGATGTCGTAGTCTTCGTTTTCGCCACCATGGTTCTCAGCCATGAACGATTGTTCAAGATTCTCCTGGGTCTCGTACATCCCCCAATAGACGCCATTCAGGTAGAGATGGTATTTGTCACCCCGGGTCGAAGGCTGACCTTGGGCAATCTGGAGATCCCGGGCGAAAACATCCCGGGCAAAAACCGAGTTTCCGTCGAAGTAGTGCCAGCCCGGAGTCTGCGAACAGCGGAGGTCAACGCCATTGGACGAATCGGGTCCGTCGGGTCCGAAGATCGGGTAGTCCAACTTTGCGGTGCCATACTCGCGACGGAAACGCAGTCGGAAGCCGTGTTTTGGAACTCCGGAATTACGACTGGCGCCGCCACGGATCCGCAGACCCGCGTTTTCCTGGAAGCCTTTGGTGCCATCGGGATTCAGAAGCTCCACAGAGGTCACCCGTTCCCAGGCGTCTCCCTCGCTGCTCGCGTTGACGTAGATCCCGGTGCTGGGATGGAAAAGATTGTCGAGCTTGGTCACCAGCGAGATGGTTGGGATCGCGAGCAAGGCGTCGTCGATTTGGTCGGCGTAGTCAGGATCCTGGGTGACGTCCGGATCCATGCCATACTGGATGACCTGACCATTGACATTGGACGACGGCCAGTCGGGAGTGGGCGGGGTGTTGCCGGTCGGGCTCTGGTTCACCACGTCGGCGACAAAGATGTAGGTGTGGGTGTCGATATTGGTCGGGTAGAGGCCGGCCTTGTATGCCCGTGCACGGACGCAGGTGGTCTCGCTGATCGGGATCGGCCCGGAGTAAAGCGTGCTGCCCGTGTCGGGATTGCTGCCGTCCAAGGTATAGTAAATTTCCGCGCTCGGCGTGCTACTCGAGATCACCAGATCGAAGGCCGCGGAGTAGAACCCGCGGTCGTGATCGAAACTGGTGTCGGCAACGAAGTCTGTCGCGCCGCCCGCGTTGATTGTGCCCGGACTTGATGGGTCGAAATAACCGTAGCCGCCCGAGGTATCGCGACCGTAGGAGATGTTTTCGTTCTGCGGCGGATATCCGAGCTCGCCCGTGCTGAATTCGAAAGTGGTGATAGCGTCGATGACGGTGGCGCCGTCCGCGGCGACCAGAGTGAGCGCCTCACCTTCGTCGCCGAGAGAGAAGTTCGCGTGCAGCTCTCCGGAGATCACCGACTCGGTGGCGCTGTCGGCATACACGACGAGGTAGCCGCCCGCGGGAATGTTTGCTGTCGGGAAGGTCCACTTGCTGAAATTTGAGGTATCGTCGCTCAGGTGCCAACCGGTCAGATCGACAGGCAGCGCGCCGTTGTTGTGAAGTTCGATCCAGTCCGCCCGGTCGTCGCCGGCCGCGTTGGTATGCGCACCGCGGTTGCGCGCCATCAATTCATTGATGACAATATCGGCCTTTGCCAGGCTCAGAAGAACGGTTGAGAGAAGGAGGAAAACAAGGCTAAACCGACGATTGCCAGGGCCACTTTGATTGGCAGGATTGAGGTGTTTCATGAAAAATTTTGATGGGTTGGGGGCTAGCCAGCTACGATCTGTTGAAATAGGCTAGACCACGTCCCCTTATTTTCGCAGAGGTTTTTCGTGAGAGTATCAACGACCGCCTGATCACTTCTGATCAGCTTTCGACACAGTGCATAGGACAGGGTTTGCTCAACAATTTATCAGGCGGCACGCGCTCCATTCCTACGTTAGTGATGTCTTGAAAGCTGCCCATCTCCTCAGCGTTTGCGAACATTTTTCCAATGAAATCCTATATGAAACCAAGATAGGTTTCTCCGATGCCAGAATTCGCGCTACATTCCGCCTCCGGGCAGGAGATCATGGCAGCCGCCTTTGAGAGGGGAACAGATCAGAGGTCATCCGGTCTTCTGCCGTCCCGCCACCGGTCCCACCGTCCCGCCCTCGATGAACTCGACCTTGGTCCACCAATAGTCCCTCTTGCGCGAGCAGATTTAGGGCGACTTCGGTTGT
>NHEN01000179.1 GCA_002172625.1 Verrucomicrobiaceae bacterium TMED86 | reverse complement strand
TGGTGCTCAGGTCCGGATGCGGCGGCGAGTGCGGCGGCTGCTGAATTCTCTGCAGCGACGCGTGCGTCGGCATCTTCCTGAGTCTCGCCGGCTCGGCGAGAGTTGTTGGTGGTTCTTGGGGGATTGCTTGACATTCCTGCACACCACAGGAAGATTTGTGCTGATTATATCAGGCGAGTACTATGCCCACTCGCTCGTGGGCACCAGGTACGAGATTTGCCAGGAATTGTTGAGCGCAGCCGATCCTCTGGACACTGAACAAAATTGGCCTTGAGCGAAGGCTCGGAAGGACTCCAAAATCAGACAATCGATGTGCTGCAGATGCGAGCGCAGAGCGAGCGAAAAATCTGGGTCTCCATGACCTACGACGGGGACCATAGCATCAGGGCGTAGCGGGGACGGCCTGAAGATGGAAGGGGAAGGAACCCGCACGCCCGGGGAACCAAAAGTGAACCCGCAGCACACACACACACCGTAGGGTTGGTCTGAAGAGTCGGTGTATTCCCGGCTGCGCCGGTAATAACGATTCTAGACTGGGTCATCATGTGACCTGACACAGACTTGACAATGACAGTTGACTTAACCAAATGTCCCGCCTTACAGGGGGGTCTTAGTCAGACCTTTTGGGGGTCTGCTGGGCACTGAGAGTCAGCCAGAAAGCTGGCGCATCATACCCGCCCTCAGGTTTCTGAGTCGTTGCGCTTGTGCCACAGTCGCGAAGGGACCTGCTTGCCCAGCATGAACCGCGAAAGATTCCAGTGATGAGCTGGCGTCAGCGATTTCGTAAGCACGTCTGCAACTTGAGCGACCGTGTCTACGTAATCAACATCTAGCGCCTTGAGCTCAATGATGTGTTCGCGGATTGATAGCACCGCGGTGTCGATATGTTTCGTCTTCGCGTGATGACCGTGAGTTTTCAACCACTTGATTGTCGTTTGGTTATCGTCCCAAATCATTGTCGGAGCCTGAGCCTTACTGCGCTGAGCATGGTTCATGTAATCGTAATCTAATTTTCGTAAAAACAATGCCTCACGCCCAGCTGAATTATACGCTCGGAATTCTGCTTCTGCGGTACTGTTGGCTACTCGATCTTGGCATCTAGAACACCATGAGATAGCTGCACCGTTGAGTATGAACACAAAGCCCGTATGAGAGCGACGTGTTGCAACATCTTCAGCAAATGATGCATCGGCAAAGCCAGTGATTGTGCCCAACTTTATCGGCACCTTCAAGCCTTGTGGACCTTTGTGAGGGTTGCGTGTGTAACACAAGCCTATGTCTTGTGTGGCCAGAAGATAGGTCAGACATTTGTGTGCCTGTTGCATGTGAGTGTGGTTGGGCTGGACAAGATGTTTGGACAGTTCAGCTACAGACTGTGCAATGCATGGTCGCGTGCAGTGTGCAGCATAATGCATGGCGCCGACAATACTGCGGAATTCCGTAGCATCTGCGAGAGTATCACCGTCCTGTGTGGGTAGTAATTTGACAGAATTGGTGAGTGGACTGATTGACGCGTCTCCCACAGGTGTGGATATCCCGTAGCGTTCACCCATTTTCTGAATGTACTTGGACTGCGTGAAGAACAGTTCGCCTGCCGATTTGTCGTAGCGTATCTCGCAGCCAACAAAATCTGTGGGAGTGCCGAAATCGCGAATTTTGAAGTTCTTAGTAATGCGTGTCCTGAAGTCTGCAATGCCTTCTGGAGTGCCCCCACAGCAAATGTCGTCCACGAAGCACACGCACGAACAGTTGACTTCTCCTGTTTCGTCGCCTGGGTTGTTGCATGATGAACTTGTGCCGTCGTCTGATTGAAGCAAAATCGTGCCGTTGATCTTGTTGTCCACTGACACAATTTTGGCACTTACGTTGGTGGCTTGCACGTTGCCCCAGGTAACCTTGCGTTCAACGTTGTCGATCCAGACTTGTTTGTCTTGAATTCTGATGTGTTTGCCGATATCTGATTCTTGAAAAGCTGAAGGCCGTTTCAGATAGAGACATGAATCGCCTGTAGAACGTTCAAATCCATTTTGTCTGAACCAGTCGTCGATGTGATCGTGAAACGTCTTCGGACTCCAGGATAGGCCGTAGAGTGCCCCTGAAACTTTGCACACTTTTCCAGGATATAAATGTTGCCACATTTTGGGAACTTCCATGTACACTGGTTCTGGCAAAGTGGAGGTTGCAAACGCGTTGATTACATCTATTTCGATTAAGTCCCAGTTACGCTCCACTACCTTCGCAAAAAGATGTCGGATGGACTCCATGCGTACCGTGGGTGAGAACGTCTCGACTTCTTCACTGAGGCGCTGAAGCCACTTGGGGTCTGATATGCACCAGCGAGCCTTGAATTTCCCTGGTAGTCCATTTGCTGCCGGCTTCTTTTTAAACACAAATTTGCCTCGGTATATTTTGTGGCCAGCTGGTACTTGATCTCTGTCAACATAGGTCCAGCAGTTGAGATCCTGTAAACCTTTGAGTTCAACAAGTTTGGATTCGTGCCACTCGGCGGCTTCTGGCGAGGCGTCAGCTTCTTTTTCAGTCAGCGGGTCGTCGCCTTGACAAATGTGGGCTGCTGAGTGAACCGTGCTCATGACTTCCATTTTGGCCACAAACATTGCGTACTGAACGTCTTGGACGGTNTTTGCAGACGGTGAGCNAATACGTAAATTGCCTTGCCTAATGTCATATTTGAGATCTGCAATTGTGTATGGTCTAANTCTACCTTTGCTGTCNGAGAATGTGAAGTTNGATGGCATTTCACTGAATGTCTTGCCGTGAAGAAGCTGNCATCTAGTTTTAACGTACCCGCGTGCTTTGCCTGTATCGTGNAGAATTTCTGACGTCAGAGTTGTTGGCAGTGCAGGTTTGGCTCGTCTATTTTGCGCTTCAGATTGCTTGCGTGTCAGTGCGTGATCCTCAATAACATCGAAAATCTTGGCTGGAATCATACCCTTGAGCATGCTGTCATTCTGCATAACTTCCTGGCCTTCTTGCATGTCTGGACGGTAGCATATGAGCAACTTGTGAAAATTTGTGCCGGTTACAAGGCAGTCACCGCATGCGTTGTCGCAGAGATGCAGTGGTACTGTAGGTTTCACGTTGTATAAGAACCAATGCGTGTTCTTTCGCGGGAAGATTTGTTCGTGATCGTACCGGTTGCTGCAATGGGAGGCCTCCTTGACGAACCAGCCATCATTGCGTAGAAGCCTGGTGCTGAATGGCATCCATCTGAAATCACTGACTGGCTGTTCTATCGAGATGACTGTATGGCTTGTTTTGCGTGCAAGTTCGGCCAGCGTGGCTAACATGATTCCATTAAGCGCGTCGTGCTGGCGTGCCTTCGTACCGTCTGGACCTGGCTTGGGGTTCTTGCCGTTGCGATGTGGACTGTGACCGTGGTGGGCGCTGGAGTACGTCTCACATGGTGGCGAATAGTGAACTGTTGACAACTGATTAAGTCGGATACCCCACGTGTCGCGAACTATCTTGATCAATTTGGGGTACGTAAGTTCTGATAAGTCCATATGTAGATACGTGAGGCGAGACTGATGTTCTTGAGGGATGTACTGTCGAATCTGGTTGCCCCAGTCTCTGCGTATGTCTATGCCTAGCACCCTGGCATTTGGATCTCGGGCCAGTTTAGAGCGAGCATGACTGCCTGTGCCTATCGCAAAGTCTATGTGATACGAGAGCTGAGGCGTGCCGGATTCAGTCGAAGGGTGAAGATCGGGTTCATCTTGCAAAGGGTCCGCCTGAAACGAGTGCGGCCTTGTGTATGGTTGTCCGTCGTTGTTCAAGTCAGTTGCTGGCTGTGGGATATGCGTCGAGCCTGGCCCGCCCTGATTTTCAGATGCTTGCGGCCTGGTCTGACTTGCAGATACTTGTGGCCCGCCCTGACTTGAAGAGGTTTGCTGCCCGCCCTCTTGTGCACCTGCTTGTGGGGCAGTGCTGACTGGGGTGGTAGGCTGATGTTGACCAGAATTGCTGAAGCTGGATGGTGGAGGTTGCGTGTACTGTTTGGCGTCGAACGTGGTAGGCGCGGAACTGCTGGGCTGCCCGTCCCCGTCATGTGGGCCTGCCATGCTGTTTTGTTCCGGGCGGCGCGGTGAGTACCTCCAACTTTCGTCGAACACTACATCGCGTCTGCCTGAGGCTGTCCGAGTAGCTGGATCATAAACCATGAAGTCATCAGAATAATCTGAGTATCCTATAAACCAACCCAGTCTGCCTGGAAATCGTAGATTGTCAGTTCTAGCAGCCTTTGGAACAACGAGAGAGTATGCCACACTGCCAAAAACCCGGAGGGGGCGTGGTTTGCGGTCAGGAAACATGACTGCAAATGGCGTGGTGTTGATGTGCACTGGGTCGTCGTTGACTGGATGCTGGTTTATCTGAACTGAGCCAGTGTGCATTGCGCGTGCATAGAACTCTGGTGGAAATCCAGATTCAAGCATGTTGCGACGCGTAACCTCTTTCAGCGTGCGCACACGTCGTTCCACAATTGAGTTTTGAAAGGCTGAGTATGGACATGAGTATGTCTGTCTGACCATCTTGTCCCGTAGAAATGCACTGAAGACACCCTGAAATTCTGTGCCTCCGTCTGAATGTACGTGCTTGGGCTGCGTTTGTGTATGCGAGCAAAAGCGTTGAAAGGCAGTGAGTACATTTCGAGCATGCTTGCTACTGATGAAGTCCACAAACGTATAGCGTGAATAATGGTCTACAATGATGCATGCGTACTGATGACCTCCTAGTGAGCGTGTCTTGAACGGCCCTGCCAAGTCCATACTGACAGACTGACCACAAGCTGTTGTGTGCCGTTCTTGTGCTGCTCGTGCAGACTGGCACGTTGAGCAGTTGCATCTGGGAGGTGNCGGATGCTCANNACTGCCACGTGGGATGTCNGCTCGTTGAGCATTNGCGAGCGCNCAAATGCTGCACCTGCTGCCGTTGCTGACTGCTCGGATGCGNGATTTNCCTTGCANACGNAANCGTCGATTGACCGTGCTGTCGTTGAGGTGCCCTGATCGCCTGTGTTCCAGATGTGCCNGATACATATTGGGGACCTCTGGGACTGGNAGCANAGGNGCNTTGGGTANATGCATGTCGNGTGCCAGTTCTGAGAACANCTCACTTTGCGTTGTGGGCANTGTTGTGTTGCAGGCTGCATCAGANTGTCNAGCAGCGTCGCAGTNGNAGTCNAAGTGCGCGTTGAAGAGCTCGTCAGCCTGCTGCTTCGCCGTAGGTGGCGCAGTTGCGTTGGCGCAGGCGTGCTCTACAAATGACTGAGCCTGCTGCTCCCGCACTTGTTCACGTACCTTGATCCATTTGCTGGAGCAATCTTGTCGTTCTTCTGCAATTGCTGGAAGAGGATCACAAGAACGTGGGATGCGCACTGGTCCGCCATGCTGAAACATTTGACGCATGTCGTCTTGCTCGGTCAGTTGCACTTGCTGTACCTGCTTGTTCTTGGCGTCCAGGTTTATTGGAGGAGAAACGTGTGGCGTGGCACCGGAGATGTAGTCCAGGTAGAATAGCCTGCCATCCCATCGTAAGGGCACGTGCTTGCCGTTGCGTAACAGGAAGTATGACTGTCGACGTGACAGTGTGACGGAGAAGACCTCGTCGTTGTCCTGAAACATTGCCGAAGGTGAAATCAAGTTCTTGAGCGAGGGGTCGATCAGCGTGCGCCCAAGATGTAGAAGTTGCTGCTTGCCATGCTCGTCAATCACGACCACTGAAGCCTCCCCGACTGCCCCAATGGTGGCCGGTTCTCCGTTTATCGCTGTGGCGAGCTTGATGTCTGCGTCTTTGATGTTGTAACAGTTTGCTGCTGAACGTTGACAGTTGACCGTAGCTCCTGGATCGAAGATCATTGATCGATAGACCGTGCCAGGGGGTGGTGGTGGTAGCCGTGAGATTGAGGACGATGTTTTCATTCGAGCAGCAAACTTCTGAGCCGTTTTGCGCGCAGTCAGTGCCGCAGCCACAGTTGTCACTACCGGTGCGGCCATTGGTGCTGCGTATGATCCTGCAATGGCGCCTAGCGTGGCAGTGAGTGCGGCTACCTGCAAGATGGTTGCAGCAAAAGATCCTGAACGCGAGCTTGCCGGTCTGGACAGTGCACGGGTAACTGGTCGGATCACGTCGTAGGCGTCCATAACTGGAGCTGGCCTGATCAGCGCTGCACGTGTGCGACGTCGAGGTTGAGAAGCTGGTCGTACAGGTGAAGATTCCTTGTGCGCCTCCAGGTGCGCTGAAGTGACATGAGACTTGTACAATGGGGATGCATACATTCCTGCATCATGCACAGTCTGAGCTACCTTGGGGGGCTCATATCCCTTGTCACTTGGTAGCCCCTGAGCGTGGCGCGCTGACGAGGGTGCCGTACTGTTTGCGTCGGCTGATGCGGGTTGCTGTTCACACGTTGCGTTCAGACCAGCGTGGAGATCCTCTGAGTCGAAAACAATGGGGCGTCCGGCAAAAGACATTGGACGTGGGCGTTTTGGCAAAGGATTCCAAAGCATGTGGCCTGACATAAACGCAGAGTGCAACGATGCATCGGGGATATGGAGGTTCCCATTGGGGGCCTCATATCCTTTGGCACATGGGAGCCACTGAGCGTGGCGCGCTGAGCCCGAGGTTACTGCGTGCTCGGACCCTGAGCATGTGTCAGCAGCATGCACTTGGTGGGGAAGTGGACCCGCTCCCGTGTAGTAGGCGTCAGCCTGCGCGGCGATGTTGTCCTGCAATTGCGTCAGCTCCTGGAGGGAGGCATCGAGGAACGCTTGACGATCGGCGTCACCGTAGTAGCGATTCTTCTCTGCCACCACGTTGGCCTTTTGGACCTGGAGGCTGGTGATGGCGTCCGAGACCGTGTTGGCGCGCTGAGTCTTGTACCCGCCACGGTTGCCGGATGGGCGAAGCTTGCTTCCGCCACGGCCTCTACCTTTGGTCTGGCGACCTGCGCCCTTGGCAGACTTGCCGGAGATGCCGTCTTTCCACGCCTTCCACGCGTTGTAGCGGATGCACACTACCGTGTGGCCCTGTCCTGCTGGTCGCAGACAGTTTTTCATGACGCACGGCTGCTTGTCGCACGCTGCGGTGGGATGGGTGCCCATCTCTCCACATTGGGTGCATGCGAGCTCCCTAGCAGCTGCGGCTTGCTCTTCTTCACTGCCGTACTCCTCGTCGTCATCTGCCCACGCTGCTGATTCGAGGCAGCGACCTGCAACTTGCGCCTCGATGTCGGCGATGCGTGAGTCCACGAGCTCTGCCAGCATGACTTCGTGGCTGGTCTGAGGCTTGATCGTGTTGGAGCCAGACTTCCAGCGCTTGATGTACTTGCCTGCCTGGTCGGCTGTTCGCAGATGGGGGCTCCCGTCGGTGAGCATGTCCCGAAGCTTGGCGATCAGGTCTGCGTTGGTCTGGTTGGTGATGATGAGGATGACTTGTTGTTCTTGATCCTTCTTGGCGACATCGACGACCCCAGTAGCGGCGTCGGTGTAGAAGGCGGTGATCCGAAGGCGCAGCGTCTCCTGCTCGCGATCTGACGCGCCGGTGCCCTTGAGGTCGTGCATCTCGAGCTGCATGCGCATGCCGGCGAAGGGATCGTCGGGATGGAAGTTTTCCTGCGCATCGAAGAGAGCAGCGCTACCTGTAGCTGGTGGCGTGTGCACGAGGTGATCATGTTTGGCGTGTTCAAAGATGGAGAGCCTGGTCTTGGCACTTTCAGGCATGAGCTTCTCGTGCAGGGCTGAGTGCACCCATGACTCGAGCAGCTCCAGATTCTCTGCCAGCACCGCGTGGAGGAAGTCCACATTCTCGGCCAGTGTGACGTCGGCGGTGGGAGGTGCTGCCATGTGCCAGCGTGCTCCAGTCGCGTTCGGACCAAACATGCTAGGTCCGAGGTTCTTGATGATCTCGAAGACCTTGGTGGCGAATGCGTCCCTAGCTGCAACATCTGGAAAGCGATGCTGGTGGGTTGCACCTACCGAGAGACTGCCGGCTTTAGCGCGCGCATTGTGGGCGAGAGAGAGAGAGAAGTTCTTGGCTCGGAGACGGAGGGACTGTTCGAGTGCCCGCCAGTTGATTGAGAGCTTGATCGGGTCCTGCTCCGCAGTGTCCAGCATATCCACCCCCACGGTGGATGGAGGGAGCGGAAGAGCTCCTCCTGCTGAAGACGCATTGGTGCGCGGCGCAGTTACTTGAGTTGCCATCGCCGTTGCGGCAGTTTGGGCCGCATTGGCAGTCGTGTCGATGGCTTGCTGCTGGGCAGCGACAGCTTGAGCGGAGGCCTGAATGGCTGCAGTTTGGGCGTCCACATGTTGCTGTTGGGTGACCTGTTGGTAGGTCATCTCGGCACGGATGGCGTCGAGACGGGCTTCTGCGGCCAGAGCATCCGCGCGAGCTTGGTCACGTTGAGCTTGCATGGCCTCCTGGAACTGCTGCTGAGCTTGAGCCTCGTGCAGGCGCATGCTTGCGTCCAGCTGTTCACGCTGAGCTTGGAGAGCTTCAGCCTGGTTCTGCATGAACAGCTGCAGAGCGTTCTGCTGAACCTGCTGCTGCATTTGAAGGGCTTGAATCAGCACATCAGCTGAGACGAGCTGATGTGCACCGATCGGCTGTGCGTCCGCAGCGCGAGGGCTTTTGGCACCTGATTCCAGGTCTTGGTGGTCAGGTCCGGATGCGGCGGC
>NHEN01000178.1 GCA_002172625.1 Verrucomicrobiaceae bacterium TMED86 | reverse complement strand
CTGTACTCTCCCCTCAGGGGCTTGTTCACGGCCCCCTGGAATGACCTGTGAGGGACCGCTTTCCGGTCCCTTGGAACGCGAATAGAGAACAACCTGGTCCGGACAGACACTGCGCCGAGCGCCTAGTGTACCCGTTAGGAAGAGGGCGTTACATCACTCGCCACGAGTTACGAATACAATGGGAAGTCCATTTATGATCGGACGAGGGAAGGGAGCAAAAGGCTCAAGTTCCCCGTCACGCATGGTATCGGTTGGGGAAACGAATCCTCTATCATCGACGACTGGCATGGGACATCGAGGTGCCGGGTCGACGCACGACCTTCGGCGTAACCCGAACCCTACACGTCACGGACAGGGTCAGGGTTCCGCCCTCCAGCCTCAGGCTGGGCGCCAACCGCGCGCATCCACTACAAACACACCGACGAATATCAACGACAGCGGGGCTGGAGTCATCCCTCCAGTTTTGCCTGCTGCCCCGACGCGTGAGCCCCAGGGCGCTTGGAGCCCACAACATCCTGTGTCCTCCTCTCCTGTGCGTATCTTCAGCAACCAAGTTCCTTACGTAGCCCCGACGAGCGAGGCCACCGAGCCGTCCGGCCAGATTGACACCGAGTCCAACGGCTTGATTGACAACGAGCTGAACGTTGATGCACGGTCGGCTACGACCTCGTCGTCGCCCACGCAGGCGGACCCGAGCTCAGGCTCGCCTCCACATGCGGATCGAGCCATCCTGGGTTACCTGTCGGGCCTGTCGGATCAGTACTTCAGTGACACGACTGGGTACGCCAGCCTCACCCTTGAGGCCCTTCAACAATTGCTCGAGAACATCTGCGAGGCCGCCGAGCCCGTCCACCCCTACGTCGCCGTCTCCAGCGTGCTCGAGGGTCTGCACGAGGTGGCCGTGTGCCTTACGGCGCAGGGCATCTCCGGCATGGACCTGCACCGCGGCACCACGGGCACCAAGGACATCCAGCACGTCCTCAACGTTTGCCTCATGCTCACATCGATGCGCAGCGTCAGGCTGGCGAAGGCCGAGGTGAATAACGCCGCCCGTACTGCACACACGGAGGCCGCGCCCTCGCCGCAGCCTGTGCCGACCTCCGCGACCTCTTCCAGCATGGAGGCGGTGATCCAGATGCTCATCCAGGCCCAGACGCAGCAAGTACAACACCAACAACAGATGGCTGAACGTCAAGAACGCCTGGATGCTGAGCGCGTTGAATCCGAGCGCCGCCGAGCCGAGGCGGAGGAGGAGCGTACGGCCATGTTGCTGTCCCGGCTCGTNCCCGAGGAGGACNACGCNGCGAAGGCGCTCAAGGCNGNNGCCGACGAGNCGCTGNAGGCCGANAANANNNTGAGNNCCTTGAGGCGTGAACTCGATCGAGTCGAGATGAAGGCGCACGACACCACCTTCCTCGAGCAGACGTCGTCGCTGGCCGCCCCCATGGCGCGCCAGGTGAGCCATATTCAACAAGTCCAACACCTCCTCCTCCAGAAGCACGAAGGCTTCGCAGCCTTGTTCGACCTCGAGTACAACGAGTACAAGGCCGTCATCTGGAGTGATGAGCGCCTCAAGCTCTTCGACGCCACCTACGCCCAGTGCCTGTGCCAGAGCCTCAAGGGCACGAGCCCGGAGGTCAAGACCCTCTTCGCGCGCCTGCAGCACGAGAACCCGAAGGCCCTATTGCGAGGATGCGTGCTGGCCGAAGAGATCAAGGCGCACCACAAGCCGCGCATCGCCATCGAGTACGAGGCGCAAGAGGANGCATTCAAGAACACCCAGTACTTCAAGGCCNGCATGACCAAGGCCGAGGTCACGGTGGCGGCGCGGCTGTGCCTCTCGGACTACGAGGTATCCTACCCGAACTGCACGCACGCCCGCCGGCAGACCGAGATGCTCAAGAAGATGCCGGACGAGTTCGCAACCAAGCGTCAGTACCTGCGCGACCAGATCAGCGATGCCGAGATCATGAAGGTCGGGTCACTCAAGTACTCAGACGAGCAGCTCATCGCCTTGATCGCGTCCGAGNTCGGTACCGCGCGCGTGAGTCATGCTCGTGTCCTACGCGCTGAGGCAGGCACGGTCACTGAGGACACGGAGTGCTCGTCAGCGTTCTGTGACGAGATCGACCCCAACGAGGTCGCCTACGCTGTCCGCATGGCGGATGAATCACCGAGGAACTGCCCTCAGTGCGGCAAGTTGACGCCCGCCGCTCACCCGCACGGTGCTCGGATGTGCAAAGAGCGCTGCCCCAAGTGCAAGTCGCGTTTCTGCACGGGTGCCATCCAGTTCCCGGCGCCTGGCGTTTGCGTCAACAGCCTGCCGGTCCTGCCGCCGAGAGAACAAGATCATCAACGGCGCCCAACGAGTCATACCGCCGTCGGTGTACAGCATCCTCGAGAACGAGCACCGTGAATTCAAGAGCACGGGCAAGCTCACCCCCGTCCACACCAACACGCGCGGCCCTCCGCCGTCCCGCACCGCCCGCGGCGCTCCACNTGCTCAAAATCCTTCCCGAGCGTTCTTGGCGGCTGTGGCCGAGGCGCAGACGGCGCAAGATTATGCATTCTTGGACGATGATACCGAGCCACCTGACGAAGGGGGAGTCCATTTTGAGTGCGGCCAGCAGGTGAGCGGACCTGGCCGCGAGCTCACGCTCGGTGCCTGCGACGCGGCTCCTCCCAGGGCGCCGGTCGAGATCGAATTCATGTTCGACACCGGCGCCAACGTCTCCTTGATGAAGGACGACCTCGAAGGGCTTTCCAGCTCGACTCGNCACGCCCCGTTCGACATAGGCGGACACGCCCAGGGCTCGTCCATCAAGGGCTCGACACGCCACACGTGCGACGCCAAGATTGGCGGTGTCACGTCGTCCGTGGAGCTCGTTTCGTCTGCTGATGCATCGGGCAACCTCCTCTCGGTCTCCGGCTTCTGCAAGACCACCGGCGCGAAACTCGTGTTCGATGAGCACAAGGTCACGATCATATACCCGGATGGTACGCGTGCTCTGGGCCGCGCCGTGAACGGTCTGTACCCATTCCGCATGCACATCTCGCCTCCCAAGTCGCCCGCCGGCCCTGCCGTCGCCGCCTCTGCCCACGACGTGGAGNACTTGCGAGCCTCCANGGCGATCGACAGGCTGCACTCGTCCTCCGGCGACTCNGATGGGGGGAGCGTGGCGTGCACGGCTACTGCATCGTGCCTGACGGCTTCCGAGCGTGCCCTGCGCGACACGGGCGTCGACTCCGACGGTGAGGAGCTTCCCTCGTTGGTGCCTGGAGATACCGACTCGGACTCAAACGATGAAGGGAATTTTGGGGGGCAGCGAGCACCGAGAGGTTCAGCGTGGCGTCAGCGCACCCCCGAGGAGCGGTCAGCCCTTGCGGCGTCCTCCANNCGTGCCGCGCCCGCCACGCACGATCGTCACCAGCGTGCGCGTGTCGGCAGCCCTGCACACCTGTGGTCGGCGCGTCTGCATGTCNCATTGGACGCCCTCAAGACGCTCGAGGGCGCCTTCGACGGCCTCGACATCGGACAGATCACCGACGGCGACCGTGAGATGATTGCGAGCGACCTCCATCGCGTGCCAGCCAACATGCGACGCGCCGCGGCCGGCCCGAGCAACACTGCAGACCGTGANCGCCTCGAACCGTACGAGGAGCTTGTTCTCGATGGTTTTGGAGCTGCACCGGTTCCCTCGGCCATCACCGGTAAAGCATACATGATGCATGCCTGGTGCCGCAAGCTTGGAGCTGGCTTCGCCACAGACACCAAGACCCACACCACTGACGACTGGATCGCGTGGCTGCGCGTCGTCATCGCTGACGTTGCTGCCTTAGGCCGGCNCACCAAAGTCTTGCGTGTTGATGCCGGCAGTGATCTTGCGAACGATGGCTTCAGGCAACGAGCNGCGTCCGAGCTGGGCTGCACCGTCCGTGTCGCGCCCGGCGGCTGGCACGAAGGCGTGGCCATGGCCGAGTCGATGAACGACCTCGTCTCTCGCATGGCTGATGCGATGGTGCGGCGTGCGCAGCTCGGCCCGTCGTATTTCATACCGGCGCGGCTGTACGCTGTTGTGCTCATCTCCATGCGCTGCGTCAGAGGCATGATNATCACTCGTTCTGAGGCGGCTGATGGCGTACGCCCGGACGCATACAAGCTCACGCCGTTCCTGTTCGGCACGACCGTCGCAGAGCTGGAGGACAAAGGTGCGCGCGGCCCTCCCGGCTCCGAGTCGAAGCCGCGTGCGCCCATCGGNATTCTCGTCGGTATCTCNAAGGGAGCGTACTCAGTGCGCAAGAACCACAACGCAGAGACAGTGCTGCGCCATGCGGTCCAACCGCTCAATGAGCTTGCGCTCCTGCGCAACAGCGTGCCGAGTGGCGTGGCACTCGTCGACGAGGCGGCGCAGACGCCCTCTCTCGCTGCTTTCCCTCCGATTGTGATCCCGCCGCCACCGCCGCCCACACCGGTTGTCAACGAGCAACGAGAGGCCGTCGGCGCCCGCCTCGAATTCCATTTCGAAGTCGGCCCTGAGCGCACACCACGCTGGTTCGGTTGCACAGTTACTGGGCACAGGACCACCTCGTCGGGCGTGACCCACCACGCGGTCGAGTGGGATGCTGACGAGCACTGGGACCCTTCTTGGCGGCAGGAAGATTGGCAGTGGGTCAACCTCAAGAACGACACGCCCATGTGGCGCACCGGACGCCCGCGTGTGCCTGCTCCGCCCGTGCCACCGGCCCCGGCTGTCGGCTCACGCCGCTCACCGCGCCTCGTTGCACGCCTGGCGAGCATGCGTGATGATCTCATGACTTTCGGCTTCGATCAGGAGTACGTGGACTGGACGATGGGCGACGACTTGCGCGTCCGTCATCGAGAGGTCTTGCCGTGCGACGAGCGGCGTTCTTGTCAGGTCAACAAGGCGTCCCAGAACATCGTGGACGTGGTCACTGACGCTGGCGTAGTCCAGATGTCGCCGCCGAGTACTGCCAAGCAGCTCCTCTCGGCCGTGGACTCCCAGGAGTGGCTCATCGCCGAGCGCAAGGGCCTGCAGGCCATCCTCACTCAACGAGGCAACGCCCTGGTCGAGCGTTCAGCGGCCGGCACGGAGGACGTCGCCAAATGCGTCACCACTCGCAAGTACAAGATCGACCCGTCGACGCACCGCCTCTCCGAGTCAAATGGGCGCAAGTCTCGTCACGCCCTCGACGGCGCCTACATGGAAGTCCTGCGCAAGAGGCGTGGTCTGCCTCCTCGAGCACCGGCGCTGGCGGATGCCATCGACGAGATGACGCTCAACATGCTCCTCGCCGATACTGCGGGTCGCCGACGCACGCTGACCAAAGGCGACGTGGGTAACGCGTATGCGAAGGCTGAGCGCCGTCGTCCTACAGGCTACATGGAGATCCCCACGTCCCTGCGAGGCGAGGAGGACATGTGCGACGAGCGCGGCGAGCCGCTCATCATCGAGCTCCACACGCCCATCTGGGGCGAAGTCGAGGCTGGTTTCGAGTGGCACGACGAGTTCCACTGCGACCTGGTGAATTGGGGCTGGACGCCATGCGAGGGTGTGCCCGCGCTGTACCACCACGGCGACGCCCGCCTCGGCACGATCGTGGACGATTTCTTAGTCTCGGAGGATTCAGCGGGCGGCGAGATCGCCGAGCGGACATTGGCGCTCATGCGCGCCAAGTACGGCGACGTCACCTCCGAGCTCCATCCCACCTCCTTCTACGGGTGCAAGCTGGAGTACGGCGCTGATGGCAGCATCACCATCTCACTGCCACAGAAGATCGTCGAGGCTGTGCGCGAGCACGTGCCGGCGCTGCTAGACGGCAAGACGCCCAAGCAGCTTGGCCTCCTCACCGGCATCAAGCTTCAGCAGGCGCTCGACTCGCTCGAACTTGGTCCCCCACGGAAAGCATGCGCGGACACGACGTCTACGCAAAGCGTGACCGGCAGCCTCAAGTTCTGCGAGCGCGTGCACACCCGTTTCAAGCTCAGCGTGCACCGCCTCAGCTGCGTGCAAGCCGCTCCGACGGACCCAGCCGCCGCCAAGCTCGCCGCCATCAGCGTCTTGGCAGTAGCGTACGACCATCGGCATGAAGGGCGCACCTGGCGACCTCATACGGCGTCTGCGCCTCGGCTGCTCTCGGGCAACATCCACGTGAACATCTTCGACATGGCCGACGGTGCCCCATCCTCCCTGGAGGCGCACGGCGACTTCTCGAACGGCCCACGCCAAATCATCGGCGAGCTCGTCACCTTCAACGGCGCCGTCGTCGCCGCGTCGACAAAAACCTTGAAATCCGTAGCCACGAGCACGATGCAGGGGGAGCTGGGCGCTACGTCGCGCGTCATGCACCTCGCCGACTACGGCCGCACGGTCGCACAAGCTCTCGGAGTGCCTCAGCTTGATCCCACGTTCATCGGGACGGACAACGAGGCGCACCTGCTCGTGGCGACGCACACCGGGAGTGCCAAGACGGCTCGTCACTTGCTCTGCCGCTACCACGAGATCGTGCAAGCAGTGCAGCGCGGCACATTCGTCCTCGGGCACGTCCCCGACGCGCAGCAGCCGGCTGACCACCTCACGAAGTGGGTGTCCAAGGACAAGCTCGAGCAATCGGTGGCCTACGCCAACGGGTGGAGAGCCAGCATCGCCGGCGTCATCGAGATGGCGAGTTTGGCGGCCCTCCGGCGCCGGTGCCTGCGCGTCCTCATCTTGTATGCGGGCGCAGAGCACGACGAGAGCCTCGCGGCGCATCTGCGCGGGCGTGGGCACGTCGTTGTGGCGTATGAGTACATCGTTGACCCCGTACGCCAGAACCTTGAGCGTCCTGATGTCCAGGACGAGGTCATCGAGGACTTGGGCGCGCGTCACTACGACGCCGTCTTCACTGAGACGCCTTGCTCGTCCTTCTCGGTTGCACAAGAGCCTGCGATACGCACGCTGACCGAGCCCGAGGGCACTGCGGCATCGTGGGAGCACTGGGGGCAGTACCTGGAGCGCGGCAACCGCCACGCCCGCTTCACCGCGCGCGTATGCGCCACGGCGTCAGCAGCGAAGATTCCTTGGTTTGTTGAGAACCCGCCAGCGCGCTCGCACGGCTCGGCATACTGGCGGGCAAAGGCCCACCACGCCACCCTGTTCGACCAGCCGTGCATGCGTGCGCTCGTCGCCGCCTGGCCCACCGCTCACGTCAACTTTGCTCAGTGCGAGTTCGGCTCACCGTTCCAGAAGCAGACAACGGTGCTCGCTTCGGGCGGCGCCGCCGCTTCCCTCGTCCTCCTCCGCCGTCAGTGCACGCACACGTCGCACACGTCGACCGCGCTTGGTGACGACTCGGCTCGTGCNGCCGTCTACCCTCCGGCGCTCAACTCGGCGTTCGCTGACGTGATCGAGCGCGCCTGCTTTGGACAGGGGGAGTGNGCAGTGNGGCGTGTACNGACGTNTGNTTTTGCGATGCTCGCTNTGCGTCGTGANGGCCAAAGGAACAGGCGCCGTTCGGTGCACACNTTGGCACCGTCCCCGCNGGNAATCCCACCGCGTNTCAGCCCGTGGCTCGGCGTTGTTTGCGCATGTCCTTAGGCAGCGGCGGGCAGCAGCGGGCGCGCGTCGGGGTCGACGCTCATCGGCGCATTTACTTGTCGCATCTCGCTGTGCGCCATGGGAGCCATATGTGCGTCGTTCGGTGAATCCGTTGGCACCATCCCGACGGGGATACATGGCCCGTGCCCGTTTCCGGCTCGTGGTTCGTCATTTCTCTGCACTCCTGGCTCTTGAATTTTGGACGACGACGTACGCGCATCGGGGTCAACGCACATCGGAGTCTATCCGCATCGGGTTTCCGCAACCCCTTCACGATGGGCTGCACCTTCGGCGCGTGTGCTGCCTCAGGTGGGGGGAGTGCGTGAAGGGGCTTTCCACGGTCCAGAGCCAAGGCCCGAAAGAGGGTGATCTGAACCGTGAGGGGTGAACGGGACCGGGTCTGAACTGGGACCGACGCCTGTTCGGTCCCCCGACTGCCTGTTCACGAATGGGCTGTGAAGGACCGCTTTCCGGTCTCTTGGAACGCGAATAGAGAACAACCTGGTCCGGACAGACACAGCGCCGAGCGCCTAGTGTACCCGTTAGGAAGAGGTCGTTACATCACTCGCCACGAGTTACGAATACAATGGGAAGTCCATTTCACACCGGACGAGGGAAGGGAGCAAACAGCTCAAGTTCCCCGTCACGCATGGTATCGGTTGGGGAAACGAATCCTCTTACAGCGAGGAGCACCGGTGATCACCAAGGTGCTGGATCGGCGCGCCGCGAGCGCACCAGACCAAGGACGACATCGTCCTGCATTACCCAGGGCTCGAGCATCTCGCCCACGGCTTCGACGCAAGCTCTTTCTTCTGCGCGCAACACACCAATTCTGACCAACGCCAACGACAGCGGTGGATTTGCATCGAGGTCACCGGCGTCTTCGACCCGAGAGGCGGACTCCGAGTCGGTCGATGACGGCCTTTCCGAGTCCAAGGACCTGTCGACCGTCTCACGCGGAGCATGCACTACTGCGAACGCGACTGTTTCTGCCCCGATGTCCGAGGAGACCAAGCCCAACGGCATGATTGGCAACGAGTTGATCTCATCGATTGTGTCGGCGACATCCACGGCGTCCGAGTCACTCACGCGTCCTGCCGTCCAGCACGAGAGCTCAGGCGACGCTCCTACGCGACCACTCGACGCGTACATCCTCAGGGTGATCGGCCCGATCGCGCAGCTCTATTTCAGCAACATCCTTTTGACAGGCCCAGGCCATCTTCAGTTGCTCATCAGAACTTTGGGCGCGATCGCCATCATCTTCCGGGCAAAGATCGCGGAGCCCGAGCGAATGTCCATGCCGACAGGTCTCGCTGCCTTGGCGGCCCTCCTCTGCTCGCACGAGTATGGCCCTCACAAGTTCGCGAGCTGCATGAGGAATGATGGACTCCCCATGAGCCTCGAGGACTACCTCGGCGTCATCTTGGATGTCGTCTACAGCGACTACCTCCGAGCTCGCTGCGACGCCAGGCTGTCCTCGTCGTCAAGCACGGGTTCCACGCACTATGAGGGGGTGGTCACGGCGGGATCCCCCGCCCGTGCGGACGACGAGGCAGCAAGCGAGCATGAGCACCCCTCGTCCAAGAACAACGAAGGCATGTGCGATGGCAGGTACTTTGATGCCACGACGCCCGCGTCGCTCGAGCGTTCTACCGTCCGGCGCGTGGTATCTGGCGACGCTCCGTCGTTTGATGCACACGTCCTCGGCACGATCAGCACGCGTGCGAGGCTATACTTTGAAGGCTTCCACACATTCGGCGCTCTCTCTCTGCCTAGCCTCATCTGCACCTTGCGAAAAGCCGCCGCCGCGTGCCAGACGCCGACACCCGAGGAGCCCGAGTCCATACCGGCCGGCCTCGATGCTCTGGCGGACCTCCTCTACTCGCACGGGTTCGGCCCTCGCGCGCTCACCAGCTACTACGCCATGTACGCCAACAGGACCTCAGGCCTGGCTGGAGTGGCTGCTTGCCTGCTTGCGCTTGACCCGTGGCAGAGTCGCTTCCAGCTGCGACGTCACGAGGATAGCCCAAGCCCGTTAGGGGGAGTGCACGTGGCGGCCACCGTCTGTTCCTCGATGCACCCGAACGTGGGCACGCCTACCCAGCTCATCACGGCCCCCGACGAGACGCCTCAGGGCGACGCGGATCCTCGCCAGGCGAACGCTGCGAGTGACACCGGTGACGCCAACGAGGACGTGAACGGCGCGAGGGATGACAGGCGCTCTGAGTACGAGATACGGCAGGATACATCGTCGCTCAACATGGGCACGGCGCCCCCGATCTGCTCGAACGTTGGCAGGCTCCTCCAGCCCGTCACGGCCTCCGGTGCAACGTCTTGGAACGACGAGGATGCTCGCCGCAAGAGCACCAAGGTCAGCGCAGATGGCATCAACGAGGGTGGAGGTCGTGAGCCGTGCTGCGAGCGCAAGGAGCGACCAGGCATGTCGCCGATTGGCATGGGCGCGACGTCCTCCACCTGCTCGCGCGC
>NHEN01000177.1 GCA_002172625.1 Verrucomicrobiaceae bacterium TMED86 | reverse complement strand
GTCTTCAAAGCCCGCCTAATCGGGGCTATCTGCCTCAGCGCCGCCCTTGTCCTTGTCTTCATGTAAGGTCCTCTCTTGACCGCTTTGAAACCGCTCATATACTCCCGCCACCATGAGCATCAACGTTGGCGATCAAGCCCCTGATTTTTCTCTCGTCGCACTCGGCGAGAACGGACCCGAAGTCGTGAAGCTCTCCGAGCAAACCGGAGAGCAAAACATCCTTCTCCTCTTCGTGCCAATGGCCTTCACCGGCGTCTGCACGACTGAGTTCTGCGAGATCTCCGCCGGACTCGGAGCTTACACCGACCTCAACTGCAAGGTCTATGGTATTTCCGGAGACAACCCCTTCGCGCAAGCCGCCTGGGCCGAGAAAGAAGGCATCAGCCTCCCACTTCTCTCCGACTACGACCACCAGGCCACCAATGCCTACGGAATCGCCTACGAGCAATTCCTCCCCGAGAAAAACCTCATCATGGGTGGTGTTCCCAAGCGTTCAGCTTTTCTCATCGATAAGGCAGGCGTGGTACAATTCGCTCAAGTCAACGACTCACCGGGCGACCTTCCCGACTTCGAGGCCATCCAGGCCAAGCTTGCCGAGCTCGCCTCCTAATTTCTTCCAATCCTCAAAAAAGCCCGTCGCTCACCGGAGTGGCGGGCTTTTTTATTCGCTCAATTCCACCCCAAAGAAATCCTTCATCACGGCCTGATAAGTCTCTCGTTTGAACTCTGGGAGCCACGCCAGCGAGAATTCCTCAGGATAAATCCAACGCGATTGCGAAAATTCCCGCGGTTCCTGCATTAAATTTACCGGCGGAGCCCCCGGATTCATCCGACAAAGATAATAGGTCTGCTCCTGACCCACAAAATGGCTCTTGTGAGCCGGTTTGCTCACCCACGAAGGGAATTTATAGCGATATCCCCCCTTTGATTTCGCCACTGAATAATGCTCCGGCAAGAAGCCCACTTCCTCCTCAACCTCTCTTAATAAGGCCTTATCGTGCTCCTCGCCCTCATCCACCCCGCCTTGCGGAAACTGCCACGCTCCGGGCACGCGGAAGCGCTCGCAGACCAAAACCCGCCCCTGTTCATCCACCATTAACGCTGCCACATTGAGTCGAAACTGCTCCACAAGCGGAGATTCACCCCAAGATCCCCTAAAATCAAACTTTGACGCCACCAAATGATCCGGCGATAGTCTCCGACATCATGAAAGTCTACCTGCTTCTCCTCGCCCTCGCTCTTCCTGTCACCGCCCAGACCAGCCCTGGCCGCCAAACCAACCAAAACGGACAAGGTAACAACTCCAATAACCAAAATGCCGAGCCGCCCGAAAACACCTCGGACGAAGAAAACAAGAAACGCCGGTGGCATGCCTTCCTTCCCGGGGGAGCCTACCACGTGGGCCTCGGCTCCATCACCGCCATCAGCAAGCATTCCTACGTTCTTGACGGCACCCTTTACGTCTCCGAGGTCACCATCGACACCACCGGAAACTCCCTTGCTCGCTTTTACTTTATCGAACCGATCTCTGCTGACTCCAAATTCAATGTCGTTCAACGACTTCAGGCCTCCCTCGGAAAAGCCCAGGAAAAAGCAGGCGAATACAGCGGTACGAAAGTCGACGAACTT
This sequence comes from Verrucomicrobiaceae bacterium TMED86, assembly GCA_002172625.1. Classification (GTDB taxonomy): domain Bacteria; phylum Verrucomicrobiota; class Verrucomicrobiia; order Verrucomicrobiales; family Akkermansiaceae; genus SW10. The sequence goes on along the minus strand of NHEN01000177.1, from coordinate 26,056 downwards.
GCGCAAAAAACCTATCCCCACACAACCCACGCTAAGACCATCGAATACCGAATCCTCTCCGAACAGGAGCTCGGCGCGCTCTTCGGCTCGGTCTATCGCGCCTGGGACTCCGGAAAAGGCCGCACCTTCCGCATTCGGTAGGACAAGTCGTTTTTTTCCCTTTGCATGAAATATTCGCACTTGCGGATCCGTCACAAGTGCGCAACTTAACCACGCAATGAAATCACTTGTTAATACCTTTTTCGCCGCAGCCCTCGCGCTCGCTCCCGCTTCTCTTCTTGCTGATCAGGAAGTCACCGTCAACTGCAACGACCAAATGCAATTCGACAAAAAAGCCTTCGAAGTCAAAGTCGGAGAAGAAGTGAAGATCACCCTTAAAAACATCGGCAAGCTTCCCAAGGTCGCTATGGGCCACAACCTCGTCATCCTGAAAAAAGATGAAGAAGTCCCCGCCTTCGCCATGAAGGCCATGACCGCCAAAGATACCGACTTCATCCCCGCCGACGATGCCACCAAGGGTAAGGTTCTCGCTAACAGTAAACTTCTCGGACCCGGCGAAACCGACACCATCACCGTCACCTTCAAAGAAGCTGGTGTTTACAACTACCTCTGCTCCTTCCCCGGGCACTTCGGCCTCATGCAGGGCAAGATCACGGTGAAGTAATTCATCCGGATTAAGATTCTCCAAAAAACGCGGCTCTCTCCGGAGGCCGCGTTTTTTATTTACTCTATCGCACCATTCAAAACATGCTGGCCTTCCTGGGCCATGCAAAAACTCATCCAGCTCTCCAGTCGGAGCTTAAGGAAGAGATCTTTCTCAACCAAAGGCTCACCTTCATCGCTTTTTGAGTAATGAACTACTTCAGCTTGGGATACTCCCCCAACTCCAGGGTATCACCCCACTCTTTCGCTTCCGCTTTGAGAGCTGCCAGGAGCTCTTTTGCCTTCTTTTTTCCTTTTCCATTTTCAAGAAGGTCCACTCTCTCGAGCGGATCTTTCTTAAGATTAAAGAGACGGGCAATTTTCCCTCCGGGGTAGAGAATCAACTTGTAACCATCCTTGGTGAAGGCGCGTTGCGAGTCGACATACGCGGAATAAATCCGGGTGTGTCCTTTGGACTTTCCATCCAAAACCGGCACGAAACTATCGAACTGAATATGCTTTGGCACGCCCACATTCGTCATTTCAAGAATGGTCGGAATGGAATCCTGCAGGTAAATCGGCGAGGTGATCTTCTTTCCTTTTTCGATATCCAATCCGGAGATGACATAAGGAACACGAATGCTGTGATCATACATGTTCTGTTTTCCAACGAGTCCGTGACGGCCGACCGAAAGCCCGTGATCCGCCGTGAAGACGATTAAGGTATTTTCACGCTGGCCATTGGCATCGAGAGCATCGAGCACCCGTCCGATCTGCGCATCGAGATGTGTGATGATCGCAAAGTACTCCCGGCGATTGACTTGCACCGCATAAGGCGTGCGGGGCATCGGGATCAATTTCTCATCACGCAATCCATGCGGAGCTTTCATCACTTTGTTGTGAGGATATTCCGGGAGGAAATTCGCCGGGACGCCCACCTTTTCCACTGGATACATATCGAGATACTTTTGCGGAGCTTGTCGGGGATCGTGCGGCGCATTGAATGAGAGATAAAAGAAAAACGGCTTGGTATCCTTCTTGGCCTGAGCGAGGAACTTGACGGCGGTATCCGCTTCGACCTCGGACCAGTGCTTGCCTCCTTTCCAAAATCCACCGTGCTTCGGATCAGCGGGGTTCCACTTGTCGGGTTGTCCTTTGACCGGACGAAGATAGCCTTCCTTCACTTGATTGGGCATTCCAGGACGCACATCTCCGACATGGTCAAACATCGACCCGGCATCCGCTCTGACGTGCCACTTACCTGTCATGTAGGTGGTGTATCCCGCCTTCTTCATGATTTGCGGCCAGGTTTTCCCCGCTGGCACCACTTCNTTCTTCAACTGCGGCTCTTCTTTTTTGGCAAACCAAAGACGCCGGCCCGTCATCAGCATGTTTCGGCTCGCCACACAGATCGCACCATTCCANCCACCCGGATTATAGGCATGGGTAAAGGTCGTTCCGCTCGCGAAGAGCTTATCAAGATTAGGCGTCTTCACCTCCGGATGNCCNAGAGCCCCAACGGCGGCGTGCGTCATGTCGTCGGCAAAGATAAAGAGAACATTGGGCTTTTCTGCCGCAGTAAGAGGCAGAACGAGGGTAAAAACAAGAGGCAGGAATTTCACAAGAGAGCGATTCTGCCTTCCTGAAAAACTTTTTCAACCAGGATCAGGGAGAATTCCCGCAATNTNCCTTACCGACTCTTAACAAAAAGCTCATTGCCCCGATTTCCTCACCTCCCTAGCGTTTGNCTTACTCCATGGAAGAACTTCCGGTCACTGATGAGAACCTCCTCGCACAAGTGCGGGCGGGAACCGAGNCGGCTTGGCAGGATCTCGTGGAGCAACTTTCNCCCCAGGTCTTTGGCATCATCCGCAACCAAATCCGCGNCACCTCCGATCACGACGACATTGCCCAGGAGGCCTTCACCAAGATCTTCCTCAAGCTCGACCAGTTCGCCGGNAANCAACCTTTNCGCCACTGGGTGTCCCGCCTCACCATCAACACCTGCTACGACTGGCTTCGCAAACGTAAGGCCCGCCCGCTCGTGAGCTACNCCGANCTCGNCGAGANNGAAGCCGAAATTCTCGAAAAAACCCTCGCCGGCGATCNGCTGGAGCAAAAAGANAGCATNGCCTCNATGCGNGCNCTCCTCGACCGCCTCATTTCCTCTCTCAAACCCCGCGAGCAAATCGTCATCCGCCTCCTCGACCTCGAAGAAAAAAGCGTCCAAGATGTCGGTGAACTGACCGGTTGGGGAGCCTCCAAAATCAAAGTTACGGCCATGAGAGCCCGGAAAAAACTCCGGAATCTCCTTCATAAACTCGAACCTGATCACTAAACCATGGAACCCAACGACGACCAATGGAAGCGCCTTGTCGAGGTCGCTAGGAAAAATCCGGAAGAGNCAACCGCTCCTCCCTCCAAGTCATTTTCAGGAAAAATCGACCAACTTCGCGAGACCGTACAGGCCCTGGCCCTCACCTTGACCTGGCGTCGTTGGTCGCTTTTGGCGGCCCTTCTTGCTGGTCTCGCTTTCCTTATCTGCTTCTATATCGTCCGCGATAACGAACCCGAACCGACTCGCGAACCTATGATCCAAGCTGATCCCAACGCCACCTTAACAAAGCCATGAAACCGAAACTTCGCGATTACTTCACCATTCTGATGGCGCTTGTGGCGATCTTTCTCTCGGGCTACGGCCTGGGACATCTCATCGGCGAAAAGAAAGGACGCAAACTCGCGCCGTCCACCATTCCGCTCATCCAGAGCTCAGAGGACAGCACCCGGCCTTGGGAAAAACGCACCCTCGACCGCCTCCAACAAACCCTCTCGNTCAACGCNGAGCAGGAGGCAGCCGTTGAGAAGGAAATTGCTTTCATTTCCAAGCAAATCAACAAAAGCCGCAACGAAACTCTCCGGAAACACTTCCTCATCCTTCTCGACCTACACGATCGAATTCGCCCCCATCTCACCTCCGAACAGCAGAAGATCTTGAAAAAAGATCAAGAAAACCTGCGACGAAGCCTCAAATAGCAGCTTTAGTTTGTATTCTCAAACCTATAGCCTCAACCCACACACACCATGAGCAGATCACAATTCATCCTCGGAGTCGCCCTCCTCGTGGTATCGGCGACCGTGACCTTTACCATCTCCTTTGAGAACGACGACCAGCCCAGCGCTGATCCGGCAGTGGCGCAAAACTCCAAGGGCGCATCACCCACCCGCGTTCGTCAAACGGGCTCGACACGAGGAATGGGTTCCTCATCCCGCAGAGACCGCACCTTTTACGAAGTCACCGTCAGCGACCGCAGTCTCCTCAATGTCGCCGACCTTGTTCAAGAGGAATCACTTCAGAAACTTGAAGCCCTCACCGAGCGATACGATCTCACCACTTCACAGCGCCGGGGAATTTTCCCTCTCATCGCCGCCCGGCACCCGCAATTTCAAGAAGGCCTGGTGATTAATGGCAGCTCAATTCCTGCACAAAGCCTCACCTCCAGCCTCGAAAGCGCGATGTATCCCCTCCTCGATGCAGAGCAACAGGAAGATCTGGAAGACGATGCCCTTGCCGACGACGAATGGTGGAGTGAAATCATCAGTCAGCTCCGCGAAGACCTGGACGAAGCTATCTCCACCGGAGAGCTCATCCCGACCATCGAGCCCGCTTCGGACAACAATACTCCAGCTCCTGGTGACGGTGAAGAGATCGAAAATCCCGACATTGACCTCAATAACCTTTTCAAAACACAGAAAGAGCCCTAATCTCCAGCCTCATCAAAAATAAATCCCTTTTTTGTAACCAAGAGCAAATTCCCCGCGTCACTCCCCTTGTAACCGGAAAACAATCAATCCTATGAAACTAGCAAAAGTCGCAATCGTAACGGCCCTCGTTGGCTCCATCACCGCCGCCCAGGCTGGTGACAAGAGAGTCGGAGACGGAACCCTTCCTGAATTCCTCCAGCAGTTTGACACGAATGAGGACGGAAAAATCGACACTGAAGAGCGTCAGGCCATCAAAGAGCTTCGCGATGAGCGTCGCAAGGAACGCCGCGACGCCATCGACACAGACGGCGACGGAAAAATCTCTGGTGAAGAAAAGAAAGCCGCACATGCGGCCATTCGTGAGCGTATCGAAGAACGCCGCGCCGAGCATTTCGCCGAAATTGCCGGAGAGGACGGACTCCTCACTCGCGCAGAATTCTGCGCAATCCCCGCACTCGCCGACGTTTCTGCAGAAGTCGCCGACGCCATGTTTGCCCGCCTCGACGCCGACGAAAGCGGCGACGTGACACTCGAAGAGTTCAACTGCCGCCTCCGCCGCCATCATCACAAACCCAAGCCCGGACCGAAACCTGGACATGGACCGAAACCAGGACATGGGGGTAAGCCCGGACATGGGGGTAAGCCCGGACATGGGGGTAAGCCCGGACACGGGGGACCCAAGCCCGGACCGAAACCGGGACCTGAGGGACCTAGACCCGGACCGGGAGGCGAAGAGCCACCTGCTGACGAATAGAAATTTAATTCAACCATCTTTTACAAAGAGGCAAGTTTTCAAAGCTTGCCTCTTTTTTATTTGCCCTGAGTCTAATCAGGTAGGCATTTCATGAAACTCCTTCTGGCTCTCTCGTTCATCATCCATTCCGCACAGGCCACCCCTCTCTACTCCACCGATTTTGACAACTTCACTGTTGGAGATGACCAATGGGCTGGAACCGACGGATGGGTCATCACGGACAGCGCCAGCGGAATCAGCTTCATCGACAACACCGGGTTTGGCGGCGCTCTCGGGAACTACGCTGCTCTCGGCCTCGGGCAACCAACTACCCGCCGGGTCAGTGTCCTGAAACAAATTCTGCACGACCATACCACCGCCGGGGAATCCATCATCCAAATCGACGCCCTCATATCCATCCGAGATTCCAGCAACGAAAATTACGACGACTTCTACCTCTCCTTTTTTAATGCCAACGCGAAACGAATGGCCACCATCCGCTTTGACAACGAGGATTCGGAAGCCCTAAACACTCAATTTGGCATCTGGCGGGAACAAGCGAACATCGATAGCAGCACATCGACACAGTTTGATACTCTCACCGACTTCATCCACGAAGAACTCGACGAACTCTTCATCTCCATCAACCTCACCAGCAATACCTGGTCCGCCTCACTCTCCGGCCTCCCTCTTTTCGACGACGCCACCTTCACCACCGCCGCCAACCCAGCCGACATCAATCTTGGTTACGTCGGTATTGAGTGGCAGGTCTCTTCCCCCCTCGTGTCTCGACACGGTGACAACTTCCTCCTCGTCGCCGACTATGCCGTCAATTCCTCCGTCCCTGCCGATCTCATCGCACCCATTCCCACTCTCACTCACGACGGGGGAGCCGCCACGACCCTCACCTGGGATGGCGTCACCGGAAAAAGCTACCAAGTCGAATATTCCGACGACCTCGAAAACTGGTTCAGCGATCTCTCCGATTCCACCTTCAACAACGTCCCGGACAACAGCCTCCTCACCTTCACCGACCCCGCAGGCCCTTCCACCCGCTATTATCGTATCGTCTCGAATTAGCAGGGCCGGGAGCCCTGACACAAAAGCACCCCCTTTTTTTCATTTGTCGAGTATTCCCGGCCTGATTGTCCCATCCCTGCCATGTTCCGCCTGCTCATTTTCCTTTTTGCCACCCATCTTCTTCATTCCGAAGAACTCTCCCTCTTCCCGTCCAATTCCCTCGACGATTGGACCTCACGGGGCAGCGCCAAATGGACCTACCAGAACGGCATTCTCTCCGGCGGTCAGGATGGTGATCCCAAACGCTCGGGTCTTCTTCTCTCCAAAGCAAAATTTCAGGATTTCGATCTCAGCCTGGAATTCAAAATCGATGAACACGGAAAATACAACAGCGGGATCTATCTGCGCTACGACCTGAAACAGAGAGGCGACCGCCTTCAAGTGAACATCGGCCGGGGAGCGGCCGACGAACCAGTCGGACTCTACCTCGGTAACTGGCTCGACAAGGGCGATGTCAAAGACGAACACCGCAAACCCAAGAAGTGGAATTCCCTCCGTATCAAAGCTCTCGGCCCACACATTGAAGTCTGGCTCAACAGCAAAAAGATCGTCGACTACCAAGATGCGAAGCGCCTCGCCAAGCACCTTGCTCCGGGCCACCTCGCCATCCAGACCTACGGCGCCGAAAACCACGCCGGCTGGGTGAAATTCCGCAAGATGAAAATCAAGCCGCTTATCGCTTCTCAACGCGGACCCGAATGAACCGCCGCTCCCGCTCGGAAATGGACCGGGCATTGAAGAATTGGCAGAGACATCTCTCAATTCATCTGAAATACTCGCCCAGTCCGCCATGTCGCTCCAGTATCTTCCGATTGCCCTTCTTCTCCTCGTCTCCCCCGTTTTTGCTCAAAAACCAAACGTCGTCGTGATCATTTCGGACGACGCGGGTTACGCCGACTGGGAATTCATGGACGAATACCTCCAGACCCTTAACCCCGGTCAGGCCGCCAGTCCAGTGCCCACCCCGAATCTCAATGCCCTGCGCGGGCGCGGCACCCTCCTAACCAGCGCCTACACCGCGGCCGTCTGCTCCCCTTCCCGTGCCGCCATTGTCACCGGATCCTATCAGCAACGCGTCGGCTACGAATACAACATTAACAATCTCATGGGAGCCACCGCGATCGATGGCCTCTCACCGGATACCACTACTATCTTCGACCGGATGGGTGCCGAGGGCTACACCACCGGAGCCATTGGCAAATGGCACATCGGCGCCCGCGCAAACGACAATGGCTTGGGCAACCGTCCTGAAAATCAGGGCGTCGACGAGTTCTTTGGAATCTGGAAAGGCTCCCGCAATTACACCATCGGATCAGTGACTGGATCTGGCGAACTCCGGGAGACGATTACTTCGCCATTTTCCGATACCGTTCTCGAAACAACCGCTCCCTGGAATACCACCAACAACTATGTGACCAACGCCTTTGGAATTGGAGCCGTGGATTTTATTGACCGGCACTACGACGATCCCGATCCTTTCTTCCTCTACGTCGCCTTCACCGCTCCGCACGGCCCCATCGGCCCCTCTCCCGATATCGATGACCCACGTCTCGCCGGCCTTACTGACAGACGAAAAGATTATGCCTCCATGGTCCTCACCATGGACAAGGAAATTGGCAATATTCTCAACAAACTCGATGACCCAGCCGGCGACGGATCGATCTCTCTTACCGACAACACCCTCGTGATTTTCATCAATGACAATGGCGGCGCCAATGGCATCGGAACCGTCAATGCTCCTCTCAACAATTTTAAAGGATCGGTCTATGAAGGCGGCACCCGAGTCCCCATGATTATCGCGGGTCCCGGACTTCCCGAAAATGACACCTACCACGAGCCCATCCACTCCATCGACATCCTCCCCACTTGCCTGGAGGCCGCCGGTGCCATTCCTCCGGCTGACATCGATGGCGTCAGCCTGATCCCCCACCTAAAAGGGACCACGACCGAACCTCCCCACGAAGTGCTCACCATTCGCAGCGAATCCAAAGTTGGAGTGCGCAAAGGCAAATGGAAACTCACCAGCAACAGCACCTCTGCCCCATTCTCTCTCTTCGACCTTTCCAGCGACATTGGCGAGTCCACCAACCTCGCCAATGCCAATCCTGAAATCGTCGAGGAGCTTCTCAAGGACTTTACCGCCTTCGAAGTTGGAGCAGATAAACCACGTCACGCCGGGCTCAACAAATCACCGGGTTCCATCAATCTAAACGACCGTTTTATCCTGAACCCTCAACCCGTTGATCTTGGGTCATTCACCTCCAATCTCACTCTCGTCGGGGGGGCTCTCCTCAATGGCGATTTTAATGCCGGGGGCGGATCCGGAGCACAGACCTTCGATCAAACCCCCACCTGGCAAAATATCGGCACCGGAGCGGGAAGCCTCAACGCCACTCAAACCTCCCTCGATGCCAATGGCACCCGAAACGCCATCATCGCGGAAACCGCCACCAGAGAATTCGGGCTCGAAACCAATCACACTCTCGCGACCGGCGAAATCTTCCAGACAACCTATCAATGGCGAGATGCCTCTAACTGGAATGACCCCGGCGACAAAATTAGAGTGAGCCTGTTTACCACGTCCAACGACTCCCTCTCGGGCACACCAACGATTCTTGCGTCCCTCGATTCAGAGCTCTCGTCACTGGACAGTTCTTACCAATCCGAGATTGCCTTATTTCCACCCATCCCCGCTTCAGCCAACGGTAAAAAATTGTTTGTCTCACTGAACTCGGCCCAAATCGGATCCGGCTTTGCTAGGCTCGACGACTTTACGCTCGATCGCGGAGCAATCGGTGACGGCGGCGGCGCCAACCCTCCGGTCGCCCTCAATTGGTCCACCCAAAACGCCTGGACCGATCCCGACACCGCCTCCCAGGACACCTTGCTCAGTCTCGACGCCTTTGCTGGGTGCGTCCTGGAATTCCCGACCACCGACAACTTCTCCTACACCGCCAATAACAACATGATGCGCCCTACCGGCCTCACCTTCATGTTGAATTCCCTCAAAATGACCGGTGATTTCATTGGAGCCAATCCCCAATCGGCCACCATCGCTGGAAACGAATTGCTCTTCTCCAACGACCTCTCCGGCACGCCTCCCAGCCTGTCTCTCGGGAGCAAGGGTCCTGACTTTAGTTACGAAATCAGTAATCCCTTCATCCTCTATCACGATCTCACTATCGACGGCGATGGAACTGCCACCTTTACCCTCAATGGAGAAATCAGCGAATATCTTAACCCAGCCAATCTCACCAAAACCGGAACCTCCCATCTTCACCTCACCACCAGCCCGACCTACACCGGAACCACTTCGATCACCGAAGGTCAACTCACCATCGGGGACCAAGTCAAGCTCTCCACAAGTTCCCAGGTCGTGATTGGACCCGATGGAACCCTGGGCGGCACCGGAAGCATCGACGCAGAAATTATCGGTAGCGGGACAATCTCTCCTGGTCAATCCACCGGAGCTCTCACCGCAACAAACGATGCCAAAATCGGCGCCCTTCTTATCGAAATCGACGGTCCCTCCAATGACCGCTTTGATGTTACCGGTTCCCTCGACATCACTGGAGCAACGCTCACCCTCGCCGACCTCGGTGGTGGTTTGACCGAGCCCATCTATACCATCGCTTCCTATGGCTCCCTCACCGGAACCTTTACCAACATCAACAACTTCCCAGCCGGATATTCCATCGATTACGCCTTCGGCGGCAGTAAAATCGTCCTGATCAGCGATACCGACCCATTCACCATCTGGTCCCAAACTACCAATGGCCTCACCGGTGAAGATGCTGGCTTTGGCGCCGATCCGGACAAAGACGGACTTCCCAATAGTATCGAATTTATCCTCGGAACCAATCCCGCCACGCCCGATCAAAACCCGCCTCTCCTATTTGAGTTTTTCAATGGAAACACCCTTGCCTCTTTCCCACTCGCCGCCCAGGCAAGTTACCTCAGTCCAAGGGCTCAATTCTCCGATGATCTCGAAACATGGCAAGATCAGATCGCCGGTGTTGATGGGAACCTCACCATCGATGAAAATTTCTTTGCGCCCTCTCTCCACAAAGTCACCATTGAATTCGCAGGAATCATTACTGATCACCACTTCTTCCGCCTTCAGGTAAATCGTTGATTCCGCACCTCACCCAGTTCCTTACAACAGAAGGCAAATTACTTCTTTACGTTTCTTTCGGCAGAGAAGACATCACCTGTCGGCATCTCGGGAAGAGTGGATTGCCAGGTTTTCAATTGTTTGAGCATCGTGGTAACTACCCCGGGGTTCTTCGCGGCAACATCGACCTTCTCTGCCAGGTCGGCAGCGAGGTCGTAGAGTTCGACCCGGCTGGTATCATTGTTTGTTACCAACTTCCAATGCTGGTGCACCACGGCGTAGTTCACCCAGTGGTCGGCGCGGTTTTTGTTTCCGCCCATTTTCCAAAACAGGGGCTTTCGACGCAAGGGGACAGGCTTGCCTTTGAGAGCTGCCACCTGACTCACTCCGTCGGCTTTGTAGCTCACGGGCAAAGTCGCTCCGGCGACCTCGCAAAAGGTCGGGAGAAGATCTACCGCTGAAATCAGGGACTCACTGTCCACTTTTCCGGCCGCAATTTCCCCGGGCCAGCGGGCGATAAAGGGGACTCCGATTCCCCCCTCGAAGAGCGCACCTTTGTATCCCCGGCGACCTCCGGTAATTCCCTTGGCCGCGCCGATGCCATAACCTGCGCCGGTGGCCGTGTCGTGATTCAGAGCTAACTCCGTCGGCTTGCTTGCGCGGGCCGGGCCGTTGTCGGAGCTGAAAACAACGAGGGTATTTTCAGTCAGCTTCAGGCGATCAAGTGCATCGAGCACTTCACCGATACGATCATCGGCATGGGAAAGAACCGAAGCATAAATGTTATCAGCCTCAGGCAGGTCCCGAAAACGCCAGCGATACTTTGGCACGGTATGAAAAGGCGTATGCGGCTCGTGTAGCCAGAGGTTAAGGAAGAAGGGCTTTCCTTCTTCATGACAATCTTCGATAAATTTCACGGCATGCTTGGAATCTTCATGCACGGGCATTTGCTCGCCGGCACAGTTAAACGCCCAGGCCCGGTCGTAGCCGTAGACCTTCGGCAAAGGCGAATCGGGAATCATATTGTTCGCCAAATGCCACTTCCCATAGTGCGCCGTGCGGTATCCCGCTTTTTGCAGAAAGCGGGTCATCAGCGGGGCCTTTGGATCGAGCCAATCCGGCATCCCCCGCTTGGCATTGCTAGGCACCCAGGCGAAGTGGCCATCGATATTGTAGCGCGCTGGAAAGTGCCCCGTCATCACCGCGGTACGACTCGGCGAACACACTCCACTCGCCACCGTGAAGCGATGAAAGTCCGTCCCCTCCTTTGCGAGACGATCAATATTCGGCGTTTTAACATAGGGATGCCCGTGGCAGCTGAGATCTCCCCAACCCCAATCATCAGCAAAGATGAACACGATATTCGGAGATGTGGCTCCTCCCTTGGCGGCGGCAAGTAAGGTGAGGAGAAAGGCGAAGAGTTTGATTCTTTTCATGGCTATTTTTGAGAACTGAATTTGATGGTCTGGATTTTTTGAGAAAAAGGAAGAATGAACGTCTGACTGTAGAATTTTTCCGCCGGGGCATAGTTGCACTGCCAGAAATCATCTCCGTGAACGCTTTGGTCCAGCAAACGCCCATCGACTCGAAGCTGCACAGCTTTGTGGGATTTCATCGAGACGAGGACAGGATAACGCCCCGGAGATACTACTTATTTCCAAAATGTCCATCTATCGTGTAAACACCCGACCTCCCACCAAACAGAGGACCCTCACTCGCAATGAGAACGAGGGCCTTTCGGGGGGCGGCCTCTGGGGGGACCAAACTTTTCCTTAATAATCATCGATCCCATTTCCAACGATGGTTTTCAAACACTCTAAACCAGCGTGCAATCCAGCTATTCGAGCAATTCCTCATCGCTGGGAAACCCCTAATACTCCGACAGTTCGGCGCTCCTGCACAAAAGCCGAAGACCTACCCAAACCGCGTCACCATTCTGCACCGAGGAATCAAAAGGACTCACTCCGACTACCTCCCGATGCACCAACCAGACAATCGGCGTTGGCCGGATTGTAGTCCTGTAATATCGATCAGTCCTTCCAATTCAACCCTTCCGGCACCGGCGAAAGAACCTCGTGGCCCGTCTCCGTGACGAGGACCATGTCCTCGATCCGGACTCCACCGATGACCGAAGAATACAAACCGGGTTCCACCGTAAAGACCTCGCCGGCGTAAATTTTTCCACCACCGTGGTCTAACAGAATTGGTTCGTGAACTTCCAAACCAATTCCATGCCCGGTTCCGTGGCGCATCGTGGGCACGCCTTCATCGTGACGAGCGTCGCCACGCACCATCGAGTAGCTATGTTTCTCAATCACTGCCGCAGTCGCGAGATGCACCGCCTCCCCCGTCGTGCCCGCCTTCAGGGCCTCGCACCCGGCCGCCTTGGCCTCGCAAACCGTGGCATGCATTTTCTTAAACTCATCGCTCGGTTCGCCACAAACCACTGTTCGGGTCATGTCGCCGTTGTAACGCGTTGTGTTATCCATCGGGAAAATATCCACGATCACCGGAACATTCGCCTTCAAAGGACCTTTCCCAAAATGATGGCAGTCGGCGACATGAGGAACGGTGACGACAATTGAATCGTGGGCATTGGAAAAATTTCGCTCGGCCAAAAAAGCGGTGATCATCGCGCGAACCCGCTCGGAAGTAAGCGCGCTTCCCTCATGATGAAGAACCCCTTCCCCATCAGGAGTTGCGTTTGCGATTAATCGACAAGCGAAGGTCATCGCTTCGCCGGTCACCTTTTGGGCATGACGCAAATGCTCGATCTCCTCGGCATTCTTCATGCGACGTTCTTTCACGCCGAAATCCGCCGAGTATTCAATTTTAATACCGGCCTTCATCATAAAGTGAGCGTAAAGATAAGGCAGCGTCCGATCAACGGTGACCGAAGTCTCGCCGGCCTGGCGAAGACATTCCGCCGCCGCTTCCGCCAGCGCGGAATCCCGATCACCGGAGAGTCCGCCCTCCGGCGTAAAGTCAGCGGCACAACAAACCCGGTTGGCCTTCGCAATCTGGCGAGCCCGGTCCATTTCAAGATCCCGGACAATCAAAACAGACGGCTTGTCTGCAAAGTCGATCATCACCATTGCATCCCCCACGCTAAATTGAACCCGATGAAACAGCGAAGCGTTATTCGCGGCAATGCCGGCCAGGACGGTTGTACGATTGGAACCCATGCAAGGAGAGGAAAGCAGAATATGAAATCCATTCCAGCCACGAAATCTCCCTATCTCTTCAGCCAACGATCGAGGAACTCAAAGGTCCCCTTCCCGTTGATCTTGTGCGGCCCAACGAACCACTCGATCTCGGCGCGCTCACCAATCCCCAATTTGGCGGCATATAAATGCCGCACTTTGGCAAACTCAAGTGCCACCCGCTCGTCGGGAGCGACGCCATCGAAGTGACCCCGCTCAACCATAAACGGTCGGGGAGCAATTAAGGCCGCCATTTCCGCGTAATTAAAAGTGCTGCCGAGATCGAATTCAAAGATCTCATACTCGCCTTTATTCGAGTAACTATACGGACTCCGCGTCGAGGCATTCTTCCAAACCCAGTCGTTAAAGTCCGCGCTGCAGATCGAGAGACAATAGTTATCCACCAGTGGCGGAATGCGCATCGCCGACTTGCCACCATAGGAGAGGCCGTAAAATCCAATTCGTTTCTCATCCACAAAGTCCAGGCCACCCAACCAATCGGTAATCTGCTGGTGCTGCGGAACCATCAATGAGAAGAGCGTGCGACCAATGGAGTTGGCTTTGAACTGAAGCGTGCGAAACCGATCCTTAAAAATGTAGAGGTTTTGTGGAGCGAAGGTCACGTAACCACGCTCCGCTAACTTGGTGGCAAAGGCTTCATAGTAGTTCGCATCCTTCTCCCCAATCGTCGACTGCGGCCGCCCTTCCAACCCGTGCTGACACACCACACAAGGACGGGATTCACCGGCCTTGAGATCTCTGGGAACAATGAGAATTCCATACGCGAAGAAACTCCCATCCTCGAAGACATCCAACACGACCTCATAGCCTCGCACCTTATCGTTGATCTGGATTTCCCGACTTCGAGGATTCGCCGGAAGCAATTTGTCGTCGAATCGACCGATCACTTTCGCGGCGAAATAATCGCGATAGAATTTCTGCGATTCTTGGAATGACTCCAAGAAATCCGTCTTCAATTTCCCCATGAAACTCTTCCGCACATAGGGACTCTCCACCAACAACTGTTGGTTGTGCCGATCAAGTTCGTGCAACTGCCGCGCATGACGAGCGTCCTGATTAATCTCTCGAAGAATTTTCAGGGACGACACTTCCCCTTCTTCCGATGCTCCTTTGGAAAGAAGGCGTCCCGGTTTCCCACGGGTCGCTCCAGCTTGAATCACAATCGACGGCCCGGGTGGTTTTTCGAGCAACTTCAGCCCTCTCGGAGCGACCATCCTCTCCAATGCACTTCGGTCATAGTCTTTGAGAAGCCCAAAGACATTTCGCTCCGCCGGCTCTTCCCACAAGCCAGCACCAGGGCCGGAGTATCCACTCACCGTCACTTTCGGAATCCGCTCATCAATCGCCGCCGCAAAAAGCGCCAGCATTCCACCTTCCCCATGTCCATCCACGCCAGCCAGATCGTCACCCAGTCGATCCACCAAAGCCAACACCTTCTGAATCTCGTATCCAATGAGATGACGTCCCAACTCAAAAGCCGGACGATAGATAAACTCTCGGTTCGAAATCTTTTGCGGCCCCAACTTTCGATTAATCAAGACCGGTATATAGACGTTGAAACCTTTCGATGCATACTGAAAGGCCGCCTGACATTTCTCCGCCGATTGATCCGCATCGGGAATCACAATCATCGTTCTAGTGGCCGTCGGTGACTGCAGCCACAGCCCCTCCCCATGCACGTCACCAAAGGCCTGCCACCGAACTTCGTGAACTGAATAGCCCTTTCCTTCAGCAACCTTGCCCAAATCTTCGAAGCGCGAATCCGCCCCAACGCGCTGATCCACCACGCCCAGAATCCGTGCCAGCTCCGCCCTATCTGGCTTCTCCGCCTTCTTGGCGACCATCGTTTGCTCGATTTTCTTCAGTAAAAAGGCATCAGCCGAATCAACCAAACGAGAAGCAATGTCTCCTTCCCAATCGAGAGGCTTCGTCCCCGCCAAAGGCTCGGCCCATCCAATTTGTGCTAAAAGAAACGCAAGGAAGGGATAGGCGTATTTCAACATGCCTTCCACCCTAGGGGAAAAATCACATCGGTGCAATCCGGCGACTCCCAACGTCCGTGGTTTTCATGACGTGATCGTTGAAGCTTTCGAGGATAAGCTCGTTCTTGATCTCTTCATAAGCGGGATCCTCCCACAGGTTGTCGAACTCGTGAGGGTCATTCTCCAGGTCGAAAAGTTCACCGAGATTGTCTCGGTGATAAACGGAAAGCTTGTATCGCCGGGTCCGATACATCGTGGCGAAGGAAGCATTGCCATTGCAGAACTTCTTATCGAGCGCATCGAAGTACTCGGAACGAATGCTGTCGCGATGATGACCTGCCTCGCTCTCTCCGGAGAGGATCGATCGCAAGGTATCGCCTTGAAAATACTCCGGGCGCTCGACTCCGGCGAAGTCAAGAATCGTCGCACTCATATCGAGTAATTCAACGAGAGCCTCACTCTGTAGCCCGCTTTCAATGCTGCCGGGACAATTGAAGATCAAGGGCACCCGAACGAGACCGTCGTAGAAGCGGCAGCCTTTGTACAATAAGCCGTGATCTCCCAGGGATTCCCCATGGTCGCTCGTGAAGATAATCACGGTGTTCTCACGCTGGCCGGTTTTGTCGAGACGCTGAATGATGCGCGCCAGTTGGTCGTCGATGAGGGCAATCATCGCGTAATAAAGCGCCTGAATCTTCTTGGCCCCGCGATCCTCCGGAGACTGGGCTTCGGTTTGAAAATCAACCGGCCTTAGCTTCGCCTGCGATTCATAATCCGTCTCCCGAAAATGCGGTCCGGGCATTGATTCAGCGTCGAACTTATCGGCGTATCTCTTCGGCGGAATGAACGGAGGGTGCGGATCGTAGGGGTTGATATTGAGCATCCATGGCTTATCGATATCCGCCGCCTCATCAAGGAACTCCAATGCCCGCTCGGTGGCCCAGGTTGTCTGATGAAACTCCGCGCTGACATTGTCCTCGCTCTCGCGCATCGCGGTGAGATCACCACCCTTTTCCTTCACCCAATCAGCATAGTCGTGACCTTCTTCCCAATCGTCCCGGGGAGCGTGACTGAATTTCCAAAAGGAAAAGCCATCGTCGAGCCGCGGCTCGGTTCGCAGGCCCGAACTCTGCAGGTGAAATTTCCCAATCAGCCCGCAGTGATATCCTGCTTCAGCGACCAGCTTGCTGACCAGCGGAGGATGCCCTTCGAATGTGTCATTGCCATTGCGCGTATTGTGCGCCCGCGTCGGATAGAGCCCGGTCATGAAACTCGTACGACTTGGTGTGCAGATCGGGCTTTGACAATAGGCATGGGTGAAAGCCGTGCCGCCTTCCACGAGCGCGTCAATCGCCGGGGTTTTGACATGCGGGTTGCCTAGGGCCCCGATGGTGTCAAAGCGTTGCTGGTCGGTGCAGTACCAGAGAATGTTGGGTGGTCGTTTTTCGCTCATTCGGACTGCGGAGAAATGGCACGACGTTGACGCAGCGACCAGAACAAAAGTATCGCCGCCAGCACGAGGAAGCATAGCGACATGGGACGCGTGAACAAAGGAGCCCAGCCTCCCCCTGAACTCATCAGAGCGGCGACCATTGAATCCTCACCCAGCGGCGTGAGAACAAACCCGATCACAAAAGGCGCCAACGGAATTCGCCAGCGCTCAAGAAGGCATCCGGCAATCCCGAAACCGATCATCACCCAGACATCAAAAAAGCGATTCGCCAGGGAATACGACCCCAGCACACAAAAGGCTGCCACGATAGGGATGAGGATATGATGTTTGATCCGCGCCAGCTTGGAAATCCAGCGGGCGCTCATGAGCATGAGGATCACCATGGCGATATTTGCCCACAGGTAGGATGAGATGATGGTTCCGACGATTTTCGGTTCATTGGCAAAAAGCATCGGCCCGGGCTGCAAACCATGAATGACAAAAGCGCCCAGTAAAATGGCATCGATCACACTTCCCGGAATCCCGAGTGCAATCAGCGGCACCAGCGCTCCACCCACTGTGGCGTTGTTGGCCGACTCGGATGCCACCACGCCTTCCTCGCAACCGGTTCCGAATTTCTCCGGAGTTTTAGAGGTCGCACGTGAAGTCGAATAAGCGATCAGCGACCCGATATTAGCTCCGATCCCCGGGAGAATTCCTACGCCCGTTCCAATCGTCGACGAACGCAAGAGGTTGAGCCAATGGGTTTTCCACTCGCGTAATTTAATGACGATTCGCCCCTCTACCTTTCCTTGCTCCGAAGCACTCTGCGGCGGTGTGGCAATGACGCGACTCAGGGCAAAGAGACCAATAAGGACGGGTAACAATTTGAAGCCATCGTCCATCGCGCTGAAGCCAAAGGTCAGTCTCAACTCCCCGCTCCCGGGAGCTGTCCCGGGCAAGGCGCAGAGAATTCCCAGCGCACACGAGAGCGCACCGCGAGTGAGCGACTTCCCGCTGACGCCAACCACCAAGACTAACGACATCAGAACCAGCGCGAAGAATTCCCACGGCCCTAGCACCGTCGACAATTCCGCGATTGGTTTCGCCACCAGCGCGAGCGCGATCCACGAAAGAATCCCGCCAATGAATGACGCGCCAATCCCCAGTCCGAGCGCGCGGCCGGCTCTCCCGGATTGCGCCATCGGGTAACCATCGAGTGTTGTGATGATCGACGCCGGCGTTCCCGGCATGCGCAAAAGAGTCGCCGTGATCAAACCGCCGCTCACCGAGCCGACATACATTGCCACGAGAAAAGCCAGCGCGCTCTGCCCGTCCATCCCGAAAGTCAGCGGAAGCGAGAGCGAAATCAACATCGCTCCGGTTAGTCCCGGAATGGCACCCACGGTGATCCCAAGCGCCGTTCCAAGCAGAACAAGAAAGACGAGGCTTGGTGATGAGAGGACTTCTAAAATCATCGGCTACGGGAGATCGATCACGAGGACCTTGGTGAAGATGAAAAAGCATGCGCTAGCCAGAACCATCCCGAGCACCGCCATGGTCACGATTGATCGCTTGGAACGCGCCCCGCCCACGAAAGCGAGAGCTGGGATGAAGGCCATCGTCGCGAAGATGTAAGACACTCCGGCGACTTGCATCGAAATCACATAGAGCGTGAGAACGAGACAACTCAGAGCGCCGTGATGCCAAACGACCGGCGTGTTAACCGAACTGACTCTTCCTTTAAACCAACGAAATGCAATCACCCCACCCAAGACCACGACAATGACCAGCATCGGCATAACCGGATCGGGCAATCCTTCGTAGCTCACGAGTGCGATGTCCTGGAATTCGCCCTCCCGTTCTGCGAGGTGTTTTTCCAATGCCGCGCCCCGCAAAAAGAGCGGCTCGGTCTTGGTTTCGGCGAGCTTGCCGCGCAGGTAATCTGTCTTCATCGCCGCCTCCAGCACATCGGCTATTTTTTCCACTGCCGCATCCGGAGTCGATTTCGGAGCCCACCAATAATGCACGTGCGGCATTACCACCTCGTAACCCAATTCACGCGCGGTCGGCACTTCCGGTAATTCCGGATGACGTTCTGCCGCCAGGTAAGCCACCGCTCGAACTCCGCTTTCTTCGAAACCCATATACTCCGAGAGCGAAAACGGCGTGACATCAACATGCTCGCCCACGAGATCGTTGCGACGTTTTGCACCACCACCACTGGCGACCATGCGAAACCTCACTTCACCTCCGGCCTTCTCCAGGCGACGACCGGCAAAATGCGTCGGCGTTCCCTGCGCCATCCCAAACAAAATGGCATCGGGCTTTTCCGCCGCCGCTTCGAGAACATCGCGCAGATTCTCAAACGGCGAATCCTTCCGCACGCAGATGACCAGGTTCGACATCGCAGTCCCCGCGATGGGACGAAAGGCCTCGGGGCCATAGGAGACCCGGCCCGCGTATTTTGAAGTCAGAATTCCCTCGTGAAGATTGAGAATGGTATAACCATCGGGCGCGGTATCGCGGACTCGCCGACTCCCGATCGTCCCGCCGGCTCCCGGAACATTGAGAATTACCAGGGGCTCCGGCAGCAATTCGTGATCGCGAATCGTCTTCTGCATGATGCGTGCAAAGGTATCGCTATCCCCGCCCGGCCCGAAGGGCACCACCACCTTGATCGGCTTGCGCGGAAATACTTCCTCACTGACCTCCCGACCATCATCACACGAGGTCAACACCAACGCAATTGCGACAATGGAAAATACTGATTTGGGGAGCCGCATCTATTTCAGAAACAGTGGTGAAAACGTGATGCCTCTCATCATAGAGATTCCATCTGGAATGCCGAACCAAAAAAGGAATCACCCAAGATTCATCCGAAGAAATAAAATTTCGTGATTGCTCCACTGCTTAAGCCTACCTGAATCTTCGGGCAGAGTGAGCGACCCCGAAAGCACGCCAATGCAGAGCCGATTCTTTGACAAGAGTCTGGTCACGAATTTCATTGCGATCCTCCTGACAGTTGTTGGCTACTTTCTAGAAGCCCCCTATCGCCAGCCCGTCCTGAGCATCGGGCTCTTCGCCTTTTCGGGAGCCCTGACGAACTGGCTCGCCATTCACATGCTTTTTGAAAAGGTCCCTGGCTTCTATGGCTCCGGTGTCATTCCCGCGCGCTTCGAGGATTTTAAAAAGGGGATTCACCAACTCATCATGCGGCAGTTTTTCACGAAGGAAAACGTGGCGCGATTCTTCGAAAGCGGTAATGGAACGGAAGATTCCAAAATTGATCTGACCCCCTTAATCGATTCGGTGGATCTCGAACCCACCTTCGAAGCGCTGAAAACGGCTGTCATGGAATCAAAGTTCGGCGCAACTCTCGCCATGTTTGGCGGAGCTGCCGCCCTGGATCCCATCAAGCCCGACTTTGTCGACAAGATGCGAACGGCGGTAAAAGAGATCGTCTCGGCCGAAGATTTTCAGAAAAAGCTCCCTGCTCTGATGACCGGAGTCGGCGATCATTCTCATCTCCTCGACCGGGTCAACGTGATCGTCGAGAAACGACTCGAAGAGCTTACACCTCAGTTGGTCAAAGAAATCATCCAGCAAATGATCCGCCAACACCTCGGCTGGCTCGTCGTCTGGGGCGGAGTCTGCGGAGGATTGATTGGTTTGGGAGCGAGCTTTTTGTAAGGTGCCATCATGAAACTCAAGCTCCTCCTCTAAGGGTCCTGCTCCAAAATGAGCAGGCCGAAGCAAGGAAAATGGTCGCCATCCCAACGCGGATGTGACAGCTCTATCGGCAGAATTGAAACAGCTTATGAAAACGACCAAAATCACCTCTCTTCTCGCCACCTTGTGCTTCGGAATGACTCATCTCGCGATGGCTCAAGACACCCTGCCCGATCCCGACGGCAAGCCTGCCGACATGAGCAAGCCGGTTAAAGTCTACATCCTAATGGGACAGTCTAACATGCTCGGCTTCGG
Organism: Verrucomicrobiaceae bacterium TMED86; assembly: GCA_002172625.1. Lineage (GTDB taxonomy): Bacteria > Verrucomicrobiota > Verrucomicrobiia > Verrucomicrobiales > Akkermansiaceae > SW10. Next base: position 5,100 of record NHEN01000177.1, on the reverse strand, counting down.
CAAGGTCGCCGGAGACAAAGACGGCACTCTCGAAAATGCCGTCAAAAAGGAAAACCTCTACCCCTTCCTCGCCGATGACCAGGGCAACTGGATTGAGCGGCAAGACGTCCGCAATGTCTTCACGATGGGAAGTGGCGGCCCCGGTGGCGGCGTTAAGAAAAGCGGATGGCTCAACATCAGCGGGGGCAAGATTGGTCCGGAAATCGGCATCGGCCATCACATGGGTAACCTCCACAGCGAACCCGTTCTCATTCTCAAAAGCTGCATCGGCAACCGCAGTCTCGGATGGGATATTCTCGCTCCCGGAAGTCCTTCCTATGAATACGAAGAGACCGACAAGAAAGGCAACAAGAAGACCATGATCTACGCCGGATACGGAGAATCCCCGTTGAAGTGGGAAAAAGGCACCGAGCCCAAGCCCATCGGCTGGAAGGCCGGTGTGCAATATGACGGCGACATTGACCGCGCTAAGAAAGTCCTCGCCGATCTCGAGAAACACTACCCCGGCGGAAAGGGATATGAAGTTGCCGGATTCTTCTGGTGGCAGGGCGACAAGGATCGCTACAACGAGGGACACGCCGCGATGTATGAAAAAAATCTCGGCAGCCTCTTCAACGCCCTCCGCAAGGAATTCAATGCCCCAAAAGCCAAGATGGTCGTCGCCACCCTCGGTCAAACCGACAAGGATAACACCAAGGGTAATGAGAAGCTCATCATCGACGGCATGTTCGCCTTCGCCGCAGCCCACAAAGGAGAAGCTGCCACCGTCTACACTCACCCCCTTTCCCAAGGCGGAGCCTCAAACAGCCACTACGGCGGCAATGCCAAGACCTACATGAACGTCGGCCTCGCCATGGGCCAGGCCATGGTTGATCTCCTCAAAAAATAGGGATCCCCGGCCACCCGGTGGCCCCAGAGCGGCAAGCGATACCACTCTCGCAGCAAAAAGTCGGGGAGAATGAACCTCCCCGACTTTTTTTGGCTTCATCTCTCGGGAATCGGCTCCCTGGGGGCAAGATCCCACCATCCCTGAAGTTTCGACTCCCCACCGGCCCCATCTGGTAGTAGCAATACGTGCAGACACTCACACATGCTCAACGAACAGGAAATTCGCGAATTGGTGGCAGCTCATGGAGCAGCCGTGAACGAGGGACGTCCCATCAGACAATTGATCGAAGACGGCGACCTCCCACGGCTGCAAGGCTGCACGGTTCTGGAGGGCAAAGTCTCCGATTCCGTCTTCGGCGATACCTTGAAAACACCTGCCGGAAAATCGATCCGCCTGATGTTCCGGAACAACCGGATCTCCACCCACGATGTCAACCGGGGGGCCATCCCCTTCAAGGATCAGGTCCTCGCCTTCAATCATGACCACATGCTTCAACTCGTGAAGCATATCCTTGGCTCATCTCAATTTGAGGTGGACGGTTTGATTCCCAGCTCGACGGTCATTCCTGCGGAAAATCTCGACCTCGTGAAACTGGAGAATGTCCTGCGCCTCTACATGGCGGAGAGCTCCACCTCCACCTCGCTCTACCAACACTGGCTGGCTGCGAGAGAGGCTGGCCAGGACTTGTTGAATTACGCCGGGCACGATCTAAAAATCGCCGAACTCGAACCCAACGGGCGCCTTCCCTATCTCATGGATACACCGAGTACCAAGGAAGCCGTCGATCGCACCATCGATGCCGACTTCCTCGTCGAGAACGGTATTTGCACCGAAGAGCAATACGCCCAGATTCGCAACTCCTCCCTGATGGCCTTCGGCATCGTTTCTCAAAACCTCGCTCAAAGAAGAATGATCCTCGTCGACACCAAGACCGAGCACGGCATCAATGCTGAGGGCAACATTGTCGCGGCAGACGAACTTTATACCATGGATTCGTCCCGCTTCTGGGCTCTTGACGACGACGGGAACGTCCAGACCCGCGATGGCAAGCCAGTCTCTTTTTCCAAGGAATTTGCCCGGGGCATGGTAAAGGAACAAGGGCAGCAGTTCTCCGACGAACAAGCTGCCGAAATCGCCGTGCGCTACATTCAGGGACTGCAACACCTCACCGGCGAAACCTTCACTCCGGACTTGCGACCACGTGATCAACGGATTGTCGAATCGACAAATCTAATTCTAGACGCGCTGCTTTAGCTCAACTTTGCGTCGCCTCTTTCTTGAAAAAGGTCTCCATACGCACTTGAAGATCTTCGTAAAATTTCACCTTCATTTTCTCGATCATGGCGAGTTTCTCCGGACCTGCTTCAGCATTCGCCTCTTCCTCAAGGCGCATTTTCTCGGCGAAAGAACGCTCCATGGCGGTGAGTGAGTCGAGGAACTGACGGGCGGCTTGGGAGTGTTCAACACCGTCGACCAGCGCATCCTCCAGATATTTATTCCTGGTCACTGAAATGACATTACCATCAGGGAGTTTTTCCTTGTAGCGACCCTTGTGAGTCTTGAATTCCTTGTGCTCGGTATCAAAGGTGATTTCGTCACGGTCCACGAGGTTGTCATAGGGTCCCGGCTTGGTGAAAAACTTCACCACCAGAGGGATCGTATCGACCAGCATAAAGAGCGCGGTGAGAATGACATAAGTGTAGAACGCAAATTCCCCTCCTTCCGCACCCGCTTCAAACAAGTGATGCAAGGCAAGGGTCTGGGTGAGAATGTCGCGGCGGGGTTCATTCTTAATTTCAGAAAGGCGTTCACGTTCCTCTTTACCCACTGAGGCCAACTCCTCCTTGGCGAGGCCTTGTTCGGCGAGCAGTGAATCGATCTGTAGCTTGATCGTTTCGCGCAGCGCATTCTGCTGGCTTACAAAAGCTCCCGCCTGGTCTTCTTCGACCTGTCGCTTCAACGCCAACACCCGCTCCTCTTCCGCGCGATTGGCATCTTCGATTTCGGCAAGTTTTCCTTCATAGGCCTCGATCGCACTCGCTTCGGCAGTCCGGGCCTGCGTTTGAAGCATCGCTTTCTCTCCACTGAGATGCTCCAGCAATCCCCCGAGCCGCTGCGACTCGGCCCGACGCGGTTCGAGTTGATCCGATTTGATGGACCTTGCACGAGGCCCCTCTCCGACCAGGCCGGAGCGCTGGCCGTTGAGTTCGCGCTCAAACTCGGCCTGCCAATACGAGAGTTCGGTCTGGAGTTTGGTATACTGGGGCGAGAGTTCATCAAACTGCTGCTGAACAATAACCAGACGATCATTGAAGGGTGCAGTCGCCTCCGCGATCGCGGCATCGAATTCCGTTTGCTGTGCTGCAGTCAGACCGGGGATGGCTTCATCAACAGTAGTGGGATCCTGAATGATAAAGCGGGCCTGAAAACTTTCGGTCCACTTTTCCCGCTGAATTGCGACGGCATTATCGAGACGGGTGATCTCGGTTCTCACTCCCGTCTTGGTTTCACCGAACTCGGCCCGCACCACTTCGATTTCGGCAGCGCGGTCTTCCTCAATCACCGAACTGATCGTGTCGCTGAAAAGAAGCAGAACCAGAGGGTGGGCAATTGTCAGGCCCATGAGAATGGCCACACACAATCGGAGGGAAAACTGGGAGAGCTTGCGGGTCCAGGAAAGGAACGGGCGATAGCCGGCCAGGAGCGCCCGGTCGATGGTCAGGATGATGAACGCCCAAACCAAGGCCACCGGAAAAATCACCTCGGCGCGGTCGGTAATCGTCGAAAGCGCATAGGAACAGGCAATGAAGGCGAAAGCGCAGGGAACCAAGACCGTGGCTCCGAACGCGACGTATTTCCGCTGCTCCCAGTTGGGACATTGCTCGAGAGCTTGGGCACCCGCTCCAGACAGCCAAAAGAAGATGTGTTTGATAGAATGGAACATGAGGAGGAAGACTGAGGGTTAGCTACTGAAGCTTTGTGGCCTTTTTATCACCCCTCTTCTATCTCCTCAATAAATTTCCCGCCTGGCGCGAAAACTGCGGGCCTTCACACTTGAGTCTTGCTTTCGTTCCGCCCGCACAGGCATCCTCGCCCTCCTTCTAAACCCCTCCCCATTCTCCCATGCATAGCTCAAGACTTCCCATTTTCCTCGCTCTCGTCCTGCAAACAGCCGCCCACGCCAGCGTCAATCTCCTCACCAACCCGTCCGCTCAAGGAGGCGCCACCACAGGATGGTCCGTGGTCAATGGCGGCAACGGCTGGACCACCCGCCCTGACTCAGTCGATGCAGATGGGGCAAGTTTCCTGACCTCCTACGACTGGTGCACCCGGTCACAAACGATTGACCTCCTCGCCAAAGGCTACACTCCGGAATTCCTCGACTCTTCTCCGCCGATCCTCGTCAGGGAATATTTCAAAGGGGTAAACAACGTCTCCGATTTCTATTTTCTCCGGGTCGAGCTTCGTGATGAAAATGGCCTCGTCCTGCAATCCTGGGAAGCGGGCAACCAAACCTCCCCTCTCACCGCCACGGGAGTCTGGGAACTTCAAGAACACATCTTCGAAAACTATCCGGCCGGCGTGCGCGAAATCTTCTGGCAGGACGGAGGAGATGACGCCGAATATTGGGCTGGGCATTATGGCACTCTTCTGGATGGTGCCGAACTTACTTTCAATGACCCGGCCCCGACCGACCTCCACCTGACCCCCGGAACCTATCCGCTCAATGCGCCCGGCGGCGGAATCAGTGGCATCCTCAACACCGACGACAACCCCGATGCCTCCCACACCTACGACCTCGTCGGGAACACAGTAATCGAGACACTTGTCCCTCTCCAGTCCACCTGGAGTTTTCTCGATGACGGATCGGACCAGGGAACGGCCTGGAGGCAACCCATCTTTGACGATAGCACCTGGGCATCCGGCTCCGCCGAACTAGGCTACGGGGAAGGAGATGAGCTCAGCACCATTGCCGGACAGGGAACCCATTTCACGAACTACTTTCGCCACCGCTTCATCCTCGATGCCGGTGAACTCGCCGACATTTCCGGACTCTCTCTCAGGCTAAAGCGTGACGATGGCGCGGTGGTCTATCTTAACGGCAACGAAATTGTCCGCGAGAATCTACCCGGCGGCGTCATCACCTTCAACACGCCTGCCTCCTCGGCGCCAGACGACGGCCAACTGTTTCACACCTTCAACATCGACTC
>NHEN01000176.1 GCA_002172625.1 Verrucomicrobiaceae bacterium TMED86 | reverse complement strand
ATACCGCTCAGGGCGGGGAGATCTTTCGAAAGCGAGATCTTTTTCGGAGGAAAGTGCTGCCGAAGTAGCTTAATTCCATTGATTCGTAATGGGTTCCCGCTTTCTCCCGGGAAGAATATTTTTTTATGAGAAGGATTATTTCCGGCCGGTCATCATGGTCCAGTGCCTCCCGTGGGGGCCGATTCCAATGAGGTTGGGGCCTTTTGCAAACATGATGAAACGGTGTCCGTCGGACGCAAACCAAGCGTTGTAGGCGGCAAGCGGTGATCCGGAGCCTACGAAGATGTTTTCGCCGGTCCAACGGTGCTGGAATTTGGCGAGGCGGGCACGGTCGCCCGGAGATTTTTTGTTTTTGACTGGAGAGGTGTGGGAGAAAAATCCGACGGTTGCCATGTCGATGGAATGACCGTTGGCAGCGGTGGAGAGCCGTTCCTCCATGGTGAAGAGTCCGAGTCTAAAGAGGGAGCGGAATTCGTTCAGATGTTTTGAAAAGGCTCGCTGGGAAGAGTTGGCCCATTGGGCTGCGGCGTTGGCTGCGTTGATTGTGGTGAGATTGTTGACTTCCTTGCGGACCATATCGACGATGGCTTTTGTTTTAAGGTAGCTTTCTCCTTCGAAGGTATTGTTGAGGGCCTCGGCGAGGGATTTATCTGAGTCGATTTTTTCATCCGGAAGTTCTTCGCCTTCGAGGACGAGGAGTTCGCGTTTTACTTCGGCCAGAGCGAGGGCGATGGTATTGACGGACTTTTCAAAGGTGGCGGAATCCCTGGCGGCAACCTTTCGGATTTCCTCGTTCTTATTTTTGAGCCCCTGCACCTCGTTGACGAGCATGCGCACTTTGTCGCCCTGTTTTTTGTAGTCGGTATGGATGAGTTTAAAAATTCGTTCGCGCTCGGTTTTGAGGTCCTCAGCAATGATTTCCAATTCAGTGAAGGGATTGGTGCGGGAGTTGTCGACGAGTTGGCCGAGCTTTTTTTCGTGGAGACGCTGGGCTTTTTCGAGGGTTCTTTTGTAAGCGGGTTGGGCCTCTTTTCCGAAAAGGTAGAAGGTGCGGTAAGCGGCGGCACGGCGGGCAGGGTCATCATTCTGCATCCACTGTAAGGCCTTGCTAAGAGCCGCGGCGGGAACAGTGCGGGCTTCTTCCTGGGCACTGGAGAGGGCAGGGGCGAGGATGAGGATTGCGCAGGCTAGGATCTTCATGGGTGCAGGAAAAGGGTAGGATGAGCGGTGATTTTTTCAACGATTGAGTTTTTCATCGCTTGACCAGTGGGGGATTCCCTTATTCTGTCCCGGCATGAACCGCATTCTTCTGAAGTCGAAATTGCATCGGGCAATCGTCAAGCAAGCTGATATTGATTATGAGGGCAGTATCGAAATCCCTCTGGATTTGATGGAAGCGGCGGATCTTTGGGAGGGAGAGCGTGTTCTCGTGACCTCAATGACCTCTGGCGGACGCTTGGAAACATACGTGCAAGCGGGCGAGCCGGGAACGGGAAACATCATTATCAACGGGGGTGCAGCGCATTTAATTAAGAAAGGTGAATGTGTTACGATCATGGCTTTCGCCATCTCCGACACCCGAATTTCGCCGCTGCGGCATGTTCTCAATGAGGACAATAAGATCATCAAATCAACTAACTAGGGGGGAATTGTTCCGTTTGAACCCTGAATTCGGAGATGAAATCAGGGAAAAGTCCGGCTTTACAAGTCGCGTTCCATCCATAAAGTCCCGCTTCCCATGATTTTCGGCTGGCTCAATATTGCAATCAACCTGGTGGTAATCGCTCACGTGGTGGTTTCCCTTTTGCTCATTCTCGTTATTCTCATGCAACGTCCCAAGCAGGAGGGCCTTGGCGCGGCGTTTGGTTCCGGTATGACTGACGCAGCCTGGGGTGCCCGCACTACGGACGTTCTTCAAAAAGGAACCGTCTACCTCGGAACACTCTTCTTCGTATTCTCGCTCGTGCTCGCGATCCTTTTCGGAAAGCGCAATGCCATCGAAGGAAAGCGCGCTGATGAAGACGGTGCGTCTTCGGAGCCCGCCGAGCAAGTAGTTGTGCCCGCTGCACCCAAGGACGTGAAGCCCGTAGATCCCGCCGAGGAATTTAAGAAAGAGCTCGCGAGCGCGAAAAAGGATGATCCCAAAGAAGACGCTCCAACTGAAGACGCTCCAACTGANGANGCTCCAACTGAGGATGCTCCAACTGAGGATGCTCCAACTGAGGATGCTCCAACTGANGANGCTCCAACTGAGGATGCTCCAACCGAAGAGACTCCTGCTCCGGCCGGAGAGTAATTTAACTCTCTTTTGTTCATGAGTGATCTCGCGTTGCCGGTTTGGGCTCGCGAGGAGGCTTTTCCGCTCAAGCCGGATGTTTCACCATACGGCTGTCGCGACGAAAAAGGAAAGTTGGTCAGCTTTGATGAGTTGGAGGGGCTGAAGAAGTATCTTTCTTCCGGTAAAGGAAAGCTGGCCTGGATCTGGGTGCCGGAACATGGTCGATTGATCGCGCCGGAAGAATACCCCTCCTTGGTTTCGACCTTGAAAAAGCGTCGCCGTTTGTTTTCGGAGTATGATCTTCAGGATGGAAAGCGCGGACTTTTCTTATTTGGCGCGATATTGATCTATGTGATTTACGCGGCCTATGCGCGGGGACGGTGGGCGGCGGTTGGAAGCACCCAGACCGTTGGGATTGCAGTGATGCTGTTTTTTTTCTTCGCGATTCGTCCCTATTGGTTGGGTTTGCAAGGGATCAAGGAACTTCGGGCGACGAGCAAGGAAAGCGTTGCGGCTGAGATTCCCGAGGCGCGATTTGAGCTCTGGCTGCAATCCCAGAAGTCTTGGATCACGATGTTGCTGATCGGGTTGATCGCGGCAGTGGGCCTAGTGCAATATCTCACCGGAGGAGGATTTGCCGAGGCCGGTTTAGTAAAGGCCCGATATGCCGCTGGCGAGTGGTGGCGGGTTCATACGGCGCCTTTCATGCACGGGAACCCCTTACACTTTTTGATGAATGCCAGTGCGTTGTGGTATTTGGGGAAACGATTGGAAACTTTGGGACGGTGGCCGCATTTGGCGATGGTCTTTTTTGTTTCGGTCTTGGGGGCCGGTTGGGCCACTACGGCATGGGTTTCGGAGGGAAGTAGTGTCGGGGTGTCTGGAGCGGTTTGTGGACTGCTGGGATTCTTACTCGTTTTCGAAACGCTGCACAAACTGTTGGTTCCGAAGTCTGCGAGGCAGCGCTTGTTGGGAATCTTTGTTTCACTGGTGGTTATTGGGGCCCTGGGATTTCAATTTATTGACAATGCCGCGCACTTTGGAGGGTTGGTTGCCGGAGCGGTTTATGCTTTCGTGATTTTTCCAAAGTCTTCTTCGACCGGCCGCCCGATAATTCTCAAACGCGATTTTGCCATGGGCGTGGGGGCACTTCTTTTAATTTGTCTTTCGGCATTGGCCGCGATTGCGGCTATGCTCCTTCAGTAGCCATGCTGCCTGATCTTCACACAAGGATACCCGGACCGCGCTCGTTGTTGCTGGCGGAGAAGTTGCGGCGGTATGAAAGTCGGAACGTCACCTATATGGATGGAGACTGGCCGGTTTTTTGGGAACGGGCTGAGGGAACAAATGTTTGGGATGCCGATGGTAATCGGTTTTTAGATCTGACCAGTGCCTTTGGCGTGGCAGGACTGGGACACGGAAATTCCGAGGTTGTGGCGGCGATGCAGAAACAATCCCAGCAGCTCTTGCATGGGATGGGCGATGTGCATCCGACGGCCTTAAAGGGAGATCTTTGTGAGCAGCTATCTGCGGTGACTTTTGAACGTTGGGGAGAGGGGAGAGCAAAAGTGGTGCTGTCGAGTTCAGGATTTGAAGCCGTGGAATCGGCGCTGAAGACCGCGCGGCTTGCGAGTGGAAAACGAAAGGTGATCGCTTTTTCCAACGCCTACCATGGATTGGGCTATGGGAGCCTTTTGGGCACGGACCTTGAGAAGTTTCACGGTCCCTTTGGAGATCAGTTGGCGAATGTCACGGTGCGACTTCCATTTGGAGGAGATGAGATCTGGCATATAAGCCCGGACGAAATCGGAGCGGTTCTGGTTGAGCCCATTCAGGGGCGCGGCGGGAAGGTCGTCCCTCCGCCGGAGTTTCTTCCGCGCCTGCGAAAGTGGTGTGATGAACACGGAGCAGTGTTAATCTTCGATGAGATCTATACTGGTTTTTTTCGGACCGGAAAAATGTTTGCGTGTGAGTGGGATGGAGTGGTTCCTGATCTCATCTGCCTCGGGAAGGCACTGAGCGGAGGGTTTCCGATATCGGCCTGCGTTGGGAAAGAGTCGGTGATGGATGCCTGGCCGGAGTCGACGGGTGAGGCTTTGCACACGAGCACCTTTTTAGGGAATCCGGTTGGCTGTGCGATGGCACTGGCTTCGCTCGAAATTCTGAAGAGGGCCGAGACCGCGGATATGGTTAAGAGCGCGGGGTGTTATTTGGAGAGAGCTCTGAGAAATATGGAGGCTCCGGGAATCATTGATGTCCGGGGTCGGGGAATGATGTGGGGTGTTGAGTTGGATCGTAATGCGGGAATCTTGCTGGGCGAGTTGCTGAAAGCTGGCCTGATTATGTTGGCGGATGGGAAAGAGGGGAGCGTCCTTGCTTTTACTCCACCATATTTGATTTCGAAAGAAGAGACGGATTTTGCGATCGATACGATTGCCGACATTCTAGCTCATAGGAACTAGCGCACGCCTTTTTCCTTCTTGCCCCGCCTAGTTCGGTTCATGGTCCTCCTTGGTAGGCCTCAAGCGATCCCGTGACTCGGTGGCAGAACCGGAATGAGACGTGACCAAACGCCTACTCCGCGGGGAGGTGTGGGAGAATTTTCTCCACGGCATTGGCGGCGGTGAGGCCGTGTTTCTTCCGGAGGATCTCGGGGCGTCCGTGTTCGACGAATTCATCGGGCCAGCCGATGCGCTCGACGGGAGTGCCGATGACATCGTCGTGGAGAAGTTCGATGATGGAAAGTCCGAAGCCGTTGTAGAGGACGTGATCTTCAAAAGTGCAAACGACTTTGGCATTCTTGGCGTGCTCTGAAATGGTGCGGGCGTCGAGAGGTTTTATCCAGCGCGGATTGATCAAGGTAACGCTATAGCCTTTGGCTTCGAGGGTTTCTTTGGCTTCCAAGGCAAGCTCCATCATGGTTCCCAGCGGGATGAGACAGACGTCGGTTCCGGTCTGGATGACTTCGGCTTCACCGATAGTAAGGAGCTCGGGCTTCTCCTTGACGGTTGCACCAGGTCCGTTGCCACGAGGGTAGCGGATGGCGATGGGGCCGTCTTCGTAGTTGGCCATGGTCCAGAGCATGTCGATGAATTCATCTTCATCCTTGGCCTGCATGTGCACGAGGCCGGGAACGTGCCGGAGATAGCCGATGTCGAAGAGTCCGTGGTGAGTCGGACCGTCGTCACCCGAGAGACCGCCGCGGTCCATGCAAAGTCGCACGGGAAGGTTTTGCAAAGCCATGTCGTGAAGGATCATGTCATAGGCACGCTGCATAAAGGTCGAGTAGATCGCGAGAAAAGGACGGAGGCCCTGGGTGGCGTGGCCACAGGCGAAGAGCGCGGCATGTTCCTCGGCGATGCCGACATCGAAGTAGCGTTCGGGAATCTCCGCTTTGAAGGTCTCGAGCTTGGTTCCGCCGGGCATGGCGGCGGTGATGGCGGTGATTGTTTTGTCTTCTTTGGCGAAGTCAGTGACGGCGCGGCCGAAGAGTTCTGAAAAGGTGGGTGCTCCGGAGGCTGTGGAGCCGTCTTCGATATTGTAAGGTCCGAGGCCGTGAAACTTGCCGGGTTTGTCGAGAGCTGGCTGGTAGCCACGTCCTTTCTCGGTAATGATATGGAGTATTACCGGCTCGTTTTGATCCTTGAGGTATTCGAGGGTCTTGATGAGGAGGGGAATGTCGTGTCCGTCGATGGGACCGAAGTAACGCATGCCGAATTTTTCGAAGAGAACGTTGGGAACGAGCATGTTCTTGGCATTGCGCTCGATCTTATGGGCGAGTTTGCGCACGCCGGAGCCCGCGATTTTTTCGACAAAGTCAGCGGTCTTTTCGCGGATGCCGCTGAAGGTGCTGTGGGTCTGCAGAGCGTTGAAGTATTTTGCGAGAGCGCCGACGTTTTTATCAATGGACCATTCGTTGTCATTGAGGATGACAATGCAGCGGTCGGTGGTCTCGGCGATGTTGTTGAGGGCTTCCAAGGTGGCGCCGCAAGTGAAGGCGGCGTCACCGGCGACAGCGACGACGTTGCTGTCTTCACCTTTTAGGTCGCGGGCCGAGGCCATGCCGAGAGCTGCGGAGAGGGCGGTGCCGGCGTGTCCCGCTCCGTAGCAATCGTGTTCGGACTCGGTGCGCAAAAGGAAGCCATTGAGGCCCTCGTATTGGCGAATGGTGCCAATTTCGGGAGCGCGGCCGGTGAGCATTTTGTGGACGTAGCCTTGGTGGGAGACGTCAAAAAGGAATTTGTCCTTGGGTGATTTAAAGACGGCGTGCAGCGCGATCGTGAGTTCGACCACTCCTAGGTTTGGTCCTAGGTGACCACCGGTATTGGAGAGAGAATCGATCAGGGTGTCCCGGATTTCCTGCGCGAGCTCGGGAAGTTTTTCCGGAGCAATTTTTTTGAGGTCATCGGGGCCATTGATTTGGCTGAGAAGAGGTGTTTTAGAAGAGTCGGACATCTTGATCGTCTGGGTCGGCGTCGTCGCTTGAGGATTCAGGGCTTGGATCCTCGTCGTCGCCTTCTGCATGAAGGGAAGCTTCGACAAGGTCGAGCCGTTTTCGGGCTGATTTAAGGGTCTTTTGGCAAAAGGTCAGTAGTTCCTGCCCCCTTTCGAAGTCATCGAGGAGATTGCCAAGGCTTTCGGGATCTTTCTCGAGTCTCTTGGTGATATTCTCCAGTTCCTCGACCGCATCTTCAAAAGATGGAGCGAGAGCTTTTGATTTCTTTGCTTTTTTGACCGCCATGGGCTCTATCGTTGTTGGTCGATGATGGGCTTTTTGGAGTAGTAGACCAAGCGGAAGGGGAAAAGGTGCTTGGATTCCGGGTAGCGGGTGAGAACGCTGGATAGCATAGGGGCCTGGCTCCGCAGTCCACGGGTCCCTCCTGCGGTGGCTCCTACTGAAGGGCCATCGAGCATCAGGGCGGCGAACTCCTCGCTGCCCCCGAAGTGTCCGACTTTGTAGAGTGGATTGTCTTTGAAAGACGAGGGGGTCATCAGGATGCCGGCGCTGGTGAGTTTTTGGTCCTCGACGATTTTTTCAAGGTATTCAAATTCGGAAACTTTTTTGGGAAGCCAGATTGAGCGGCGATCTGCATACCAGGCGACGGCCCAAGGTTGATCTGAGAAGATGATGTCTTCTTCGCCAGTTGCTTCATGCAAAGTCCGGCTAAGGATGGATGGCCAATACGGGGGCCAGACGGGGCGTGTTTGTTTGTCGGAGACCAGACCGCTCCGCATGGCCTGCGGAATTGAGAGAATCAGTGGGCCTGCACTGACAAGGATGACGATAACAAAATGTGCATCGCGAAGGAGACCACCGCTCCCGGTGAATTCAAGTCGGCTCCATAGAATGGAGAAGAAAGCCAGCCCGTAGGCCGTCATGATGGGAGAAAAAAGGATGTGCAGTTGATTGGCGTCGGTAGATTGGGCGGTGAGCCCAAATAAGGCCATTCCGATACTGCCGACAAACCACATCAAAAGAATGATCCAGCGAAATTGGGCAATGGATTCTCGTTTGAATGGATGGAGAAGGGCGAAGAAGAAGAGTGGCGCGGCGAAAATCGCTCCGAGATTGGAATAGAGTTGATCGGTCTGTTTTAGCAGGCTCGTAGTGGTATTCAGGATGAGGGAGTTTAAATTGTAGAGAACCGCGTAGGTTTCCTCGCTGGGATCGTTGGTCCGCATGATGTTATCTTCCGTTTCCAGAAGACCGCCATAGAGCGACATTCCAGCCGTTCCGGCAGGTGATCCGGTCCACTCAAGGTTCTTGCCTATAAAGTAGAGGCTGAAGACCAGAATAACACCGATGACTGAGAGGGCTGCGGCTCCTTTGGGGCGGAAGAAGAAGGCGGCGTAGAGGACGAAACCAATCGAAATCCAGAGAGTCAGCCAATGGGCGAGAGCAAGGAGTGCCAGAAAGACGGCTGCAAGCAGGATCGAGCCCATTGTTGCGCGGTTGTCGATGGAGGCTTCCACAGCGCGGTAGATGAAGAAAAGGGCGCAGGAGAAAAGGAGCAGCATCAACATCTGGGGCAGCCCAGTATGAGTGAACTTCCAGTTGAGGTCGCAGAGGGCCATCAGAAGGGCGGTGACTCCGGCAATGCGCACGTCGAAGATCCGCGAGATCAGCAGGTAGTTGATGCCAATGGCGACCAGGAAACAGATGACGGAAACTGCGGCGATGACCCGATCGAGTCGGTAGATGGTGCGCTCGTCTTCGACCATCTGAAACTTATCGAAATCATCTCCGCCGACGGCTTTGATCACCGCTCCAAGAAGATAGGGATACAGGGGCGAGTGATAGGTGTCGTAAATTTGGTCGAGATTGATTTCGCCGTTCTCGGTATTTTCCTCGGCCTGCCAGATTGCGAGGGGCCGAATCATCTTGGTCGTGGCATCGTTTCCGCGGGCAATTTCGCGTCCAATTTGTGCCTGATCAATTCCCTTGGCCGAAGTGAGCCCTTTGAAGGAGAGGACGAGGTAGAAAAAGACGAGTCCGAAGAGGAGGACGAAGAAAAGGAGGCGACGGATCAGGACGGGGGCGTCCATGGCTCCGGGTTTGTTTAAGCTGCTCATGTTGCGGTGTTGTCGGGAGAGGATGTATCGCGAAGTTTTCGCTGAAGAGTGCGGCGGCTAATCCCCAATAACTCAGCGGCTTTGGTGCGATTTCCACCGGTTGCCGTCAGAGCGCCATGGATTGCGCGTTGCTCTAGGCCATGCAAGTTGAATTCCTCCGTGGGAGCAAGGGCGTTTTTCTCAGAGTTTGGTTCTGTGAGAGCCTTTCCACTGAAGAGGAATTCGGGCAAATGCTGGATATCGAGGGATGATTGGTTCGACATCACTACGGCGTGCTCGATGGCGGTGCGCAATTCGCGGACATTTCCGGGCCAATTGTAGGAAATGAGGCGGGTCATCGCGGCTTCGGTGAGAGGCTTTACCGGGCGTCCGTTTTCCTCGGCAAATTCCTGTAGAAAGGCATTCGCGAGGAGGACAATGTCCTCCCGGCGCTCCCGCAAGGGCGGCATGTGGATCGCAAGAACGTTGAGACGGAAAAAAAGGTCCTCCCTGAATTCTCCCTCGGCCACCAGATCGGTGAGGTGTTTGTTGGTGGCGGTGATGACGCGGACATCGATGGGAACCGGAGTATTGGATCCGACACGCTCAATAGTGCGTTCGGAGAGGGCTCGGAGGAGTTTTACCTGGGTAGCGGAGTCAATTTCGCCAATCTCGTCGAGGAAGAGCGTTCCGCCGTGTGCTTGCTCGAATCGCCCGACGCGTCGCTGCGTGGCGCCGGTGAAGGCGCCTTTTTCGTGGCCGAAGAGCTCGCTTTCGAGGAGCTGGGGCGAGAGGGCCGCGCAGTTGACCGCGACAAATTTTTCGCCTGGACGGCCGGAGAGATCGTGTAGGACGTGTGCCACGACTTCCTTTCCGGTGCCGGACTCGCCTTCGATGAGGACCGTGGCGCGGGTTTGCGCGATTTGTTCGATGATGCCAGTGACCTTGGCCATGGGTGCGGAACTGCCGATGAGACGGCCGAGCCCTTTGCTGGTCTTGGCTCCGCTTTCGCGAAGGGTTTCGTTTTCTTTGACGAGAATCTTGTTTTCCTTTTCAAGCGAGCGACTGCGAACGGCGCGCTTGAGAAGGAGTTCGACCTCATCGAGATTGAGTGGTTTGGTGACGAAATGCCAAGCCCCGCGTCGCATCGCTTCCACCGCGGTGTCGACCGAACCGTAAGCCGTCATCATGAGAGAGACCGGCGGATTGGGACGGGAATTTGCGACATCGAGAACCTCCATTCCGGAATCGCCGCCAAGCCGGAGGTCGGTGAGGAGAAGGTCGACGTCTT
The DNA here is from genome assembly GCA_002172625.1 of Verrucomicrobiaceae bacterium TMED86. GTDB lineage: Bacteria > Verrucomicrobiota > Verrucomicrobiia > Verrucomicrobiales > Akkermansiaceae > SW10. The sequence continues at coordinate 1,982 of NHEN01000176.1, read as the reverse complement.
CGTTGTTGAGAACCAGCGTCGCTTGCTTGAGATCGGCGGCGAGGTAGCAGTCAAAGGACTCTTCCAGGGCCATCCGCAAGGCGTCGCGGGTCGCTTTCTCGTCGTCAACGATGAGGAGGGTTTTCATTTAGACTTCGATGGGGGCTTGGTTGCTGAGAAGGCGAACACGTTTGTCGGTTCGCGGGAAAAAGAGAGAGACTTTGGTGCCGACATTTTCCTCGCTTTCGACCTCCAACTCGCCGCCGTGTTCACGGAGAATACGCCGCACGATAAGCATGCCCAGTCCGGTGCCGGAGTTTTTTGTCGTTTGGAAGGGTTCGAACATCGCACCCATCATTTCCGGAGAAATGCCGCTGCCGTTGTCGGAAATGGAGAGCGTAACCTCGTATTCGGTGACGACGCTTTGAATCACAATCTCTCCGTTCGGCGGGCTGATGGCCTGATAAGCATTGCGGATCAGGTTGTAGAGAGCCTGCTGGATTTGTGCGGCGTCGAGGCTCAGGCTGGGAAGTTCATCGGCGAGATTCAATTGCACCGCAATCTCGCGCGTTTCGAGCTCCGGCTTGAGGGTGAGGAGCGTTTTTTCGAGGAGTTCGTGAAGATCGGCGGCCTCGCGGACGGGCGTGGTGGGGCGCATCGCCTGAAGAAATTGCTTCAGGATGGTATCGAGCCGTTCGATCTCGTTGCGCGCTGTGCCAAGGTGATCACTGAGGGATTGTTGATCGCCTTCGGGAAGATCGCGGACCCTGCGCTCCAGTAATTGAAGGTGAAGCGAAAGAGAATTGAGCGGGTTTCCGATCTCATGAGCGACTCCGGCAGCCAGAAGAGTGAGGGCGTTGATCTTTTCGGATTCCAATTCCTCTTCCGCCTTCGCTTTCGAGCGCGTGACGTCACGAACGAGCATGACGTAGCCCAAGTCGGCATCGTCTTCTTCGGCGACGGGAGAGAGGTAGAAATTGAGGTAGCGGTTCTCAGGATAAAAGACCTCAAGGTCCCGGCTCACGGTGCTGCGGGGCGAGCTCACCAGTTGGCTCCATTCCAGACCGCGGATCGTTTGCTCGATGGATTCCCCCTGGGCCTGATCGGGGGTGGTTCCGAAAAAGCGGCAACCGGCGGCGTTGATAAAGTTAATCTGGCCTTCGGAATCCAGAAGGAGAACGCCTTCACGAAGTGCCTCGAAGACCTTTTGGAGCAATCCCTTCTCGCGAACGAGTTTCGAGAGCAAGCCCTGTAACTCACCGGGCTCGATTTGGTCGAGGCGATCGAGAAGCTTGTCTAGGACGGCGGATTTCAAAGCAATATGTGATTTGGCGCGACAGATTGGCACACACGCGCTCGAAAAGCAACTGGTAGCCTGCGTAAACACTCTCTCGCCTTGCGAATCGATCTACCGTCGGGAGGGGAAGATTTGTCAGGAAAAGGAAATCCCCGCGATCTTGAGGACAACCGCAAAGCCAGGATGGCGGATCTCGAAGCGGTTTTCCACAATCTTCACCCCTACCGGTTGCCCGAGTTTCTTGTGATTTCGCCAGACCCGGGGAGCGATGGTGATCTTGAGTGGTTGGGGTGGTAGATCAATCCACCGCAAACACGCGGGCGATGCCATCGATCAGGCCGTGGTGTTTTTTAGGGGCGTCCTTTTTCCACTTGGCGAGGTATTGCTTAAAGGTGAGTCCGGACGTGGCCGGGGTCACGTTGAGGTATCGGATTGCCTCCCAATGTTGGGGGTTTTTTTCAAAGACGGGTAAAAGCGCGGCCGCCATCGCTCCGTTGAGATTGCGCAGAGTGGCAGATTTTCTGAGCTCGGGCTCGTGCTTTTTGTAGTAAGCGGCGAGCCCCAGCATATCCACTTTCTCGTAGTTGGAGATGACGTTGTCGGCGTAGGATTGGAGGCTCTCCGAGTAGTTTTTCCAATTCGGGTAGGGGGGCTTTTTTTTCCAGTCCGAAACCATCGCCCGCATACAGAAGAGTGAGGAGAGCTC
>NHEN01000175.1 GCA_002172625.1 Verrucomicrobiaceae bacterium TMED86 | reverse complement strand
AAAATATCCTTCACTGATAAAATCGGGGACGATGTAAACCTCCTCGGCATCAATCATATAGAGGGCCTCGCGCATGGAAGGCTCCTCTTTCCAAAAGCAACAATGAACCTCGGCAAAGAGCCCGCGCTTTCGAATCTCTGCGGCATGATCGAAATAAGGTGTCGAGGAGTCCGGATTTTCGGTCGATCCGTGACCCACGATCAATAAAGCTGCCTCCGGCTTAGGAGAGAGCCTTGAAGAAAAATTCATACCCGCAGTCTACTTTGACTTGCCCAACGCGCAAGCGGGAGTGTGGATGGGGGCGTGCTTTTTCAAAAACTTCTCGTTTGGCGTGATTCTCAGGCTCGTTCCGGCCCTGAGAATATGGCAATCGATGAGTGGCTCATGACACAGTTGGGAGAAGTGCCTATATTGCGACAATACCAATGGTCAGGCGCTTGGGTGAGTCTGGGGTATTTTCAAAGCCTTCGGGCCGCGAAGATGATTTTTGGATCGGATTCAGAATATGTTCGTCGTTGGACCGGGGGCGGAGTGGTCGATCACCGAGACGATGCCACCTATTCGCTCATGATCCCTCGCTCCTGGCAATTTGCCTCGATAGGAGGATCCGAGAGTTACCGGCAGATTCATGCCGCTCTGGCTCGCTGCCTGCTTGATCGGGGGCATTCCTGTGAGCTTGCCTCTCGTGATTCCGCGAGAAATTCCGTGGCTTGTTTTGAAAAGCCGGTGGAATGGGATTTGCTCTGCCAAGGTGAAAAAATCGCCGGGGCCGGCCAGCGAAGAACCCGCCAGGGGATCCTTCATCAGGGAAGTGTCGCTGTGAAACCCCTTGATCTGACGGAACTGGCGGGATATTTAGCTAAGGAAGTGATTGATTGGACTCCCGAGATCGAGGGAAAGCTCAATCCCCGCTACGAAAGTGTCGCTTGGACAGATCGGGTGCTCTAAGATGTTGTCAATTGGTCGAAGTGGGGTGATCCTCTGGGCGTCTTGAGTCAGCAGACACAAACCTTCCGGCATTTCCTCGTCGCTTTCTTCGCGGCGCTGTGGATCCATGTTGGACTGATCTTCGTCTTTATTCTCCTTCTCATCTTCGATGTGCTGTCCGGAAAGGAAATTGTAAGCGATCAGACTGAGAAGGGAATTCCACCCGAGGATGACATTTCCGAATTGGTCCTGACATTCGAAGAGGATCCGCCTACCGAGATCGTTCCCATCGAAGAAGATGAAGAGGTCGACCCGGAAACTCCCATCCCCGAACCTAACGAAAAATTTGCCCGCACTCGTGACAACCAAATGTCAGACGCTCCGATCAAAGCGGAATTTATTGGAGAGAGGGACACCAGGGCCACCAGTGACGAGAAGGCAGTCGCCGGGGACCGTAAGTCAGTCGCCCTCTCCGGTGAACTGAAGGAAAGGAAGGACAATCAGACCTTCAACTCAACCTTCTCAGATGGTGACACCACGGCAAATCAAACGACCGAGTTTAACGCCGAAGAGATCGATACCGGCAAGGAACAAAGGGCCGAGGATTCAAGCGAAGCGTCGAACAAGGAAATGACACCGGAGAAAGAGCTCGTTTCGGAGGATAAGGCGGAGGACTTTGTTGATTTCGATGGCGTGTCCAAGACCATCGAGGACGCAATGGAGAGGGGTGAAAAAGCGGCGAACTCCGACTCCGAAATGAAGCCAGCAGTCAAAGTTGCTGAGAAGAAAAAGGCCGCCAGTCGCGATGGTGGGTTCAACAGCCAAACGTCGAAGACGATGGTGAAAGGTGTCTTGAGCGCAAAGGGCATCGGAGCACTCGACGTCAAGAATTCCGCTGTCGGCACCTACGGATCTCATATTTTCAAGGAGATCGAACGCGAGTGGCAGATGGGGAACTACAAGTACCGATCTCTGATCTCGCCGGGTCAAATCACCCTGTATTTTGTGGTTAACAAGAAAGGGCAGGTGTTCCGGCAACGTCAGGTGGAGATGAGAGGAGCCTCCGGGACCCAGTGGGGGATTGTCTTGAATTCTGTAACCGCCGCAAAAATCCCCCCCATGTCCAGAGATGTGATCAAAGAACTCGGGGGCGAAGACCTCGAACTCACCATGGGCTTCACCTATAATTAATCATCTTATGAACTTCTCCGAGGCACTCACGACGACCTGGAATTTTTTTAGCGAAGGAGGCATCTTTATGCTCTTCCTTGCGCTCTGCTCATTGGTTGCGATCACCGTAATCATCATGAAATTCCTTTCCTTGAAAAGGGAGCAGATCCTTCCACCAGGTCTCGAAAATGAGGTCGAGAATTTCGAAGAACATCTCGAAAAAGACACCTTGGGCGTGCTGCAAACAGAATTTGAACGCGGCGAAAATGCCTTGGCCCGGCTTTGCACCGTTGCTATCAGCAATGCCGGACGTACTCAGGGCGAAGTGCAGGAGGCGGTGCAGTCCTCTGCCCGGGAAGAAATTGTTCGTATGAATTCGGGGATGCCGGTGCTCGATGTCATTATCACCATCGCTCCCTTACTGGGACTCCTCGGCACCACCAGCGGACTCATGACCGTCTTCGGAGACCTCGATGACAAGGACACCATCAGCCGGGGAATCGCCGTCGCCCTGAGCACCACGATTGTCGGTCTCGCCATCGCGGTTCCCGCGGTGATCGCCCAGAGTTACTTCACCCGACGCATCGAGACAATGGCAGCTAGGCTGGAAGTTCTTTTGGGGAAAGTGGTTTCAGCTTGTCACCAGCACGTCTTTTTCCGCGATAAGTAAACAAGAGGCCTGTGGAATTCTACCGTCCAAAAAAGAAGTCGCCGCTGGTGCCGATCGTTTCATTGATCGACATTCTCGTCACCTTGCTCTTCTTCCTGATCGTCACGATGCGGGATTTTGAAAAGAAGGAAGCGAAGATCCCGCGGCCCGAAATCAAGGTTAGCCTGCCCACCGCCAATTCCCTGAAGGTGGAAACCATCACCGCCCAGCGTACAGTACTCTCACTCAGTCCGGCCGGTGAGGCGGAAATCGATGGGCTAAGAGTTCCCGAAGGTTTTCTAAAGGAATACCTGGTAGGAAATCGTGACAATCGTCCCGGCCTCAAGCTCGCCTTGCGAGCGGATGAAGGTTGCCCGTGGGGGAGGGTCCTTGCGGCTCACAGCGCGGCATTGCAAGCAGGCTACGGCGACGATGAAATTATTTACCGAGTAAAGAAACCTCAACCAGTTGAAGAGACCTCCAATGATCCTTGAAATCACGCAATACGGAAACCCCATCCTTCGTAAAAAATGCCAACCGGTTATCGAGGTGACGGATGAAATCAAAAAACTGGCAGATGACATGGTGGAAACCATGGTCAGCGCCCAAGGCGTGGGCTTGGCCGCACCGCAAATTGATCGAGACCTCCAACTCGCCATCGTCGATGTCTCGCACGACCCGGAATGCATCAGCTATCTGCGGGTCGACGGGGAGGATACCTCTCTCGAGGACCTCATGCCACTCACCTTTATCAATCCGGAGCTTGAATTCGGCTCCGATAAGGAAGCTTCAACGGAGGGTTGTCTCAGCATCGATGGGATCAACGCGCCGGTAAAACGCCCCATCGAGGTAAAAGCCACCCTCGAGTTGCTCGACGGCCGCACCATTGTAGTGGAGACCGACGGATTGCTTTCCCGCGCGATCCAACATGAAACCGACCATCTTAACGGAATTCTATTCACCGACCGTCTTTCGACAGCTTCCAAGGTTTCCATCCGTAGAAAACTCAAACGTCTGACTCATAAAGACCGCTACTAATCTCGCGTCATGTCCAACGATCCATCCAACTCCGATGCTCCTTTTGGGGAGGTCAATCTCCCCAAAAAGAAACAATCCCCCTTCACAGCGGCTTCCAGCCCCAAGGCAGGGGCGAAGGCCGCTGCAGCTGCGGCCAGCGTTCGTGCCAATCTCATGGAGCCCGACGAGGACTTCGCTGCTCCGCCGGTGCAGCGCTTGAAAACACCGGAACAAGTCGCCAATGAGCCTTTGGGGAATCTCCCTGACATCGATGACTTAGCCGCCCCCCCCATAAGGTCGACTTTCCCTACTCCCGAGGGCGAGATCCCGCAGTTAGTTTTGAAAGCGATTTTCGGCGTATCCGAGGAAATGGACCGGAATGAGATCCTTCGTAGGGCCAGGGCACTCCCAAATATCAAGAGTGTCAATCTGGTAGGCCGGCCTGAAAGCGAGGCCATTGCAGTCCTTCAAAAGAGTATCCGAGCCCTGGGCCTGGGAGATGAACCACTCACGCTTCGCGTTGGGGATAGTGATATCGATTTCATCAAGGAAGAAGGCCTCACTCTGGCTGTTCTCACCAATGGAGGATACGCTGCCGGAATTCGAGAAACCCTCATTATCGTGGCTCGCGAATTAGCTCGTTTGGTTTGAGTCAAGCTTGAGCGATGGAGAAGTGGCTCGTCCGCATTGATGTTGGTGGTACCTTCACCGATGGATGGGCGCGTTCGCCGGAGGGCGATGAAATTCGCTGCAAGGTTCTTTCCTCTGGAATTATTCGAACTCGGGTCGCTGGTCTGGATGGAAATTGGATTGATTGCGAGCGTCCGCTTTCCGGACACTCCACAGGGCTCGAGGGGTTCACCCTGAAGTCGGGCGGCCTCGTTCTCGACTGCAATCCTCTCGAAGGGAGATTGAAGCTCGATCGAAGTGCCTCCATTGGAGAAACGCTCGAGCTCGTCAGCGGAGAAGATGCCCCATTGGTCGCTGCGAGAATTCTGACTGGAACAGCTGTTGGGAAAACATTTCCCGAGATGGACCTGCGGGTCGCCACGACGCGGGGCACTAATGCCTTGCTCGAAGGCAAAGGGGAACCGGTGACCTTGATCACGAATCAAGGATTTGAATCACTGCTGGAAATCAGGGATCAACGAAGGCCGGACCTTTTCGAATTGGCGCCAGCTACCAGAATTACGGTAATCAAAGAGGTGATCGGGATTCCGGGACGACTGGACCGGAAAAATCGTGAATTGGAAGGTCTCGAGATGAATTCGCTCGAATCATTAGGCGTCTCTAATGTGGCCCTCGCACTCATCAATGCCGATACCGCTCCCGCTCATGAAATGATGGTAGCCGAAGAGTTGCGTCAACGGGAAATTGAGGTGAGTGCCTCTTACGAGCTCGCTCCGGTCATTCGCTTCTGGCCTCGCACCGAGACGGCAGTCACCAATGCCTACCTCACTCCCGTGATGGGCGCCTTCATCAAAGAGCTCTGCAAGACGCTCCCAGAGACCCCGCTTTCATTAATGACGAGTGCCGGTCAGCTGAAGGAGGTGGGCGAATTTCGCCCCATCGACAGCCTCCTGAGTGGTCCGGCTGGAGGTGTCGCGGGAGCATTGGCCTTGGCCCGATCTGCAGGGCTCGATCAAGTGCTTACCTTTGACATGGGCGGAACCTCCACTGATGTCGCAAGAATAGCTGGAGAGCCGGGTTATCGCTACGAGCAGGAAATCGGCCCGGTCAGGGTGCTTGCGCCTGCTGTAAGCATCGAGACCGTCGCGGCGGGTGGCGGATCGATATGCCAGTGGCGCAACGATGGGCTTGAAGTGGGGCCCGAGAGCGCTGGATCTGAGCCCGGACCAGCCTGCTATGGACGTGGGGGCCCCTTGACCGTAACCGATGTTAACCTCCTGCTGGGTCTCATGGATGAATCGAAGGCCGGGATCCCCATTAACCGACAGGCCGCTCAAAATCGACTGGATGAACTCAGTTCGGAAATCGGAGATCAAATCGATCAACAGGAGCTTCTGAAAGGCTTGCGACAGATTGCCATCGAACACATGGCCGAAGCTCTTCGCGAGGTCTCAACCCGCGATGGCTACGATTGTCGTGATCATGCCTTGGTCGCATTTGGAGGAGCCGGACCTCAACATGCCTGTGCTCTCGCCGAGGAGCTTGGTATTCGCCGTATTTTAATTCCCTCTGACGCCGGACTCTTGAGCGCCTGGGGATTGCATCAGGCTGGAAATCGCGAACTGCGAACCAAACAAATCCTCAAGCCGCTCGACGATTTCCCAAAAAACTTCCCGTCGATGATCGAAGAGTTGGGGAAGGGTGGGACCATCGCGCGATGCCTGCACGAACTTCGTTTACAGGGCCAGGATTCCTGCCTTGAGATAGAAACTGAGCCCGATTGTTCTTTTGCTGAATTGGTCACGCTATTTGAGACCCGCTATCGCCTCCTCAATGGAGATGCCCGTCCTCCGGGACGCAAGATTGAGTGGGTCACCGCCCGTGTCGAATTGACCGGGGAAAGCCCGGAGATTCCCGGGGAGCAGTTTGATGAAGGATGTCTCTTTGAGGAAGACTCCCTGGAACAAGACGCCTTCTCAACCATGGTGATCGAAGCCGGATGGAGAAAGCGTCAGGGTTCCCGGGGATCAATTTTCCTCCAGCGGGAAGGGGCTCAGGAAACCCAACCCCAAAGCATCTTAGTCGTCGAAGAAGAACTCTACCGCCGTCGATTTGAAAGCGTCGTCAAAGAGATGGGGATTCTTCTGAAGCGAACCGCACTCTCCACAAACATTAAGGAGCGACTGGATTACTCCTGTGCCTTGCTGGATGCCCGGGGCTCTTTGGTGGTCAATGCTCCGCACATTCCGGTGCACCTGGGAGCGCTGGGTTTGTGTGTCAGGGAGGTGTCGAAAACGCATCAATGGACCGCGTGCGAAACCATCGCAGTGAATCATCCCGGCTTTGGCGGATCACACCTGCCCGATGTCACGGTGATCAGCCCGATCTTCGTCGAGGAAACGCTCATCGGCTTCGTCGCCAACCGCGCTCATCATGCTGAGATCGGTGGAAAAACTCCCGGCTCCATGCCGCCTGATGCACGTTGTCTGGCGGAAGAAGGGATTGTGATTCCTCCAACCCTTTACTCTGAAATTGGCGAAGGTTTTTTTGCGGAATCCAGAATGCCTCATGACAACGAAGCTGATTTGGGCGCTCAGGTCAGCGCAAACCAATTCGGGGTCAAGGCAATGCAAAAACTGGCTCTTTCAGGGAATATCCCTGGGTACATGAATGCGCTCTATGAACGCTCGGCCGCGATTCTTCGCCAAAGTCTGGCTGGACTAAAAAAGTGTTCAGCCGAGGACCAACTCGACGACGGATCAGTAATCAAAGTCGTAATTTTCAGCGGCGAAAAACTAACCGTTGATTTCCGCGGCTCCGCGTCGACCCATCCAGGGAATCTTAACGCAACTCCAGCCATCGTCCGCAGTGCGGTCTTGTATGCGCTCAGACTTTGGGTCGGGCAAGATCTACCTCTCAACGAAGGCTTGTTGGAGTCAGTGAACATCATTACGGAGGAGGGTATTTTGAACCCACCGCTTACCAGCGATCCTGAAAACTGCCCTGCCGTGGTCGGAGGAAATGTCGAAACCAGCCAGCGCGTCGTTGATGTGTTGCTAACCGCACTTGGCATCCAGGCCAATGGACAGGGAACGATGAACAATTTCCTTTTTGGCAACGAACGGTTCGGTTTCTACGAAACGATGGGCGGTGGTGCGGGAGCCGGTCCCGGGTGGGATGGCCGAAGCGCCTGTCACGTCCACATGAGCAATACCGCCATCACCGATGTCGAAATTCTTGAGGAGCGGTATCCGGTTCGCGTCCGGGAATTCGGAATCAGGAGAAATTCCGGGGGCGAGGGAACCTGGCGGGGCGGTGATGGCTTGGTCAGGGAGGTTGAGTTTCTCGAGAAAATGACCGTTTCATTGCTTACCCAACGACGAACAAAAAAACCGCTCCCCAATGGGAAATCAGGAAGACAAATGATCTTCCGGAATAACAAGTGGGATGAGCTTCCCGGAGTTTGCTCGGTTGACGTGGAGCCCGGCGACCGCATTCGGATCGAGACCCCTGGCGGGGGCGGATGGTCTTGAGCCGTTCTCCGTCTTGCAAGCGGGCCGGAGCCGGCTATAATGCGCCCATGAGTAACGAAAAACCTCAGATTACCGCTTACCTAAAAACCTTTTGTGGCTGGAGCGAGGGCGTGCGCGCCATCATGCGTAAGTATGAGATTCCTTTCGACGAGAAGGACATTATCAAGAACCCGGCCTTCCGTTGGGAAATGGAGCAAAAGACCGGTCAGCCACTTTCTCCCTGCGTTGAGGTAAATGGAGAGATGCTTCCCGATGTCAGCGGAGAAGAAGTTGAAGCCTTCCTTCTCGAAAAGGGTCTCGTGGTGGCCAGTGAAGCCGAACCCGATGCGCCCATCGATTCATCTTGCTCACCCGAGCAACACGAACGGCAGGCCCAGGCTGATGCCGAGGCAAAAGGTCAACCGGGCAAGATCGTGTTCCTCGACTGATTNCTTNAATCGAATTCACTTCAAAAAAGAAAAGCACCGCAGATTTTACTGCGGTGCTTTTTTATGATTTCTGTCTGAGAACAGCCTAGTCTTCCAACTGCCCAACCGAGGCCTTCTTAGCGGGAGAGACCGCAGCCTCCAGGTTGGCATCGAGAAGCTCCTGACGCAAGTTGCTGCCGCGGGCTTTACTCCAGAGGTAAACAACGGGAGCGGCGATAAAGATCGAGGAATAGGTTCCTACGATCACGCCGACCATAATCGCGAAGGAGAAGTCCTTCAAAGCAGCTCCACCGAAGATGAAGAGCACAAGGACAGCGACAAAGGTCGTGACCGAGGTCAGGATGGTCCGTGAGAGTGTCGCGTTGATGGCGATGTTCATGACATCCTTAATGTCGCCTCGCTTCGAGCGGAGAGTTTCTCGAATCCGGTCGAAGACCACGATGGTGTCGTTGATGGAATAACCGGCGATGGTCAGGAAGGCACCCACGTGAATGAGAGAAAGCTCCGTGCCCCAGATCACCACAACTCCGATACAAATGATGATGTCGTGGAAGAGAGCGGCAAAGGCGCCGATCGCAAAGGAGAATTCGAAACGGAGACTGATGTAGAGCAGAACCGCCACCAAGCCAAACAGGAGCGCGTAAATTGAGTTTTTCAGGAACTCGCTACCGAGGGCAGCATCGATGGTTTCGTTGGTGATCTCGATTTTAAAACTATCTCCGTCTTTCTCGCCGAAGAGCGCGATGTCCTTGCGAAGTTCATCTTCGATCATCTCCAGGTCCTTGCTATCACACTTCACCGTAATGACACCACCATCACCATTCGGAACGGTCTCCAATTGGGCAATGGCATTCTTGGTAAGAGTCAGATCGCGGTAGGACTCCCGAACTTCTTCAGCCGTGACCTCCTGATCTTTTTCAAGCTGAATCGTAATGATACTACCGCCGAGGAAATCAACTCCCAGAGATGAATCCCGCTTGGTTCCGACCGTGATGAGTGAACCGATAACGAGAAGAGCCGAGAGCAGGAAGGCTACTTTCCGCTTATCCATGAAATTGATCGTCCTCTCAGGAATGAGGTTGAGGAAAGAGAGCTTCTTTATCTTGCCCCCCTTGTTCCCCCAGAAAAAGAAGACGCGGGTCACCAACAAGGCGGCAAACATTGAGGAAAGAATTCCAATCGTCAGCGTGATGGCGAAACCTTTCATCTGGTCGGACGCACGCCAGAGCAGAATGAGAGCGGTTAGCAGGGTGGTGATGTTGGCGTCGAAGATAGCGGTAAAGGCTTTTTCGTAGGCCGCCTTGAGCGCGTTCCCCAGCGATTTGCCGCCGGACATCTCCTCCCGCAATCGTTCGTAAATGAGAACGTTGGCGTCAACCGCGACACCAATTGTCAAAATGATTCCCGCAATCCCAGGGAGAGTAAAGGTCGCTCCAAACATCGCCATGGCTCCGAAAAGAATGAGGATATTCACACAGAGTCCAGCCAGTGCGACAATTCCAGCGAAGCGATAGTAGATGAGGACAAAGATAAGAGTCAGAATAAGACCGGCAATTGCTGCGGTGATACCCTGGCGAACGACGTCTGCTCCGTAGCGCGGTGTCACCGTACGCTCGGAGAGAATCTTCAAGCTGTTACGAAGTGGGTTGTTGAGCGCGAATACGATCTGGCGGACCTCCTCTTGCCCATCAAGCCCTGAGATCACAAAATTGCGGCTGAGGTTTGCTTGAACCGTCGGAGCAATCAATCCTTCCCCGTCGAGAACGATGGCCATCCGGTCCACTCCTTTGGTCATTTGTTCAGTGACGTTGCGGACTCGCTTTCCGCCGTCCGAAGTCAGCAAGACACTCAAGACACCGTATTGTCCCGGGACCGCACTGGCGGTCTGAACCTTGTCACCGCCAACGATATTACGGCGGGAGAGCAACTCGGGCCGCTCACCAATCTTCTTGTTATCATCATCTAGGATGGGGAAGGTGTAGAGCTTGAAGCCCGGAGGAGCTGCTTCTCCGGCTTTGATCTGAGGAGCCAGAGAGCGACTTTGAGGATGTACTTCTTTTAGCTCAAGCTTGGCTGTCCGTTCGATGATATCGCGCACCCGGTCACTATCACTGGGTTCGATACCGGGCATTTCGATGATGATCCGATTCTCACCGAGTGGCTGCATGAGATTATCAGCAAGTCCACTCCCGTTGAGGCGATCTGAGAGAGTCGAAATCACCTGTTGCACCGCCTCTTCGCTGACCGGAAGTTCTTTTCCCTCCTCGTTGGTCGACGGCTGAATCTCCACGATAAAGGAAGATCCACCAACAAGATCGATTCCACCTTTGAGCTTCTTGCTGGGCGGATAGATCGCGGCGACACAGAGGAGGATCACTAGGGCGATGGCACCAGTTCCAACGTTACGCTTTCGACGGTCAATTTCGGTGGCAACATACCAGAAAATGAGACCAACGATGGAGATACCTGCTAGAACGACGATGAGTGGGCTGTGGGATAGGTCCATGGGAATTGCAGAAAGAGATTGGGAAGTTTTTTAGGGCCGACCTGAATAGTGTCGGCTGAGTGCCCTCGAGCGGGCGGAACAAGTAAAACAGAAATGGAGATTAGTCTTGGGATTTTTCTTCCTCAACGGGAGTCTCCTCGGCGTTCTTGGAATCCTTGCCGGCTTTATTAACGACCTGAATCGAGGGTTTTTCAAATTTCATGAGCGCACCCTCGGAAGTCACCTTGAGGGTGACGGTCTTGTCGGAAACGTGATGTACCAGCCCGTGAATGCCTCCGGTGGTAATGACTTTGTCGCCTTTTTTAATCGACGCGATGCGCGCCTCCAGCTCCTTGCGGGCCTTGGTTTGCGGGCGAATCAAGATGAAATAAAAGATGATCAGGATCAGGATCATCGGCATAAATGCTCCGAATCCGGATTGCCCGTCGGCAGCGAGGAGATGGTAGGTGTTCATATGATTTGGAAAGAGTCGTTCAATTCAGGGTCTTCGTGCGACCAGCAGTGAGGGGGAGGTAGAAATCAGGATTACTTATGAAAAGCAATTCTAAACCGCGAGTTTTCAATGATTGGGCTTCGATTTCTTGGCCGTGTAGCGGGAGACGAAATCGCTTTGGAACTCCCGAAAGCAGCCTTCCTCAATGGCGGAGCGGGTATTCTCCATTAATTTAAGGTAGAAATGAAGGTTGTGAAAAGAAAGAACCCTTTGAGCGATAATCTCTCCCGCGCGAAAGCTGTGACGGAGAAAGGCTTTGGAAAAACGGGCCACATGAGGGTGGGCGTCTTCGCTGAGCGGGGAGACGTCGAATTCGAACTCCTTGTTCTTAATGTGAATCGGGCCGTCGGGCGTGAAGGCCTGCCCGTGGCGGGCGCATCGGGTCGGATGAACACAATCGAACATATCGACGCCCTGTCCGATCATTTCGAGAAGCTGGGTCGGGGTGCCGAGTCCCATGGCGTAGCGCGGTTTGTCCTGAGGCAGAAATGGCTCGGCATTCTGAATCGCAGCGAACATTTCCTCTTCGGGTTCGCCCACGGAGACTCCACCGATGGCGTATCCGTCGAAATCGAGATCAACAAGGGCTCTGGCGGACTTTTCCCGAAGATCAGGATACACGCTCCCTTGCACAATTCCGAAATGAAGCTGACGTCCCTCGCCGCTTGTTGGTCTCTGTTCCTCAACCCAGGCCTTGCAGCGCTTGGCCCAACGGGTGGTGAGATCGGTCGATTCCTCGGCATACTTCCGCTCGCACGGGTAGGGCGGGCATTCGTCGAAAAGCATCGCGATGTCGGAACCGAAGGTCGCTTGAATCTCCATACTTTTCTCGGGACTCAACATCATTTTGGAACCATCGAGGTGGCTGCGAAATTCCACGCCCGCTTCGGTAATCTTACGGATCTTGGAAAGGGACCAGACCTGAAAGCCTCCCGAGTCTGTGAGTATGGGTCCGTCCCAAGTGGTGAAGCCGTGAAGTCCGCCGAGCTTTGCGATCACCTCAGTTCCGGGTCGCAACCAGAGGTGATAGGTGTTTCCCAGAATGATCTGGGCATCCATTGCTTGAAGATCCTCGGGATGAAGCGTCTTAACCGAGCCCTGTGTGCCGACAGGCATGAAGATAGGGGTTTCGATTACGCCGTGCGGCGTAGTGAGCCGTCCCCGGCGGGCCTTGCAGTCGGGATCTGTAGAAAGAAGTTCGAACATCAGTGCTGGCGGTCTTGGTAGCCCAGCTGAACGAAATTGAACATGGCTTTTCCTCTCAAATAGCGAAGAACAGTGGTTCTTAGCTTGAAATCTGCAGGAGATTGAAAAATCTTGGACAAGGTCATAGCCAAACGCGCTGGGGAAAGGTGATCACTAACTTGCAGGACCGGCACCACCTATTTGGGGAGGCATCTTTGCTTTTCGAGCAAGAGTGGAACAGTTCAAACTCGATTCTTACCCTAGGAAGCAGATTGATTGAATCTATTGGCTGGGCACGAAGAAAAATCACTCAAAAGTGAAAGTTATTCACATTCCCTATCCCAATTAACGCTTGCTCCACATGGGGGGCTGGAATAGCCATTCAGGTGGGCCAAGTCGGTCTCAAACCACACTTAACTTATGGCGATCTCACGCGCGCTCCTGTCTGTCTCCGATAAATCCGGATTAGTTGATTTTGCAAAGTCCCTGCATGAAGAACATGGGGTTGAACTTCTCTCGACCGGAGGCACGGCCGCCGCAATCCGCGAGGCTGGAATTCCCGTCACCGATGTTGCGGAATATACCGGGGCGCCCGAGCTTTTTGAAGGCCGCCTTAAGACGCTTCATCCGAAGGTTCACGGAGGACTCTTGCAACGTCGTGACAGTGAGGATCACATTTCTCAGGCCCGCAAACATGACATTCCCACCATCGATCTCGTCGTCGTGAATTTGTATCCCTTCGAGCAAACAGTCGCCAAAGAAGGCGTCACCCTAGAAGAGGCGATCGAGAATATCGATATCGGTGGACCGTCGATGCTGCGCAGCGCTTCCAAGAATTACTCCGCTGTTACCGTGGTAACTGATCCCGAGGATTACACCCGCGTGCTCACGGAAATGGGCGAGCATGAAGGGGACACCACACTTCGCCTTCGCGAAGAGCTGGCAATTAAAGTTTTCCGACGCACCGCCGATTACGATGGCGCGATTTCCAACTTCCTTGGCAAATGTGATCAAGGCACAGCTTGCAATGTTTCCATCAATCATCCGCTCGATCGTGAGTTGCGCTACGGGGACAATCCGCACCAGGCAGCCCGCCTTTACGGGGATTTTTCAGAATGCTTCACACAGCTTCAGGGGAAGGAATTAAGCTACACCAACATCCTTGATATCGAAGCGGCCGCTGATCTTATCCTCGACTACCGGCGTCCAACGGTAGGGATTCTCAAGCACACCAATCCTTGCGGAGTGGGGCAAGATGAGGACCTCCGCGTAGCCTGGCAGAAGGCATTTGAAACCGACCGTCAAGCTCCATTCGGCGGCGTGATTGTTTGCAATCGTCCCATCACCGAAGACCTCGCACGGGTCATTTCAGAAATCTTTACCGACGTCATCATCGCGCCCGATTACGAGCCCGACGCCCGGGCTATTTTGCAGAAGAAGAAAAACTTACGCCTCATGAAGCTCGAGGAGGGCTACGAGAATCATCGCAAGGCGCCGATCATACGTTCGTCGCCGGGCGGCCTCATGGTAATGGATAAAGACCATACCGTGATGGGTCTGGAGGACCTTGAATCCAAAGTGGTCACCAAACGTCCGCCGTCCGAAGCAGAAATGATGGCGATGCGCTTTGCCTGGCGCGTGGTGAAGCACGTGAAATCCAACGCGATTGTCTTTGGCTCAACTGATCGCACCTTGGGAATCGGAGCCGGACAGATGAGCCGGATTGATTCCTCGCGGATCGCCGTTTGGAAAGCAGAAGAAGCGGGACTTTCGCTCAAAGGGAGCGTCATCGCGTCAGACGCCATGTTCCCATTTGCCGACGGCCTTGATGCTGCAATCAAAGCAGGAGCGACAGCGTGTGTTCAACCCGGAGGCTCTATCCGTGATGAGGAAGTGATCGCCGCAGCAGACGCAGCTGGAATCGCGATGGTCTTCACGGGCCACCGCCACTTTAAGCATTAAATTCAGCCATGTCCTTGCTCCTCGGCGTCAATATTGATCACGTAGCCACGCTGCGGCAGGCCCGATATGCTTTAAATCCCGATGCGATCATCGTGGAGCCGTCGGTTTTAGAGGCTGCGTGGGAAGCAAAGGCGGGTGGGGCGGACTCCATTACGATCCATGTCCGGGAGGACCGCCGGCACATGCAGGACGCCGACGCGTGGGAAATCCGACGTGAAATCGACCTTCCGCTGAATCTCGAAATGGCGAACACGCGGGAAATGCGTAATTTCGCCTGCGAACTCAACCCGGACTTCGTGTGTATTGTTCCGGAGAGCCGCGAGGAAATCACAACTGAGGGCGGGCTCAATGTCACGGGGCATCTTGAGTCGCTGAGGGAAACGATTTCAATCGTTCAGGCAGCCGGGATCAAGGTGAGTCTGTTTATCGATCCCGAGCCGGATCAAATCCGCGCGAGCGCTCAATTGGGAGCCGAAATGATCGAATTACACACCGGAGCTTTTGCCTTGAGCAACGGTGAGGAGCACCTGGCCGAACTTAAGCGACTCCAAAGCGGAGCAGAACTCGGAAACTCACTTGGATTACAAGTAAATGCAGGGCACGGCATTCATCTTAAAAATCTTAATGAGGTTTTTACCGTAAAACACTTAAAAGAACTCAACGTTGGCCACACCTTGGTATCCAAAGCGATTTTCATTGGATTTCGTGAAGCGGTACAAGAAATGCGTAGCGCCATGGACCAGTATCCGGGACCCAACGAATAGATGAAGGTGATAGGAATCGGCATTGATGTGGTAGAAGTCGATCGGATAAAGTCGTCGATCGAGGAATTTTCGGAACGGTTTCTGAGTCGCGTATTCACAAAGTCAGAGAGGGAATACTGCCAGAAACAAAAGATGCCTGAACTGCATTTAGCGGCCAGGTTTGCCGCAAAAGAAGCGATCGCGAAAGCATTTGGGACCGGAATCGGAAAAGAGATTGGCTGGCTGGACATGGAGATTCTTAGAAAAGAATCAGGGGAGCCTGAAGTTCAGTTGCGTGGAGACGCGAGAGGATACGCGAGACAACGCGGAGTTGGGCAAATCATGGTTAGCCTGACACACGCCAAACAATACGCAGCTGCGAACGCAGTAATTCTAGGGTCCTAAGCAAACAAGAGGGCCACTCGCTTCACTCATAAACTCCGCATTACATATATTGTGTGAAGTTATTCTGGGGGTGAGGGTCCCAGGATTTATAAGGAATTGCCCGGATCTCCTGTAAGTTCGCGCTTTTCGGATTGAGACTATTCACTCAGTCTCCCGGCCGTGTCAGAGGAATTATCAGAAATCCTAGAAAACGCTGAATCGGCAGTCGCCGACCGTAACAGCGATTTGACGCGTTCTCTTTGTGAAGGTCTTCATCCAGCCGACTTGGCCGAGCTTTACGAGGACCAGGACGCAGACACCCGGCGCTTCTTGGTCGACACACTCGGTAGCGAGGCTTTCACCGAAGTTCTCGCGGAAATCCCCGATACTCTTGTTGAGGAAACGCTCGATCAGTTCCAGCCCGACGAACAACGGGAAATGCTCGAAGCGATCCCTGACGATGACCTGGTCGACATTCTGCAGGACGTCAGCGAATCCAAGCGAAAGGATTTCATCGAGTTGCTCGACGAGGAGCAACAAGACAACACCCGGACGCTTTTGCGCTACGGCGAAGACACCGCTGGTGGCCGCATGACGACTCAGGTCGCCAGAATTCGCGAAACCATGACGGTTAAGGATGCCATCGATCATTTACGGCCCGATCTTGAATCCACCGAGACCATGGCCCGAATTTTTGTGGTGGATGAAAATGAACGCCTTATCGGCAAAATTCGCCTTCGCGATTTAGCCTTCAATCCCTGGAACACACTCATTCGTGATGTCCTAGCCGAAGACGACCAAAGCATTCTCGCGTCAGCCGACCAGGAAGAAGCTGCCAATATGCTTTCTCGTTACGACCTCGTTTTACTGCCTGTCGTTGACGAATCAAACCGGCTTCTCGGAGTGATCACCGCCGATGATGCGATTGAGATTATCGAGGAAGAATCCACTGAGGATATGGAGAAAGCTGCCGGAATTTCCGGAGAGCAATCCGAAGAGAGTTACTTAAATACAGCGCTTTACACGCATTTTCGCCGCCGTGCCGGCTGGCTCTTAATCCTGGCGCTTTTGGCCATTCTTTCGGGATTTGTCATGATGCGTTTCGAGCAGACCCTCATCGACGTTTATCTTTTATCCCTTTTCCTGCCCATGGTCGTGGCGGCTGGCGGAAATACAGGTGGTCAGGCCTCAACGATGGTGATTCGTGCTATGGCTCTCGGTGAACTCGACCGCGAAGACACTGGACGGGTCATCTGGAAAGAATTTCGTTTAGGAATTCTCTTGGGTGGACTTTTGGCGGTGTTTATCGGAATTGTGGCCGTTTTCGGGCCGCCGGTCTTTGGGTTTAGTCTACCCGGTGATATCAGCTTCGCGAAATTTGGACTTACCGTGGCGATCGCCCTTGGCGCACAAGTCGCAACCTCGACGGTAATTGGCGCGATGCTGCCGATTGGAGCGCGCTCTATCAAACTCGATCCTGCCGTCATTGCAGCGCCCGCCATTACTACCGCGGTAGATGTTTCAGGAATGGTGATTTATTTCACCGTCGCCCGCAGTATTCTAAGTCTCTAATCCCATGAAATTACCACTGATATTAGCACTAACCGTCGCGAGCAGCTTCGCGCACGAAGGTCATCTGAACGATGCCGCCGAAGATATGGAGAATGCCGCAACGGGATTTCTCTCCACTTTAAATGCCGCTCAAAAGGAACAAGCGACCTTCGAATTCAAAAACGGAGAGCGCCAAAACTGGCATTTTATCCCGATGAACGACCGCAAAGGCATTCGCTTCGGCACGCTGCGTCCGCATCAACAACATCTCGCATTCGGACTGTTGGGAACCGGCTTAACCCAAAAAGGACTTCTGACCGCGACCCAAATCATGACTCTCGAGCAAGTTCTCGCTGACCGCGGCGAAGATCCCGAAAAACGAAATGCCGAGAAATACTTCATCTCTATTTTCGGAGATCCTACGGGGGAAAAACCTTGGGGCTGGCGTTTTGAAGGACACCACTTGTCGCTGAACTTCACTCTGGCCGGTGACAAGGTTCTCGGAATGCCGGCATTCTTTGGAACAAATCCCGCCGAGCTCAAAAAAGGTCCCATGAAGGGAATGCGTCCGCTCGGAGAGGTCGAAGATCTCGCTCGTTCTTTCGCCAAGTCCTTAATCAAAGCGCAACTCTCGCCGGTTTTTTCAGAAAAGCCTCCGGGAGAAATTCTTACGGCGCAAGATAGTGTGGCCAAGGCTCAGGAAGAAGCCGGAGTGAGCACCTCAAAATTTGACGGTGAGCAAATGAAGCGTCTCTATGGAATCATCGAAGCGGTCGCGAGCCTGAAGCGCCAGGAGCTCACCAATACTGCGCTTCGTAAGATCTACACCGTGCAGCGTAAAAAAATGCATTTCGCCTGGGGCGGTTCATTGAAGCGCGGCGAGGCGCATTATTTCCGAATTCAAGGACCGGATTTCCTGATTGAATACGCCAATACCCAGAACGATGCCAACCACGCGCATTTGGTTTGGCGTGATCTCAAAAATGACTTCGGACGCGATTTTCTCCGCAAGCATTACGCTGAAAATCACAAAGAAAAATAATCGCTTACTCGATCACGAGATGCGTTCTTGATCGGACGCACCTTTTTTGATTCTCCCGCTTGCTGATGATTTCCTTCAGCTGCGGGAGAGTTTCTTTTCCGACGGCGATATTGCTTTTGTCCTTGATTTCAATGCCACTGGAACGGCTCACCGAGGCGAGGTTCGAAAGCAATCCGGAAGTTAAGGGGGACCTGCGAGTCAGAGACAGATCACAAGCAGGGCAATCAAGCCACGTCTCCCCCACTCTCCTGTTTTGTGTTTCCCGCGAATTCCTGCGAGAGCAAAATTCGAGCCCGCGCCTGAGTTAAAGAGCTTCTTCCTCTTTGCGAATGACGACACTAACCGACATCAGCTTTTACCAAATTTCCGTTCGAGTTCCTGGTGGGAAATCTGCACCAATGTTGGTCGACCGGACGGATCACAGTATGGAAGATCGCACTGAAAGAGATCAGCCAAAAGCCCTTCGATTTCGCTCAACTGCCAACTCGTTTGCTTCACTCCGGCTTCAGCGACTTTTGCGGCGAATCCCTCGTAGGCCATTCGTTTGACCCGGCCTGTTCCTTCACGATCTATGATGGAATCCACAAGGTCAGTGAGAAAGACTCTCGCCTCACCAACCTTTAAGAAAGAAGGAATTCCGGATATCTGAACCGTATTCCCACCAAAACTCTCCAGAGAAAAACCAGCATCTTCAAAATGTTCCTGATGACGCATCAAGACATCCACATCCCGGGCGTCGAGTTCAAGCAGCACGGGAACAAGTAAACCCTGGGATTCAATACCCTCTTCTTTGGCGAGAAGCTTTTCGTAAGTAATTCGTTCGCGTCCGCTCGACGGAGAAAGCAGAACCAAACCTTCATCCCCTTCGAGCAGGGCGTAGAGATTGGACAGAGCTCCGATGACTCGAAACTGTGGCCCTTTGAAAACCTTCTCTTCCTGAACATCCAATTCAGGCTGCGATTGGTGACGCCAAACGGGTTCGGATTCCACCGCTTGCTGGCGAGACGACTCCTGGCTTTCTCTAACTGGCGCGATCACCGGTTCGGATGGTGTCGACACTCGCGGTGGCGGAATCACAACCTCCTTGATCACTTCTTCAGGGCACAACGCTCGCTCCACGGCGTCAATAATGACAATCCGAACTTGAGAGGCATCTCGAAACCGGACTTCACGCTTAGCTGGATGGACATTTACATCAACGAGCGTTGGATCCATCGTAAGCCAGAGCCAGGCCGCTGGTTGAAGACCATCACCAAGCGAGCCCTTAAAAGCTTCGCGCAAGGCACGGGAAATCACCGAGTCTTCCACCGGGCGTCCGTTGAGAAAGACGTATTGGTGCTTTCGTCCACGTCGAGCGAAGTCAGAAGGAAGAACGGCGCCTTCAATCACCAATCCTCGTTCTTCGTAACGCGGCACTTCGATCAGAGATCGCCCGGACTCCGCACCTGTCATCGCTTCGATTCGAACCCGTCGATCGGCCGTTGCAGGCAAGTCAAAACTCACGCGGTTGTCTTTGCGCAGAACCCAACCAATTTCCGGAGTACACAAAGCATGGAGTCTCAGCTGATGTTCGATATGGGCGGCTTCGGTTGATTCCGCTTTCAGGAACTTCTTACGAGCCGGAACGTTGAAAAATAGATCGCGAACTTCGATACTCGTTCCAACCGGACAGCCGATCGCGCGCGGGTCATGAGTATTTCCGCCATCGACACGAACTTCTGTGCCCTCCACCGCATCTGCTTCACGACTCGTCATGGTGAAACGTGATACGCTGGCGATACTGGGCAGAGCTTCTCCTCGAAATCCCAGAGTCAAAATTCCATTGAGATCATCCGAGCTCCGAAGCTTGCTGGTGGCATGTCGCTCAAGAGATCGAGCAGCATCATCGGGGGCCATTCCGCAGCCATCGTCCCGCACCCGCATGAGAGCAATTCCGCCGCGTTGGATTTCCACTTCGATCTTACGGGCTCCCGCATCGATGCTGTTTTCCACTAATTCCTTAATCACGCTGGCAGGACGTTCGATAACCTCACCGGCAGCCACTTGGCTGGCGAGGGTTTCGGACATCACTTCCACAACGGGCATGAGAGGACTTTAGTCACTCAGCCATTCGGGTCATCTACAAAAGCGGGAATATTGACACTCGCCATCTGGTCTCTAGGTTTGGGGCGTGACTTCCCGCACAGGTATTCTCCTACTGGTTTCCGGTCCCTCAGGATCTGGGAAAACCACTCTTTGTCGTCGACTCTCGGATGAAGATGAAGCACACTATTCGATCTCCTGCACCACCCGGCCTCCGCGTGAAGGCGAAGTGGACGGGCGGGACTATCATTTTTTGGATCGAGATGACTTTCAGGCCCGAATTAAAGCCGGGGAATTTCTCGAACATGCCGAAGTTCACGGGAATCACTACGGCACTTTGAAATCTGAGGTTCTTAACTTCGTCTCAAAGGGTCACGACGTAGTCATGGATATTGATGTTCAGGGCGCGGATCAGGTCCGGAGTTGTTGTGACTCGGCGATTGAGGAGGCTCTCATTGATCTTTTTGTAATGCCTCCCAGCGAAACGGAATTGCGTGCCCGCCTGACCGGACGTGGCACCGACGCCGAAGATGTTATTGCACTTCGGATGAAGAACGCCCTCGAAGAAATTGAACATTGGCCGAAATATTCCTATCGACTCCTCTCCGCAACCCGCGAGGAAGATTACCTCAATTTTAAATCCCTAATCTTAGCCGAGCGTTTACGCGTGGCCCGACTCAAATGAATATCGTTCTCGGAATCACCGGATCAATCGCAGCCTACAAAGCCGCAGACCTTGCCAGCCAACTCACCAAGGAAGGTCATCAGGTTCATTGTGTCATGACCAAGGCGGCGACCGAATTTATCACGCCGCTCACTCTGCAGGTTCTCTCAAGGAATCCTGTGTTGGTTTCACTGGAGGACGAAAAAAACTCCTGGAAACCGGGTCATATTGAATTGGCCGATAATGCCGAACTTCTTTTGGTCGCTCCGGCCTGTGCCGACACGATGGGGCAATTCGCCAACGGTATCGCACCTGATCCTCTCTCCGCGATCTACCTCGCCTTACCTCGCACTACCCCGACTCTCATCGCTCCGGCCATGAATGGAAAAATGTGGGATCATCCCGCTTCCGTCCGTAATCTCGAAACACTCAAAGAGGATGGAGTGCGATTCATCGATCCCGCTGAGGGCGACCTGGCCTGTGGCTACAAAGGAACCGGTCGTCTCGCTGACACTGAGACAATTTTACAAGCGGTGGCGAAATTAGCGCTCTAAGAGAATCTCGTCTCCAAGAACCACCATTTCCACGGAACCTTTGACGGTTTTGTCGAGGAAGGGCGTGTTGGAGCTTTTAGACTTCATGAATTCCTTCGAGACCGTCGTGGTCTTGTTGGGATCGAAGACAATAAGATCTGCCGGTTTGCCTTCGGCAACTTCTGCGACATCAAGACGCATCATGCGACGAGGCTCGGCGGAGTATCGCTTCACCAGAAGCTCCCATCCAAAATCGCCATTGGCAACAAATCGGTCGTAAAGAGAGATTAGGGCATGATCGAGACCGACGAGTCCATTCGGTGCATCGACAAACGCTTGTGATTTTTCAAACTCAGTATGGGGAGCGTGGTCCGTTGCAATGAGGTCGAAGACACCTTCCTTCAACCCCTCGAGAAGCGCCGCGTTATCCTCAGCGGTTCGTAGAGGTGGATTCATTTTATAGTGCGTGTCGTAGTCGCCAATATCCTCAGCGCGGAACATCAAATGATGCGGAGCGACTTCGGCGGTCACGTGAGCTCCCTTTTCTTTCCACCACCGAATCGTCTCCATGCCGATCTTTGAACTGACATGTTGAATGTGCAAATGCGCACCGGTTGCGTGTGCGATACGAATATCGCGGTCCATGCAAATCTCCTCGGCAAGCGCAGGCGTCCCCTGAATTCCAAGGCGATAACTCACAGGCCCTTCGTTAAGTGCGCGGAGTCCCGCGAGCTGCGGATCTTCGCAGTGACTTGCGAAAAACATATCGAACTCCTTGCCGTATTCCATCGCGCGCTTGAGCAGTGCCGCGTTAGGCACGGCATCGCCATCATCAGTGAGCATGAGAACTCCAGCATCCTTCATACCTGCGATGGGAGCCATCTCTTTCCCTTCCCGACCGACTGTGATGCAACCTGAAGTGAGAATGGGAATGCGACATTTCCTGCCAATTTCCATGACACGATTCACGACGGCGGCCGAGTCGATTGACGGTGCGGTGTTTGGCATCATGACAACTCCGGTAATACCACCGTTGATCGCGGCTTCGGATCCATCTAAGATGGTCTCTTTTTGTTCCTGACCAGGCTCACGGAAATGAACGTGGGCGTCGAACATGCCCGGCATGATCACGGTCCCGGCACAATCAATGACCCGCGAACCTTCAGGTGGATCCATAACAGAAACAGCTTTGATGGTTCCATCGACGATCCAAACATCGGCGCGGGTTGGAGCATTATTTTCGGTGGCGACGTCTCCCCCTTGTAAAAAAAGATTCATGATGTTTGTGGTTTGAGTCCGTAAAGCACTGACATGCGAGCGGCGATTCCGTTCTCAACCTGTTGGGAGATGAGACAGCGTTCATAATCGAGGACATCGTCGCAAAGTTCGACACCTCGATTAATCGGTCCGGGATGCATGACGTAGATTCCTTCTCCACTGATTCGCTTGAGTCGCTCCTGGGTGACACCAAAGACCGAATGATACTCCCGGTCGCTCGGGTAAAACGGCGCCTCCTGACGCTCCTTCTGAACGCGAAGAAGGTACACCGCATCGGGCCCCCACTTCATCGCCTCATCGTAATTGGTGAAGCGCTTGAAACGAGTGTGTGGAACCAAACTCCCCGGTCCGCAGTAAGCAACTTCGACACCGAGTTTATCCAGAATAGTGCTGGTTGAGCGAGCAACCCGGCTATGGAGAATATCACCCATGATCAGGACTTTCTTTCCGGGCAGTTCGGGATGGACTTCCCGCAGGGTGAACGCATCGAGAAGTGCTTGGGTTGGATGGGCATGGGCTCCGTCGCCAGCATTGATGACAGAGGCTCCGGTTTGCCGTGCAATGGCTGCCGGTTGGCCGGAAAGCCGGTGACGAACGACGATGTAATCGGCCCGCATGGCCTGCAATGTATCAATGGTGTCGCGCACGGATTCCCCTTTCGTTACGGAGGAATGGGGAACGTCGAATATCGTTACATCGGCCGAGAGCCGCTTGGCTGCAACTTCAAATGAGGACAAGGTCCGCGTGCTCGGCTCATAGAAAAGCATCAGCACGGTCTTTCCGTTGAGCGCCGGCACTTTTTTCACCGAACGGGTAAAGAGATCCTTGAAGGGCTTCGCTTGATCCAGAAGGTGGATGATTTCCTCGCGGTCGAGAGAGACGATATCCAGGAAATCTTTGCGTGCCATGGTTTGAGGATCTTACTTTTTGGAGGTGATTTCGAGGGCGTCTTCGCCATCAGTGTTTTTGAGTCGGACCAACACATGGTCCAGTCGATTAGTTTCCAAAATCTTGCCGACGTAATTTGGCGCCACTGGAAGCTCGCGATGCCCCCGGTCAATCAACACAGCCAACTGAACCGAGGCCGGACGCCCGTAATCGAAAAGCGCATCAAGGGCTGCTCGAATAGTTCGACCAGTGAAAAGGACGTCATCGACGAGGATGATGTGTGATTTATCGACGGGGAAATCGATCTCGCTGCTTTGCAGTTTTGGGTTTTCGTGGAGATGTTCGAAATCGTCTCGATAGAGCGAAATATCGAGCACTCCAAGTCGAACATTGGCGCCTTTTTCCTTCAGGAGACAAAAAACACGCTCGGCAACTTCGTCTCCGCGACTGCGAATTCCGACGAGGTCAATATTGCCGTCGACTGAAGCTTCAAAAATTGAATCCGCCAGACGGGACACGGCCGTCGAGATGGCTTGGGGATCGAGAGCTAGACTCATTCGCTTCGCACGGGACGATACCTTTGTTTCGACTAGAAATGCAAGCGTCCAATATCAGACCGACGCTGACTTCCCTCAAAATGCACCTTTGCGGCCTCCGCGTGGGCTTTTCCCACGGCATCCTCGCGGGAATCCCCTCCCGCTACGATTGCCAAAACACGTCCTCCATTGGTGGTCCATCCACCGTCCTGCTTTTTGGTGCCCGCATGATAAATGCGAGCATCTTCGACATTTTCAAGGCCAGAGATAAGATCGCCAGAGCGGGAGGATTCAGGGTAGCCCGCCGAGGCGAGGATACAGCAGACCGACCAGCCCTCATTGAAGCTTAGGAGTTCGGGTTGCAGATTGCCCTTCGCTCCCTCGAGACAGAATTTAGCGAGATCACCAGAAATGAGCGGCATCACCGCCTGACATTCGGGATCTCCGAAGCGGCAATTGTACTCGATGATCTTGGGGCCGTTCTCGGTCAGCATCAGTCCGAAGTAGAGGAAGCCAACGTAGTTGAGTTCATCCTTCTCCAGTCCGGCGACGGTCGGAGCAACGATTTCATCATCGATCCGCTTCATGAGTTCCGGATCAGCAAGCCTTCTGCTGGCGACAGCTCCCATCCCTCCGGTATTCGGCCCTTCGTCCCCTTCCCTGATTCTCTTGTAATCACGAGCCGGAGTCAGGATAAGGTAATCTGATCCGCTCACTGCGGCGAAGATGGAAATTTCCGGGCCAACGAGGCATTCTTCGACGAGAAGACGTCCGGGGCCAAAGCGACGTTCCACCATTACTTCATTCAAAAACTCGTCAGCTGTTTCTTTATCCGGGCATACGGCGACCCCTTTTCCGGCGGCTAATCCGTCGAATTTGAGGACGGTGGGATATCTTCCGGCAATGGCAGCTTGGGCTTCGTCGATATCGGCACAACCGGCGGCATCTCCGGTTGGAATGTTGTGACGTTGCATGAACTCCTTCGCAAATTCCTTGGAGGCCTCCATCTGGGCTGCCGCAAATGGCGGCCCCCAACAAGGAATCCCCACATCCTTGCAGCGATTCGCTAATCCGGCTTCAGTAACGAGGTAGCTCTCCTCCCCGGCAACACAAAGATCGATGGAATTAGCCGTCATCCAGCTGATCAAAGACTCGAGATCGTGCGCCTCAACCTTACCGGCCCCTTCGATCTCGTGAATGGCCTCACTTCCGGGAAAACAAAAAACCTCAGGCTGACTCTCGGATTCGCGAAGAGCTCTAATCAATGCATGTTCACGTCCACCTTTTCCAACAACACAAATTCTCACGGGCTCGACATAGCGAAAGCCGGGCCGAATGGCAAAATTCAAAATGGAAAATGAAGAAAGGATGCTATTTGGGAATTTGAGGACTTCCCCTCAATTCCTTGTTTGCTGGAAGTTTCCATGACTCTGCTTTGGAAAGGGGTTTTTCTCCTCACTTTGACAATCGGTTGTCGGGCCCCACAACTTGTCACGAATGGCCGCCAGCTTGGAGGTTCCTGATTGAATATCCGATAAGCCGTCGAAAACACCATCGTGCCTGAAAATCAAATCCCCTCGGGTCATAATGACCTGCAGCGTTTTGATCTCCCGTCGGCAATCTTCATTCCAGACTTCACTGGGACGCCTTACCGGTTCATTGCCGCTTCCGCACATGGTCATCGGGCGTTTTACCTGCTTGAAGTTATTCGACGCCAGAACCATTGTCCCTCATCAGTCATGAATCCCCGATCAAGCAAATCCTCAGTTCATAAACTAAGTCCAGCTGGTGATTCCCTGGTGCAGGATCATCTCGCGGTGGAAGAACCGCTCCAGGTCATCGTGGACGGAAGACCTCTCGCCGTCTTGATGAGAACTCCGGGAGATGATGAAATTCTGGTATTAGGT
>NHEN01000174.1 GCA_002172625.1 Verrucomicrobiaceae bacterium TMED86 | reverse complement strand
CCATCGGAAGCCCGCCAATATTTCCCCAGCCCCGCTGAATCCCAAACCCACACCAACCATCACGGGAAGTCCGCGTGTTCTCACCCCGATCACACCCGCCTCCCATTCCCCGGCCACCCAAGTAATTCAGCCCTCCAGTTCATCCGGAGGAGGAAGACTCAAGGCGATTTGCATCATCACTCTCCTCGCCGGTCTTGTAGGCGGTGGCCTCTGGTGGATCAAGAGCCAGCCACCCAAAGCCGATCCCCAAGCTGAGACTTCTCCCGAAGATAAGGAAAAAGAGGACAAGCAATCTGGGCCTCCAAAAAACAGCTCCGAAGAATAACCTATGTCACTTCCCAAGGTCCTCGTTCTGGGCACCGGCGAATATGTCACCGGTTTCGTCAACGGCGCGGAAAGCACCTCCGACAAAGGACCGGGCGTCATTGGGCTCACTCTCTTCGACCTCCGCGACCGTGGACTCATCGGCGACATCCTCCTCTCAGGCACAAAGGGACAAAAATTCCCCGACGTCCGCTCACACTTCGACCGCCTCATTACCCAACGCTACGGACTCGACAGCAGCTTCCGCTCCTTTCCTGGCGACGATCAACACGACTCCAAATCCTGGCTTTCCGCACTCGACGAACTTGATTCCGGAGACGCCGTCCTCGTCTTCACTCCCGACGATCTCCACTTCAAAATGGCCCGCGAGGCCGCCAGCCGAAGACTTAATGTTCTGGTCGCCAAGCCCATCGTCAAAACCACTGGCGAACATGACCAACTCATCGAGGCCGCTCGCAGCAATGATGTCCTCATCGCGATGGAGGTCCACAAACGCTGGGACCCGATCTACTCAGACGCCCGCGAAAAACTCCGTAAACTCGGAGAGACTTCGTACTTTAACAGCTACATGAGCCAGCCGAAATCCCAGCTCGAAAGCTTCCGCGTCTGGGCCGGGGTCTCCAGCGACATCAGCTACTATCTCAACGCCCATCACATCGACTTCCATGCCTGGACTCTTGAAGACCGGGCCCGCCCCATCTCCGTGATGGCCTCTGCTTCCGAAGGTGTCGCGCGTAGTCTTGGTTTCCCCACCGAAGACTCCATCACCCTTCTCGTCGATTGGGAAAACCTCGAAAGTGGAAACCGTGCCACCGCGGTTTACACCTCAGCCTGGATCGCCGCCAAAGGCGAAGTCCACTCCCAGCAGCGCTTCTTCGCCCTTCATCACGATGGCGAAGTCCGCATCGACCAAGCCCACCGAGGCTACGAATTCACCTCCGACGAGGACGGCTACGCTTCGCCCAACCCGCTCTTCATGCGCTATACCCCAGACGCGCGTGGAAAATTCGCCGGGCAATCCTCCTACGGATACGCCAGCGTAGCCGCTTTTCTCGAAGCCGCGGCCTCGATCAAGGCCGGACAATCCTCTCCGGAAGATTGGCAAAGCTCGCTCGCCACCATCGAAAAAACCCGCGTCACCACCGCCATCCTCGAAGCCGGCCGACGTAGCCTAGATGAAGGCCAACGTATTATTCTTTGAGCACGAGCGCGGAGAGGAATTTCTCCACAATCCTCGCCGGCGACTCCAAGGGGTTATTGATCATCACCGCGAAGACAAATTCCTTCCCCGACTTGTTCACGAAGTAACCGGAATAGGTTCTCACCCCGGTCAGCCCACCCGGCTTCACCCAAACCCGTCCCTCCATCGCCATCCCTTTTCCAAATCCACCTACCGATCCCGATCGTCCCGCAACCGGCAGGGAATTGAGAAATTGATCCCCGCTCTTATGCGTCCGCGCCTTCTTCAAAATCGTCACCAGCTGCCTCGGAGTGATGACATTTCGCGGTGACAAGCCCGAGCCGTCATGCATCACGAATCCCGTTAAATCCACCCCCTGCTTCTCCCAATGTTTCTTCACCCTCGCAATCGCCGCCACCGAGCTTCCCCCTCTCGTCAACGCCTTGAACAACGAATCCGCATAAAGATTCATACTCCGAAAATTGGTTGTCCGAATAATCTTCTCCAAGGAAACCGACTTCTGCGAATGCACCAATCGTGTCCCTGTCAGATCCACCGTTCCAAGCTCCACCTCTCCCGGGACTGGGAACTTTTTCTTCCGCAGAAAATCCCGAAATCCCACCGCGCAGGAAAGGGGCGGATCAGGTAGGGCTCCATAAATCGTATACGGCCCGCCCGCCGGAACCGTCCCCCGCATTGAGACGACCTTGGCCCCCGGCCCACCATAAACATAGCCCTGGTCACCACTGCCTCTCGGCCCCGTCCGAATGTGGTTTTCAAACGCCACTCCCGGCGGAGTAGGAATCGTTTCAATTAATTTCGCAGGCTCCCCAACTTTCCCGGGCTGGAATGTCAGCTCGAATGAATTGCGATTGAAATTCAATCCCGACGCACCCACGCCATAATAGTTCCCCACATCACCCCAGGGCCAACTATCCGGCACGCGCTGGGATTCAAAACGCGACGGATCCGCCATCACCCTCCCCTTGATCTTTTTAACACCGCTCTTCTTCAAAGACTCCCACCACGCCGGGAAACTCTCCGCCGAAAGCATCGGATCACCGCCCCCCACAATCACCAAATCATCGCCTTTCAAAAATAACCGCGTTTCAAAAACGTAATCAGGCCCCAGGACCTGCAAAGCCGTCGCCGTCGTCACCACCTTCAAAGTCGACGCCGGGATCAGGGCCAGATCCGCCTGATAACTCACCACCTCTTCCCCTCCCCCAAGCGGCCTCACCAATACCCCAAGCGAGGCCGTCTTCAAAACCGGCGATGACAGAAACTCCTCCAACTGCCCCAACACCGAAGAAACCAGCAACATGAAAATGACAAGCGCTTTGATCACAGAAACAGACTCTCTTTTTTGGAATAGGTTTCAAGGGGCGTCTTTATGCCATCAAACCCCTCCCTGCTTGACCTTGAGGCGTTCTTGCATTGCATCTCACTTCGCAGACTGATTCAACACTCCCGGTGACAACTCATAGACCCTCCCGAAAAGACAGAGGTGCAGGCACGATCCTTTTGCTCGCCTCTCTGGCGATGGTCGCGACTCTCCCCGGCCGGACGGTGGGCCTTGGATTAATCACCGAACAGCTCTTGGTTGATCTGGGGGTGACTCGCTCATCCTATGCCGAGCTGAATCTTTGGGCGACGTTCCTCGGAGCCCTCTTTCTTTTCGGGACGGGGCCAGCTCTGGATCGAAGTCTCCGCTGGACGACAACGGCAGTGCTGGCAGCCTTCTCAGCCTCCGTCTTCTGGCTCGCCCATCTTCCCGGCCCGGGATTGCTTCTCACCGTGTTGATTTTAACGAGGGGATTGGGACAAAGCAGCCTCTCTCTCAGTGCGGTCGCAATCGTTGGAAAATCATTTAAGAAAAAACTGAGCACCGCAATGGGAGTCTTTGCAGTGGCGACGAGCCTTCTCTTTGTGGCCGCCATTCCGTCGGTGGATTCATTGTTGGGCCAACTGGGATGGAGGAAAGTTTGGATGATCCTGGCTGCGGTGATTTTGGGAATCAGCTTGCTGGTGGCCTTCCTGATTCGTGATCCTCAAGCGCAGAAAAGTCGCGGAGAAGATGACGAAACCACAACAGGCATGCCCTTCCGCGAAGCCCTCCGATCGACCTTCTTTTGGGTGCTTACGATTGGCATTGGAATCTATTATTTCGCCTTTACCGGCATCACCCTTTTTAGCGAATCATTGGTGGTCTCGTTGGACTTTAGCAGAGACATCCGGAACTGGTTTCTGGCGATCATGATGTTCTCCGGACTAGCCAGCAACTTGTGCTGCGGCTGGCTGGTGCAGAGAGTTTCGGTGCCCAACATATTCGGCGGAGCGATGATCATCTTTGCCGCCTGCCTNATTGGGTTTCCTCTGGCATCGGGGTCGATTGGTTTGATCTATGCCGTTGCCGTCGCATTGGGTGTCGGTAGCGGAGCGGTCACGGTGATCTTCTTTNCNGGATTCGCGGATCTNTTTGGAAAACGTCATCTTGGAAAGATTCAAGGCGTGGCCCAAGCAATGACCGTNGCTTCNTCGGGAACNGGACCCCTGTTTTTTGCGCGGAGCTTCGAATCTTCAGGCTCGTATTCCTCGGTCTTCTTTACCCTTGCCCCCCTCGCTCTGCTTGTCGGGATTTGGGCATTGTGCCACCAGGGAACGGACACCTTTNCCGNAAAATNAAGTAACTCCGCCCATTAATCTGACCNGGGGTTGAACTTTANGAACTTTCCTATGCGTNAAGATCGAAACGATGGAGGTTCATCACTTTGCCCCTGGCTGCGAGGAAGCTCATCTTCGAGTCGCCAGCCCCGNAGAACTGTANCCGGGAAAAACAAAAACCCGGCCAGCGGACTGACCGGGTTGAATAGATCCGAAGGTTCTTAAGCGTGGAGATCGAAGCGATCNAGATTCATCACCTTGTCCCAGGCCGCAATGAAGTCCTTCACGAAGGTCTCCTTGGCATCGTCACAAGCATAGACTTCAGCGATGGCGCGGAGCTGTGAGTTGGAACCGAAGACAAGGTCAACCGCCGAGCCAGACCACTTGACTTCGCCCGAAGAACAATCTTTCCCTTCGAAGAAAAACTCGCACTTTTCCGACTGCTCCCAGTTCACCCCCATATCGAGGAGGTTCACGAAGAAGTCATTGCTCAGCGTTCCCGGATTGCCTGTGAGGACACCGAAAGAACTTCCATCAGCATTGGTATCAAGGGCTCGCAGGCCACCGACCAGNNCCGTCATTTCCGGAGCGGTCAGGGAAAGCAATTGCGCTTTATCAATGAGCAGTTGCTCGGGGGTACGACTCGCTTTTTCCGGATTGATGTAATTGCGGAACCCATCGGCAACCGGCTCAAGAACCGCAAAGGATTCCACATCGGTTTGCTCCTGCGTGGCGTCNGTCCGCCCGGGAGCAAATGGCACAGTCACATCGTGACCACCCTTCTTGGCAGCAGCTTCCACGGCGGCGCACCCACCGAGCACGATGAGATCCGCCAGAGAAACGGGTTTTCCAAAGTCAGCCTGAACTTTCTCCAAAGCGCCGAGAACTTTCGCGAGCTCGTCCGGTGAGTTTGCGGCCCAGTCTTTCTGAGGTGCAAGACGAATCCGGGCGCCATTTGCGCCACCACGTCGGTCACTNCCCCGGAAGGTCGAAGCAGATGACCACGCCGTGCGAACCAATTCCGCACCTGACAGCCCGGAATTGAGGATGGTCTCTTTCAGCGAGGCTATATCGGCATCATCAATCAAATCATGATCCACTGCCGGTGTCGGATCCTGCCAAATTTCAGGTTCAGCCGGAACCATCGATCCAAGGAACCGTGCGGGCGGTCCCATATCACGGTGGGTCAGTTTATACCACGCCTTGGCAAAGGCCTCGGCAAACTCATCCGGGTTCTCATGGAAGCGCCGGGAGATTTTGGCATAAGCAGGATCCATTCGCAGAGCGAGGTCCGAGGTAAACATGATCGGCGCGTGCTTTTTGGTGGGGTCATGGGCATCGGGCACAAGATCAGCAGCGTCGGGATCAGTAGGGATCCACTGTTGGGCACCCGCCGGGCTCTTGGTCAAATCCCAGTCATATTTGAACAAGGTTTCGAAGTAGCTGTTATCCCAGGTGATTGGCGTCTCGGTCCAAGCGCCCTCCAATCCACTACCGATGGTATCGCCGGCATTTCCGGTTCCGTAGTTGTTTTTCCAACCTAGTCCTTGCTCGGCAAGAGGAGCCGCTTCGGGTTCACGCTCGACATACTTGTCAGGATCTGCGGCACCGTGGGCTTTACCAAAGGTATGACCTCCGGCGATCAGAGCGACGGTCTCTTCATCATTCATCGCCATGCGACCAAAGGTCTCGCGAATATCTCGTGCCGATTCCAAGGCACTCGGATTTCCATTCGGTCCTTCCGGATTCACGTAAATAAGACCCATCTGCACCGCGCCGAGAGGATCATCCAGAATACGATCTCCCTTGTATCGCTCGTCTGCCAGCCACTCGGTTTCCGGCCCCCAATAAATGTCNTCTTCCGGCTCCCAAATGTCTTCCCGACCACCACCGAATCCTGCCGTCTTGAGACCCATCGATTCCAAGGCGCAGTTTCCGGTGAAGACCATCAAATCGGCCCAGGAAAGCTTGCGGCCATACTTCTGCTTGATCGGCCAAAGCAAGCGGCGCGCCTTGTCCAGGTTCACGTTGTCCGGCCAGCTATTCAACGGAGCGAAACGCATCGATCCCGACGACGCTCCTCCGCGACCATCGAACGTGCGATAAGTTCCCGCGCTGTGCCAGGCCATACGAATAAAGAAGGGCCCATAGTGGCCATAGTCAGCCGGCCACCAGTCCTGTGAGGTCGTCATCACTTCTTCTACCTCTTTTTTCAACTCCTCGAGATCGATCGTTTGAAACTCGGCGGCATAATCAAAATCCTCGCCCATCGGATCACATAGATCGGAATTCTGGCTCAGGATTTTCAGGTTCAATTGATTCGGCCACCAGAACTGGTTGGAGGTGCTCCCGCCGGCGTTTTGCGCATTTACCCCACTCATCACCGGGCACTTGCTAATATCGTTGTCTGTCATTTTTGTATTTGTTTGTTTGAAAATTCTCTACCTTGCCTTGAGGCACTTCGGGCAGGTCCCCCAGTATACCACTTCCGCCTCATCAATTTCATATCCCGCATCGTCCACGACATCCAGACAAGGCGTCTCCCCTGGCGCACAATCGACATCGACCATCTCTCCGCAACTTCTACAGACCAAGTGCTGGTGATTATCACCTACCCGATCCTCATACCTCGCCGCCGATCCAGAAGGTTGAATCCGCCGAATCAAACCATGCTCCGCCAGAGTCCCAAGAGCATTGTAAACTGCCTGACGAGAAATCGTCCCGATCTCCCTCCGAACGTCTTCCGCCAAATCATCCGCCGTNCCATGCGGACGCCCCGACACCGCCCGCAGCACCGCAATTCGCTGCGCGGTCACAGGAAGACCGCGCTCTCTTAATGACTCCAGCGGATTGAGCATGATTTAGATCTGTTCAACTTCTGGACTTTGTCAAGAAGTTGCTCTGGCATTTCNAAGATTCACCGTCAGCTTAAAGAAGTCCCCTCCCGCAAAATAGGGATTAAAATCCATCTCACTCCCAAGTAACCTTTCGCAATGCGATCACTCATTTTTCTCGCTCTTCTTGGATCCTTGCATGCTGACAGCACACGACCTGCGAAGCCCAATATCGTCCTCATCCTCACCGATGACCTCGGCTGGCAGGATGTGAAATGCTACGATGTCGATGACCCATCCCCCATGGAGACACCGAATCTCGATGCCCTCGCGAAGAAAGGCGTCAAATTCTGGCAGGCCTACTCGCCCGCTCCCACCTGCGCACCCTCGCGCTGCGCCATCATGAGCGGGAACCATCCTGCCCGCGCACAAAAGACCCACGTTGTCGGCGGCAACCCTCCCGCGCCCCACCACCTCACCGCCCACCCCATGATGCCCCCTTGGTACAGTGGCCGCATGCCGGCGGGCGAAATGACCCTTGCCAAAGCTCTCCAACAAGGAGGCTACACCACCGGACACTCCGGAAAATGGCACATGGCGATCAATCACCACGCCTTTCCTCAACCTGAAGACCAGGGCTTCGATTGGACTCGCTCGGACCGGGGGGTCACCAAACCGGCCAAGCCGAACCGGCTCTCTGGCT
This sequence comes from Verrucomicrobiaceae bacterium TMED86, assembly GCA_002172625.1. Classification (GTDB taxonomy): domain Bacteria; phylum Verrucomicrobiota; class Verrucomicrobiia; order Verrucomicrobiales; family Akkermansiaceae; genus SW10. The sequence continues at coordinate 4,005 of NHEN01000174.1, read as the reverse complement.
TCTCCACGAGTCGAAAAAACGACCCTTTCCGGCTCGATGAAAACGGCTTCCCCTTTCATCAGAACAGCCACGATGCCCTCACCTTTCTTCGGGAGCACAAAGCCGATCCCTTCTTCCTCTACTACGCGACCTGGCTCGTCCACACCCCCATCCACACCCGCAGCGAAGCGCTCTATAAAAAATACTGTGCCAAACTCGGCGTCACCCCCGACGAATCACACGCCCATAAGTGGGAAGAGAAAGGCCAAAAGAATCCCTGGTATTGTGCCATGGTCGAGATGCTCGACTACTACGTCGGCCAACTCGTGGAGGAACTCGTAACCACTGATGATCCCCGCTGGCCCGGACACAAACTCATCGAAAACACCTACATCATATTCACCTCCGACAACGGCGGAATGGAAGGCCACCCCGGCGAAGTCATTACCGACAACTTCCCGCTCGATCGCGGAAAAATCTCCATCATGGAAGGCGGCACCCGCGTCCCTCTCATCATCACCGGCCCCGGGATCAAGGCAGGCATCGAATCCGATGTCATGATCAACGGCCTCGACTTCTACCCCACCGTTCTCTCGCTCACCGGAACGCCAATGCCCAAGGGAAAAGCACTCGATGGCCTCGACCTAGCCCCGCTTCTCAAGGGCGACCCCACTGACCCCTCCCTCGTAAAAGACGCCTCCGGAAAACCACGCGACTCGATGATGTGGCATTTCCCAAACAGCGTGGCGCTTGAAAGCTCCATTCGTCAGGGCGACTTCAAACTTGTTCGCAACTACACTCCTCAGGGAGAGAAGCTCGAACTGTATCAACTTTACAAAACCCAGGATGGCAGGACCGAGCGGGTCGATCTCAAGGAGAAGAACAACCTCGCTGAAGCAAACCCGGTCCGGACCAAAGCTCTCAACAGCCAACTCACGGAAATGCTTACCGAAATGAAGGCCAGCTACCCCTACCTCAATCCAAACTTTCGACACCCGCTCCCACATAAAGAGAACGTCCCAAAAGTCACCGGACATCAGCTCCATGACAATACCGCCACCTTCACCTATGACACTCGCGGAGCCAAAGTGATACGAGCCAACCTCCTCTACACCGACAACGGAGGCCACCGCTATGAAGAATGGTATCGTACTCCCGCCACCCTCACTGCCGATGGGACAATCACAGCAGTCCTCCCGAAAGGCACCACCCACTACCTCATCAATCTGATCGATGAAAACAACTTTCTCGTCAGCTATCCCGGCGGTTTCACAAAAGACCAACGCGATAAAAAATACTCCGAGTATGCCTTGAAAACGTCTCCCCAAAAGTAACCCCTCCCGAACCCTCGACATGAAATTATTCCTACTACTATTCATCTCAATCGCTGCTTCAGCCCCCGGCTTGTTTGCCACCAAGCCAAACGTTGTCCTCATCTACATCGACGACCTCGGCTACGGCGACATCGGTTGCTACGGCTGCAAGGACATCCCCACCCCGAACATTGACCGCCTTGCAAAGGAAGGCGTCCGATTCACGGCTTCCTACATCACCAACCCTCCTTGTTGCCCGAGTCGGTGCAGTCTGATCATGGGGCAATACGCCCAGCGATTTGGAAAATACGGGATGTCTCGCGGACTTCCGATCCCGGAGGATCGCCCCACCCTGGCTAAATTTCTCAGCGGAAATGGCTACGTAACCGGGCACATCGGCAAATGGGATCTCGGGTCGAAAAAACAAGGGCCATTGCAGGTAGGATTCGCTGAAGTTGCCAAAGATCCGCCAAAAAAAACCTACACCAAGAAAGAACTCGCCGGGCAATCTGCCAAAATTCGCAAACTACGCACCTCGAAATACTTCTGTCTCAATGAAGCTGGCGAGACGGTTTGGCTGACTGATTACGATGGCAACTCGATGGTCAATTTCATCGAGCGACATCAGAAGTCCCCCTTCTTTCTCTACTGGTCCCCGGCAGCAGTCCACTCACCCAGTACCGAAGCCCCCGAAAGCTTGATGAAGCGAACCACCGCCAGGGGAGAGCGACGCAAACTGGCCGGCGCCATCGTCTCGGTCGATGACCAGGTCGGCAAAGTCATCCAAGCACTGGAGAAACAGGGTCTGCGCGAAAACACGCTGATCATTTTCTCCAGCGACAATGGTGGCAACGGTGGCGAAGGCGCATCATCGGCGCCCTACACCGGGGGCAAAGGAAAGGGCACGCAGAAAGAAGGCTGGGTCCGCGTGCCCACGATCTTCTCAATGCCCGGGACTCTCCCCACAGGAACTCAACACGATGGCATGATTGCCAATTTCGACTTCTATTCCACGATCGCCGCACTGACGGCCAAGTCGATTCCCAAGCATTGTGATGGAGTGAATCTGATCCCTTACCTGAAGGGGGAAAACACCAACGAGGCGCATGAGTATCTCTTCTGGCTCAACAACGAACCGGGAGATGCGGAGCGGAGGCATCTCATTGCCACCCGATGGAAGAACTGGCGTCTCTACAAAAAATACAACAAGGACACGTGGCAACTTTTTGATCTGAAAAAGGATCCCATGGAAGAGACCAATCTTGCGAAGAAACACCCCGAAATTGTCGCTCAAATGGCCTCCAAACATGCGGCCTGGAGACAAAGCCTGGCGCCACTCGCCAAGATTCCAAAGATCACAACTGACCAACCAATCATTCCCAAAGGCCATGGCTGGGCCCGTAGCTCAAAGAGCTCAGACACCAAATGAAGACACCTCTCTCGCCAACTACTGGCTCACCATCCTCCAGCAGGCCGACGTGAATACCCCAAATTTCCACTACAGCGATGGCGAAGTTTCTGAGCTTCTGGTATAAAGGTGATTCCCCAAGGTTGAGGAAAGAAAGAAGTAACTCCGTTCCGGGGTATTCAAATTCTTCTTTCACTCCATGAAAAAAAGCATCTTCTGGCCCCTTCTCATTCTCGTTGGACTTCTCTCCGCCCAGCGCAAGAACAACAGCTCCGGGCCCAATGAACCAATTCCCAAGTCCGAGGTCCTAAAACTCACAGGCGACTTCAAAGACTCCAAGCTGGAAGAGGACGTCCGTATCCTCTGGCTCTATGGACCCGAAGATCATCGCGGCGGCGAACACGACTATGTTCGCATCAAGGAGCTCTTCGTTCCCCTCCTGAAATCCATTCCGCGCATCACGGTCGACGAGGCCTATCAATTCCCCACCCAGGAACAATTTGACCAAGCCGCCCTCCTCATTCAATACCTCCATCTTCCCGACCTCACCGACGAGCAATTCGCGATGTATCAGAAGTTCGTCGACGGCGGCGGTGCCGTCGTGTCCCTCCACGAATCCTGCATCATGCGCCCCGTCGACCGCGCCGAAAAACTCGCCGCTTGCATCGGCAGCTCCTGGAAAGGCAACAAAACTTCCAAGTGGAGTAAGTTTGATCACGCCCATCCGCTCTATCTCAACACCGATCACCCAGCCTTCAAAGGCCTCCCCGATTCCATCAAACTCAACGACGAGTCCTATTGGAACCTCCTTAAGAAGGACAATGTCGAAGTCATTGGCGCCATCGCGCCCGCCGACACGAAAGACTTCGCCGCCGCACTGAAACATCCTGAAGTCCGCAGCGACACCTTCTGGACTTACACCTCCGGCAAAGGCCGCGTCTTCGGCACCACTACCGGCCACTACACCTATACCTTCCACGACCCGACCTACCGAGTCCTCCTGCTTCGCGGCATGGCGTGGGCCCTCGACATCGATCCCGCTCCCCTGATGCCTCTCGCCACCCAAGGCATCACCGACGATAAAGACCTCGTTGGCACCAAGGATGCGATGATGGATTACAAAAATCGCAAACTCTAAAAAGGCACCGCGCTGCCCCCGCCGCATATCTGGTGTGCCTTAAAACCCTCCCGTAAATACCCGACAAAATCTCCGATAGAACATTCATGCAAGGACGGTAACCTCAATCTCGCGAGAAAACTCTCTCACTCGATGTCTTTCCATACCAACTCCACCACCCGCCGATC
>NHEN01000173.1 GCA_002172625.1 Verrucomicrobiaceae bacterium TMED86 | reverse complement strand
TTTGGACGGGCCAGAGGCTCTGCGGGTGTCCCGGTACTTCGATAAGGCTTCTGAGTGAAGGGCTCGTCAGTGCGATTTTCGAAGGCGGTGAGAAGTGTTCCTTCGGAAACATTTTCACAACTGAAGGATTTTCCGGAAGGCCAACGGACGGTCACTCTGGAGACACTTGCGTGGTCTCCGATCCCGATGATCATGGTGGCGCTATTTTGAGAGGCATACCCATCTCCACAGCGGTGTTCTCTTTTGAGAAGAGTGCCATCAGCAAGGGTGGCCTCGACAATGGCACCGTAGCCGTCTCGATTGCTGAGATCCGAAGGTGTATCCGAAGTGCTGCCTCCTCTGAAGCGGATCGCTATCATCCCGCTTTTATTTGCAGAAAATTTCCCCAGCTCGTTGTGGAAGAGCTGGCTTAAAGGATTGTTGGCATTAACCAGAGCAATGTCCTGCCAGCCATCGCGATCGTAGTCCAGGATGGCAAAGCCCCGGCTGTCGGAGTCACTATCCAATCCAGCGAGAGCGGAATGATCGCTGAAATGTTCCCCGGCATTTTCATTCAGGAAAAGGCGATTTCGTTCGTTCCCGGAGAGCGAGTGGACGACCAGTTTCCCGTTGATGATTTCATCACCGGCTTGCAGCCTGGAATCGATTCCGGAACTGCCTTCACCACCAATTTCGTCGTTTTTCCATTTCTTGGATTCACTTACGGCACCGTCGGCCAGATCACTGTCAGTGCGCACGACCGTGCGCCAGAGGTTACTTCACAAGTCGACCTCGGAGGCCAGTTCCTCAGGGGCCGTAAAGTATCCGCTTAGAGCATGGATATCGAGATCACTGTCATTGTCGAAATCGACGAACTGCCCACCCCAGGACCATCCGGCTTCGGCGACGAGGAGAGAGGGTGGCTCTAATCCGGAAACAAGCTCGAAGTTTTTGGAGTCGGGTCTTTTGAATAGAAAGTTTCCGTTGACCGAATGGAGATAGCTGGGATCGATTCCGTCGAAGCTCGAGAGAATGCGTCGGCCGGCCTTGCTGAACATATTGGAGACGTAGAGGTCCTGATGGCCATTGTTGTCGTAGTCGCCAAAGCTGGCTCCCATTCCAAATCCGTAGGTGGTGAGGCCTGATTGCCGGGTGATATCAACAAAGCCGTCCTTCCCGTCATTACGATAAAGGTTGTCGGATGAAAAATCATTGGCAAGATAGAGGTCTGGATCACCATCTTCATCGATATCAGACCAGGCTGCCTGAAGTGTGTTTTTCCAGAGGTTGACCTGTGGACCCTCGGGTGCAGGCGCAAATTTTCCGCCGCCTAAATTGACCATGAAAACATTGGGCGGTCCAACTTGGTTGAGGAAATCGATATCGCCATCTTGCTCTGTCTCGTCGCGATACCTCTTATGGAATTCTGCGGCGTTTTCCTTCGAGAGGAATCGTTCCGGCCATTTGGAACTATCATCTTGTGGAGCCAGACCGGTGTTACCGGTTCCGAGTTCCCCCATTCGATAAGTGGAGAAATAGAGGTCGAGAAGTCCGTCNCGGTTGTAGTCGGCTGCAGAGATCGAGACCACAAGAGCGGGGAGCTCGGTGTCTTGTTTGACCTCCTCAAACCAGGAACCGGTATTTTTGAAATAGGCGCTGTGTTCGGTACTTCGCCCCAGAATGAGATCGGAGTCACCGTCGTTGTCAAAATCAGCGAAGATGCCGCAGGTCGAGTTTCCTTTGATGGCCAGTTCCCGGGATTCGGCGATTTCCTCGAAAGTGCCATCGCCCCGGTTCCGAAGGAGAAGATTTTGTCCCATGCGAACCATGATGTAGAGATCGTCGTATCCGTCTTGATCGATATCGACAACCGAGATGCCCGGTTTTTGGCTCATTGCGATTGGCGCGAAATCATAAGAGCGAGCGCGGGTTTTCCCGCTTTTGTAATATTTAATGAGTTCTTCCTCGTGAATCGAGAGCCGGGCTTTCGCTCGATCGGTGAAATTGGGAAGAGCCTCATCAAGCCGGTCTGTAAAAAACCGGTGCGTGCTGGTTGCTGTGGTGAAGTTTTTGGTTTCCCATTTGGAGATTTTCCAATCTCCCCGGGCTTGTTTGGTCCAAGTCAGAGTTTGTTTTCCCGAGAGGCTGGACCATGAACCTTCTTTGNTTCGGGCCAATCCACTAAATTTGACGAGGCATTCGAATTCGTCGTGTTGGTCGGACAGGAAGGATCCCTTGATGATCTTGAGCTTGGCGTGCTCAAAATAGTCAATCTTTTCGAGTAGAAGGCTCCAGAGGGAAAGTTCTGATGCAGAGGTTTTTCGGGAGGATTCTTCCAGGTTAAGTTCCTGATTGGCAATTAGCTGACCGGGAGGGGGTTCGGATGCAAAGCTGACCTCTCCCTCCATGTCTCTCACCGTGACTGAAGCTGCGAAGAGGTCGCTCGACCCGGGAGTCTGAAGATTCATCAGGTTGCCTGAGATTTGGCCTAATTCGGGAGTGAGTTTGAGAATGAGCTCTTCACTGCCAACCACTTCGCTCACCAAGGCATCGGTTTCCTCTCCCTTTTGGTGGGATTTGAGCAGGAAAAAGGCGAGGGTNCCNAGAATTGCGATGGCAGGGAGGAGGAGCTTGAATCTGCGCATTGGGTTGGGAAGTCGATGAGGAAAGGCTGGTGATTTGATAGCACCTAGAACATTCATTCTTTAATATCCCTTGAAAATCAAGCCCAAGGAACGGCGCCAAGTTTAAAGGGCTCAAAGAATATGGGGAAAAAGTTTGCCTCGGCATTCAAAATTGTGCAATCTTGAATTAATCCTCGATTTTGAGGNGACCACAACACAAAACCCAAACAACTATGAAAACAACAAAACTTTCCCTGAGCATTCTGGCTTTGGGTGCGGCGAGTAGTTTCGGCGCTATCGTATGGACCGTTGGTGATAGCTCCGCAGCAGGCCGCGCAGCACCTGAGATTTGGAGCCACAATGGTTCTTCCGGTACTACCACCTTCGTTCAGGAGGGCAATGGCCCAACGAATTCACTTCCTGGTGATCAGTTCAGCCCGGCTACCAACCAGTCGGCAGATGACGACTTTTATTTCGCTGGAAATTACACCAATCAGGTGGATGGCGGANNTGCTTACACCCCACACGGGATCGTTGCAGCCACTGAGGCGGGCATCGAACGGGCCATCACTAATGGCGACAACATGAATCGTATCCACTTTAATTTCCAGGGATCGGCCCTCCCTACCGACGTCTTCACAGTNTCCTTTGCGATGANCGACNTGAACGACGCCGATACTGGAACCGGACAATATGACTTTGCCCTCACCGTCAACGGCGTTGCCTTGGGGAACTTCTCTCANACNCAAGCGACAATTGGAACGACGTTCACGAGTGATCCCTTCACCCTAGCTGATGTCGGCGGCACTGCCGGTGCACCGGATGACAACTATGTTCAGCTTGAGGCAAGCAACAATGGAACGGCGGCTCGCTGGTCAAACTTCGACTACATTCAGATGGATCGCACCGCTGCTATNCCNGAGCCATCNTCCACTGGCCTCGCTCTNTTGAGCATTGCCGGCCTTGGCTTCATCCGTCGTCGNAAGTAAACGATTACCAACTTTTCAAATGCCGGAATCCTTCCAGGGTTCCGGCATTTTTGTATAGNAATCTTAAGGAAAAATGATCTTTACATGGGAATCATGAATTGGTTTCATCCCANNTCGATTAGGAATNTACAAATCAGATTTCAAAANAAACCCGCACAAGAAACAACAATGAATAAAACCTTAACAGCGATCTCTTTGAGTGCAATGGCCTTTGCCAGCGCCAATGGGGCGATAATTTGGAATGCCGGAAAAGCCGATAATGCCCANGAGTTTAATTTTGGGAATCGCGCAAGTAANCCAGGAGGTGGAGGCCCCAATGCGGANCAGNNGCGCGAAAATGGCGCNTTCGATACAGNTCTTCCCGGAAACCCCGCAAATNTNGGAGGAGCCNATGGTGATGNTAATCGTGACGTCGATGATGATTACTATTTTGCCGGNAATTATGTCACCACTGTTGGGAACGCATACACCGGAGTTGGTCTTGTTGCTCAGAATGAAGCAGCCATGGAGCGTGCATGGACCGGACCCGACAACGTACTAAGGTTCCACTTCAATCTGGCCGGAGCGGCTACTGTTTCTGATCAGTTACAGGTCGGATTTGGAGTGACTAATGGTTTTCACAACCCTGATGATGGAGCGACTTCATGGAATATCAATATCGCCATGAACGGAGTGTCTTTGTCTGATCATACTGTGACCGTTGCTGATGGTAATGGCGACTGGGTTACACCGGCTTTTTCAGTAGCTGATGTCGGAGGTGCAGCAATCCTCGGAGCTGACTTCGACAACTATGTGACCTTGACTGCTACGAGAACAGCTGGAGGAGGAAACTGGGTCAGCCTAGATTACGCAGAGATGGATGTCTCGCCAATTCCCGAGCCATCTTCCACTGGCCTCGCTCTCTTGAGCATTGCCGGTCTTGGTTTCATCCGTCGTCGCAAGTAAGCGACTACCAACTTTTCAAATGCCGGAATCCTTCCAGGGTTCCGGCATTTTTTTGAGTTTCAGCCAGAGGGGAAGGCTTTCTTGGGCCTCCCAACCAGTAGTTCGGGAAGCTGGACTCGGTAGTGGGTCCCTGGAAAAGATACTCGCCTTCAGAGGTGGCAGCCTGAATTAAGACTCTCCCCGCAAACCATCAGACGCATCGGCAAAGCAGCTTGAGCCATCTCAACAAGGAGCGGCCTTTCTTGTCGACAGTCTTGCGGGAACGTGCTCGCGCCGCTACATCCCTCCTCGGTGAGGGTGACTTATCCAGATCTGCCGGTTGCGCGCCGGCGGGATGAGATTCTTGCGGCGATGCGTTCGTCGCAGGTGGTCGTGGTGGTAGGTGAGACGGGCTCAGGGAAGACGACGCAGCTGCCAAAGATGGCGATTGAGCTTTCGCGGGAATTGGGGCTGGAAGGGCGGATTGGATGCACCCAGCCGCGGAGGCTGGCGGCGACCTCGGTGGCACGACGGGTTGCGGAAGAGTTGAAAGTCGAGGTGGGAAAGGAAGTCGGTTGGCAGGTGCGCTTTACCGAGGTGTGCTCGAAGGAGACGCGGGTGAAGTTTATGACGGATGGGATTCTTCTGGCGGAGACGCAGGGAGATCGTTCGCTGAAGCAGTATGATGCCATCATTATTGATGAGGCCCACGAACGGTCCTTGAATATTGATTTTTTGTTGGGGTATTTGAAAAAGCTGGTGACGAAGCGGAAGGATCTTCGCGTGGTGATTTCGTCGGCGACTCTGGATGCGGGGCGCTTCGCGGAGTTCTTTGGAAATTGTCCGGTGGTTGAAGTAGAAGGGCGGACTTTTCCGGTGGAGGATATTTTTCTGCCGGAGTGGGAAGGTGGGGAGAGATTACGTGAACATGTCTTGCGCGGCGTGGAGTTTGTGACCGATCTGGATTCGCAGGGTGATGTCTTGGTTTTTCTCCCCGGGGAGCGTGAGATTCGGGAGTGCGCCGAGATGGTGCAGGGGCGGGGCTTTCCCAATACCGAGGCGGTGCCGGTTTTCGCCAGGCTGTCCTTGAAGGATCAGGAGAAGGTCTTTCGACCGAGTGGAAAGCGGCGAATATTTATGGCGACGAATGTCGCGGAGACTTCGTTGACCATTCCGGGGATCGTGAGTGTCGTCGATAGCGGGCAGGCACGGGTGAGTCGATTTAGTCCGCAGCGGCAGGTGCAGAGTTTGCAGATTGAGATGATTTCGCAGGCGAGTGCGCGGCAGAGGCGTGGTCGATGCGGAAGGGTGCGCGAGGGAATTTGCGTGAAGCTTTATGATGAAGAAACGCTGGAGATGGCGCCGGAGTTTACCGATCCGGAGATTCGGCGGAGTGCGCTTTCGGGGGTGATCCTGCGGATGCTTTCGCTGGGGTTGGGTGATGTCCGGGAGTTCCCGTTTATCGATCCTCCGGGTCCGCGGGCGGTGAATGAGGGATGGAAGACGCTCGAAGAAGTGGGCGCGGTGGCGAAGCGGGACCAGTCGAAGCTGACGGAGACCGGATGGCGTCTGGCCAAGTTGCCCCTGGATCCGCGATTGGGGCGGATGTTGATTGAGAGCGAGCGACGGGGAGTTTTCGAAGAGGTGCTCATTATTGTCTCGGGCCTCTCGGCGATGGATGTGCGGGAGCGGCCGCAGGGGAAGGAAGAAAAGGCGGATGAAGCGCAGCGTAAGTTTCTCGATGAACGGTCGGACTTCGGGGTCTATTTGATTCTTTGGAAATGCATCGGGGAGTTTCGTGATGACAAGGGGAAGATGCGCTCGAATCAGATGCGTAAATGGTGTGAGAAGAATTTCATTAGCTTCCGTCGGGTGCGCGAGTGGTTGGGGGTATACTCGGAATTGCGTCGATCGTTTCGCAAGAAGAATGGTGAGGCGAAGGAAGTCTCCACACCGGCGGATGTTTATGCGGAGGTGCATAAGTCGATCTTGTCCGGAGTGCCGCGGCAGGTGGGGGTTTGGGATAAGGAGAAGCGGCATTACCACGGAGTGTCGAATCGACAGTTCGCGGTTTTTCCAGGCTCCGGTCTCTTTAAGCAAAAGCGGGCGCTCTGGGTTCTGGGATTTGAATTGGTCGAGACTTCGCGGTTGTGGGCGCGGAAGCTCGCGGAGATCGATCCGAAGTGGGTTGAGGAAGTGGTGCCGCATTTGTGTCGCAGTAAATTTCACTCGCCGTATTGGGATGATCAACAAGGTGCGGTGTATGGATTGGAAGATGTCATCTTGGGAGGTCTGTCTGTGGTGGAAGGGCGGCGGGTTTTTTTTGGCCGGGTGAATCCCAAGGCGGCTTTCGAGGTCTTTGTGCGGGAGGCTTTGGTGGAAGGAAAGCTTCGGGGTACGAATCCGGTGCTGCAGAATCTGCACTGGCTGAAGGGCGTGATTTTTCGGGGGGAGCGAAAGCTGCGGCGGGTCGGGTATTTGTGGGATGAGGTGGCGGCGTATGATTTCTTTTTCGAGCGGATGCCGGTGGAGATTAATACTTCGAAGGCTTTTTACGATCTCACCAAAGACCCGGAGGAAATGGGGAAACTCATGGTGCGCTTTGGGGATCTCATTTGGGAAGAGGGGATCGAGGAACAGTTGAAGTTGTTTCCTGACGAGGTGGAGCACGGAGGGCGTCAGTGGCCGGTAAATTATGTCAGTGATCTGGAAGCGGAGGATGATGGGCTAACCTTTGAAGTGGGGATTGATGAGCTGCTGCGCTTTCCGGATTATTTGGCGAGTTGGGCGGTCAGTGGATTGTTGGGGGAGCGGGTTGAGTTGTTGATTCGCAGTTTACCGAAAGACTGGCGCCGTGAATGCCAGCCGGTGGCGGAGCGGGTGGATGGGTTTCTAGAAGAGTGGGGGAATTGGGAGCCGCAGCAGGATTTGTTGGAAGCGCTTTTGGAATATCTGCGTGAGAAGACGGGGCGGGCGATCGACGGAATGGATGAATCGCGGCTCCCTGGATACCTGCGAGCGAAGATTCGGGTGCGGGATGAGAGGGGTGAGGTCTTGGGGTTTGGAGAGGATGTGCGGGAGATCAAAGAGAAGCTGGCGGCGGTTCTACGGGCGCGTCGGGAGGCGGCGGCGAACGAGGAATGGGAAATGACGGGCGGCGAGGTGTGGAGTTTTGGAGAGTTGCCGGTGGAGGCGGAGGGCGGCGTGTTCCCGGCTTTGGTGGATGAGGGCGAGACGGTGGGAATGCGGGCTTTTTTGGATTTGGAAGAGGCGGAGGAAAGTCATCGGGCCGGAGTGACAAGGTTGTTTTTGTTAGAGCACGTCGATCACGGGGTTTATGTGCGGAAGAACTTTCCGCTGCAGATGGCGGGACGCTTTATGTTGCCGCTTCTGCCGGATGGCACGATGGAGGAACTGGTGAAGGTGGCGGCGGAAGGCTCGCTCGGGAGGATGCCACGGAGTGAGGAGGAATTTGAGGTCGCAGCGCAACATGGCAAGGGGGAGTGGTTTGGCTGTGCCGAGAAGATTGCCGGGGCGTTGGAAGGATTGTCCGATGCCGATGGTCGGGTGCGGGAGTGGATGGATCGGAATCGCCAGGATCGGCATTTGGGAGAGGTCGTTTTGCAAATGGAGGAGCAGCGAGCGTGGTTGTTGCGGGCAGGATTTGCGTGGAAGGCGGGCTATGATCGCATGAAGCGATACCAGCGGTTTTTCCATGGGATGGAGGAGCGGATCAGCAGGTTGGATACGCAGCCGTTGCTTCGGGACGAGGAAAAGCAGGATCAATTTCTGCCCTTGTGGGACGAATGGATGATTCAGTGGCAGGAGCGACCGGAGGCGGTTCGGCTTTGGGAGATCGGTTGGATGCTAGAAGAATGGCGATTGCAACTCTTTGCGCCCGGCGTACCGCACGTCGGGAAGACGAGTGCGAAGAGGATCGAGAACGCCTTGGGAATTTGAGGAACGGAACCTCGATTTTGATTCGCTTGTGGAACTATAAAGGCGATGATGATTTGGGGAGCGTTGTTGGTGATTCACAAGATCGGCAGCGAAGCGAAGGAAGAGGCTCGGCTTTTTGAGTTTCCCCTCACCGGTCATTACCGGTGGTTCGGAAAATAAAAAAGGCCCACCTCGCGGTGAGCCTTTTTTAGATTTTTTTGAAGGGCTTGTTTACCAGTTGTCGCGTCCACCGCCACCGCGGCGATCACGGTCGCGTCCACCGCCACGGCGGTCGTCACGTCCACCACCACGACGGTCTCCGCCGCCGCCTTTATAGCCACCGCCGCCACCGCCACCGCGGTTTTGCTGGGGCCGGCGTTCTTCGGCTTCGTTGACACGGAGGTTGCGACCCATCAGGTCAGCTCCGTCCATCTCTTCGATTGCTTTGCGAGCGAGTTCGTCGTCAGCAAGAGTAATAAATGCGAATCCGCGTGGGCGGTTGGTTTCGCGGTCGAGGGGAATGAAGAGGTCTTCAATGGTTCCGTAGTCCTTAAAGGCGTCGCGAATGTCTTGGTCTTCAGCCGCGAAGGGCAAATTGCCGAGGTAGAGTTTCATGGTCTTGTTTCTAATGAGAGCGTTGGCCGGACTGGTATTAGCTCGGCCAACGTTTCCGGAAGCTGACGGGAAATTATGAAATAGCGAGACTTGTTCTCATTATTTGTGAATAGGTGGGCTTGGGCACTTTCGTTAAGTCAGTTAGGGCTCCTTAGGTGTCGCCGAAAATAGACCTTATTTTTCCATCGATTGCTCGGGGAGGTGTGCTAGCTTGCCGCCCGGGCAGCTAGAGACGCCCCCATTACTATGAAATTGAAAATTACCAGCCTGCTTGTTGTGGCTTTATCGTTCTCTCCCATAATTTTATCTGCTCAGGAGACAGCTCCCGCCGCTCCTTCAGCTGAGGCGGAGGCTTGGATCCCATCCACGCCATTGGAAAAGAAGGCGATGGGCCTTTCCAAGACGATGAAAAAGATCCCGGGGATTGTTTCGTCGATCAAAGATCAAGCCACGATGGATGTCGCCAAGAAGTCGATGACTGCGTTAAATATGGAAGTGGATGCCCACGTCGCTGAGATTAAAAAGCTTCCTGTTCCTGATGCCGCAATTCGCAAATCCTTGAGCTCCCGGATGGAAAAAGAAATGGCTGCTTTGGGGCCCCAGATGCAACAAGCGATGATGGGGATGGTCTCTTTGTCACCCGAGCTTGCTCCACAAATACAGGCCATGATGATGGAATTCGCCGGAAACATGGAGAAGCATGAGACGGACATGAACAAGTATTTCGAGTCCGATGAGGACCGGGCGAAGAAGAACGGAAAATAAGATTTCTTCCACTTAGTTTTACACCTCGCTCGGTTTTCGGGCGGGGTATTTTTTTGTGTACGGTCCTCCGAGGTGGGCCCGGGCTGCAGCCCAAGCTCCGTAAATTAGTAGTCGTGGTGCGTCTTTATCCCCAGATCACTGGGTTTCCAGCCTGCTTTGATCGAATCACTTCGATGGGAAGGGGCGAATATCATTAGAAAGTAACTGACAACGAGAGTTTTGATTCCTAATGTCGGGAAAATGCATAAATATTTGAGGATCCCCGCGGGGCTCGTATGTATCGTATTTGCGAGCCTTCTCAATTCGGCCCTGGCCGCGCCCACGATCGTGAGTGTGTCGGTGNNGAGCAGTGAATTTGTGATCGATTCGGATGCGTCGCGAGGCGGTGCNGGTTATGATCGCGATGAAATTGCCNTTCGTTCGNTNGTAAATCTCGATAAGNCGGGGAATTTCCGGTATGATTANCAACTGCTCGATGAGGATNATACCTTGGTTCCTCTTGNTAGTGGAGCGGGTGGAACCACGACGACGTTCCGCGGTGCGGCATTTTCGATTGGAGTGCCTCAAGGCCGGGTGACTACGCAGAGGATTGCTCCGGCAGTGCAGCTGGATTTGGATCAGGAATACCGGGTCAAATTGCTGGTGAAGAAGAACACTCCGCCCGCGATTTTCTATGTGACCGAGGTGTCGGATGAAACCGCTGCGCAGCAGTTCATTCACTTTACTAACACCGATGCGGCAAGTGCGGAGGTGAACGTGCGTGGGATGATCGATGAGATTCGATGGACCAACGTTTGGGCCTGCGACACCGACCCNGCGAACGACAGCTTTCGGGCGGAGGCTGATCTNACCTTGTGGCGTTACGACGACTTTCTCGCGGCCTCGCCAGATATCGAGATTGTTATGCATCAGTTNATCTACGAACTTCGGGAAAGCTCGACGGGCAATGTCGTCGCGATTTCCGGTGGCACGACGGGNNNGGGANATANTNTGAGAGAGTTCNCATTGNATGGGAGTATTCAGGAGCCCTATTCACGTTCAGTGACGCGGAGTTTTTCGGTCAATCCCGCAGTGCAACTCGATCCGGTGAACGAGACCTACTACCTCACCGTGACGCTGACGCACGAAGAGGAAAGCGGGCAGCCGTATATTACCGATCAGACTGATGTGGANGGCGGAGCCGGGNCTCTTCTTCATTTTAACGGCACTCTTATGGCCGGAGGGGATACCATTACCATGGAATCGATCACCAATGATCCTTCGATTGGCGCGGTGAATATTGGCACGGAGTGGAAGACTTCGACTGCGGTAGTTGCGGGGTTTGTGGATGGAAATGACACCTACCTGGTCACCGGAACGGGACCTTACGACATTAACTTATTTCCCGACGGGCACGCTGAGTTTGTTGATGTGGCGGACTCGCTAACCGTAATCGCTCCCGCGCTTCCGGATGTTGGAACGGTGAATAACGTGCGCTTTTTTCGAAACGGAATGANCTTCGCAGACANTGGCTTGAGTGCGACCGTGCGGGTGATTCTTCCGGCGGGAATGGGGGTGTATGTCGGGCCTCATGAGATGCCCTCGAATCACATTCTTGAGAGTATNCTTGATGCCGGAACGCGGCTCTTGGATCAAAACCTCGATCCGGTGGTTGCGGTGATGAATTTCACAACCGGATCTCCGAATACGGTCTATCACATCATCGAAGAGTCCAAGCCCGTCGAGGTGGTGGCGGACAGCTTGCNCTGGAATGTCAACACCGGTCNGTTTATCGGCGGAACAACACCGGCTGGTGCGGACCAGATTCGCTACGTGCGGAAGTGGGAGATGGAAGCTCTCAATATCGNGCCCATCCCAGTAGCCGACAAGGAATTGGTTTCGAACGAACTCTATTACCAACANGTCGCCNCGGCTGCAGCNAGCGCGCCGGTTTGGTCNGCGGATGCCAACAATACCGCACGCCTCGACGTGGTCTTGAAAATCAAACCGGGCTCCTTTGAATCGCACTTNCCAAAAGGAGCCAAGATGACCTGGACNGCGGCTGGGGTGATCGAAATCGACGATGATTTTGTTGTTCCTGCTACGAGCAGNCTTCCTTCGGCGCAGCCGGTGACGATGGAATATGCGCGCGATTGTCCCGAGGCAGCGGATGCCGGGTGCGGGGTAGTCGGTGAGGCCACGGTGGTGATGAATCCGGGCGCCAATGCTTTTTCCTTCACCCGAGACGGAGGGATCGATGTTGAAGGAACATACATTNTTGCCTCATCCCGTCGCGATGTTGTGATGGGTTACATCGATGCGCTGTCCGCCGTGTCGCCGGTCTTCGCGCATGACAGTGATCCATTCATCAATGCCCGTTTTCTGATGTCGGGTCACTTTCTCAATGGCGACGATTATAGCGGAGATCGCGATGATGCGGCGGGACGGCTTTTGAATAGTGGTTTTGACCAGGCCGATCTNAATGTGGCGGAGCGCCCTGATTCAGTAGCCTACAAAGAGGGCTTGGGTGATTACCCCGGGATGAACTACCGCGTTGATGGTGAGGCCGGTGCAATCAATTGTGTTTCGGTTCTCGGGGGCACGACCACCCCGACCTATGAACTCAATAAGCGGTCGAAATTTTATACCCGACCAGGTGGCGTCTCGGGAATTTTGGAGCGCAACAAGAATCCCGTCACCGGACCGGTGAAGATTTACGGTTACGAATTTACCTTCACCGATTTCGGTTTGTCTTTCCTCGACAGCGAAGTGCACGACTCGATCACGGCGGGAAGTTTGTTCATTCCCGACCCCTCGGATTTCACCCTGGCCTTCGATCCGCTCTTTTTCTCCTGCCTTGGCGCCTTGACCACGGCGGAGATCGCTGGCGGAACATTTACGGAAGATCTTGATTTCTGGAATGCCGACTTCACCGGCATTGCCGCGAATTTCCAACCGGCCATCGGAGCGGATTGCGATCCCTCTGATGCCTATCTCACTCTGGGAGTGCAGGCGTGGGCGTCCAATATCGCCACTCCGCTGACTGGCACGCTCGGGTTTACGCCGGACGGCAATCTCATCACGGCTGACGATAATTTACTCGAAGGAGTAGACTCGCGATTGGGTCTGCCGTCGCAGGTTGAGATCGCCGGCCCCAACAACGAGGTTTACAATTTCTACCCGGCGCACGATGCTTACTACGAAAATCACGATCACTCTTCTGAGACCGTGGGTCGGATTAATCTCACGGGCTATCTCGATGTGGCTTTCTTCGAAGATCTGGCGTGTCATATCCAAACCGGAGCTGCTTTCGAGAACACCACGGACGTGATTTATATGATGGGCGGTTGGGCCGGTGGAGGCGGAATTGATGAAGCGACCTTTGATGTAGATCACCATTCCTATCCTCCGGCTGATAACCTGGAAAACTACCGCGACGGCGCTGATCCGTCCTACCTCATTCACGCGGAGCAGGACTGGTTGGGCGTGGTGACTTTTGATTATCCGCTTTCATGGTCGGGATCGACGCGTTCCTTCCGCGCGACCGAGCCAGTCTCGAATGACTTCCTTGTTCTCACGACCGAACATGAATTGACCTACCTCTCGGCGGACAATGCCGAACTCGATTTTGGGGCAAACGTGCAACTCGATATCCCCGAAATCAATCTCTCCAACATTGGCGTGAATTTGGTTGAAGACACCGGCGTGCTGGCTGCTCTTCAAGACACCATCACTGATACCGTGACCCAGGCCTTGCTCGATGGAGTGGACGGGTCGGCGGAGATTCTGAACGACCGCATGGATGTGTTTTATGACCGTGTTTTCGAGGAGACGGTCGATCCAATTGTCGATGATCTCTACGTGCAACTCGAGGCCGCTCCTGACATCGCCGCGATGCAAACTGCGGTGAATGACTATCTTTGCATTCGTGCCGACAGCGTGCTCAAGGTGCTCGAAGACCTCGATGGGGCGGTTGGGCAGGGCGGAACGATTGTCGACGAGGTCGATCAAGCGCTTGCGAAATTACAGGTTGCGATCCGGACCGTCATCGGGCGGGTGCATGTCGATAATCTCTCGGGAGAGATCGTTATCGACAATCCCACCCTCACCGTTCCCGAAGATTATCTCGAGGAGGCCGGGACGACTTTGGTGGAAGGGATTTTCGCGGACGCCGATGGGGATGGCTACGATCTTGCCGAGCTTTTGTTGGTGGCCCTGGTCGAAGAACTGGCACCCGATGTCGCGGACAATCTCTCCGCAGTGCTCACCGAAGTCGCGGGAAATCTGGCGGACAAGTTGGAAGGGGAACTTAACGCGCAATTTGAGTCGGCCGGACCGACGATTGACCAACTGAAGAACGTTCTCATGGAAGTGCACAATGCCATTGGCGAAATTCGCAGCGCCGGGAATTTGTATACCGAGGTTTCCGACAAGATTCTCGCTTCTTCGGCGGAGGTTCAAAATTTCGTTAACGAAGCCAAGGCTGAGGTGAATGCCTTCCTCAATCAGATCGACTTCGAAGAATACTCTGCCGAGGAGGTCAAGGATGTGATTCGCACCACGATTCGCGACAAGTTCAATGCTTCGCCTCTCATTGCCGAAGTGCAGGAGATTTTGAAGGCCTCGATCTATGACCTCGATGCCTCGATGAACGACGCGGTGGCATCGGCCTTTGCGGAATTAAACGGGATCATCAATCAACTGCTCGATGATGCCCTGCCCCTTGATTCGGCCTTGGCCGGATTGCTTGACGATGCGGCTGACATTTCGGCAGCGGGATCGATTGATGGTTACGCCAAGATTAACGGTGATGCCTTGCGGACCTTGCGTCTGGATGCGGCCTTGCAGTTAAAACTGCCCGATGATTTTGAGTTCGAGGGATACGTGGAGATTAACCAGCTCGATTCCTTTGGCGATGACTCTTGTTCCTTCGCTGGCGGTGAAGGCGAGTATGCAGCTGAGGTCATCATGGGCGCCACGGATATCCCGGTGGCGTGGATTGGTGAAGGCTTACGCTTTGATGTCTCGACCAAGTTCACCTTCGATACTGGATCGGGCTTTGCGCTGCGCGGATTTGGCGGAGCGGTTGAGATGACCGAGGGCGAAATTGGTTTCGAAAGCATGACTATTACCTCGCTCGGAGCGGCCGCGATGTTTGGAAAAGACGAAAACTACATCGCCGCGGAAGTTGGTCTGGCGTTCGACGCCTACGAACTCGCGGGCGGGGTCTTCTTTGGTCGGACCTGCACCATCGATCCTTTGTTAATTGTCGATCCCGACGTGGGAAATGTTCTCGGCAATCCACCCTTCACAGGGATTTATGCCTACGGAGAGGCTCAGATTCCTATCATTAATGCTTCTTGTCTTTTCAGTGTCAGCGCGAAGGCCGGAGTGGGTGTCTTCTGGTTCCAGGAAGGCAATACCTTTGGCGGCAAGATGCTTGTCGGTGCTTCCGGGCGCGCGCTTTGTGCCGTGGAGATCGGCGGCGAGGTGGTCCTCATCGGCTCCAAGAGCGGCAACAATTATTCCTTCTTCGGCAAAGGCACGATCTCCGGCAAAGCGGGAGTTTGCCCGTTTTGCGTCTCCTTCAAAGAATCTGTTTCTCTGACTTATAAAAACGACGAATGGTCCTACGACTTTTAATCCCAATGCGATTACTTTTTTTATCACTCCTTTGTCTTCTTCCGCTTCGTGCCCAAACGGCGAACCCGGAGGAGAGCATACGCTTTCTCTCGGTGACTTCATTTCAAGAACCGGCGGATTCGAAAAACTATGCCTACCTCACCTGGCAGGCTCAAAGTGCCGAGGCGCTCTTCGATCACAACCATGCGGTCTTTCATAAGTCCGGCCCTGCTGCTTCGCCGAATCTTTTTGCGCGGTCGGGGACGATGAGTTTCCAAACCCAGCTGAATATCGTCAGTGCCTTGCTCGATTCCACCCCGCCTTCTTTGTTTGATGCCGCGGTTGTTGAGCCAATAATCGATGATTTATTTGGCGACCTGGTCGCTTCACCGAGCCTGACGCTTGCGGGGAAAATCTCGGGAGTTCTTCAGGCGGCCAAACGCGACCCGAAGGTCTTTCGTCGACTGATTTTTCTCTCCCGGACCCAACCGGTTCTCGGGCTTTGCATGGGAACTGCTGCGGTGGTTCCGGTAAATGGCGTGGTAACGACTTTTGAACTTCGTACGCTCCCTTCCGGGACTTTGGTCTTGAATGCCCAACCCGGCGTGGTGGCCGGGCGTGTGACCTTGGATCTCGCAAGTCCTCCCATGATTCCATCTCCGGGGCGCCCAATTCACGTGCTCGATCTTTCGGCCTCGGGCCATCTTAATGCCAAACTTCGTTGGGGAGTTCCCTCGGGCTTGCGTCAGAGAACTCCGCTGACTTATGGCTATAATATTTACCGCATGACCCGCGCCTTTGCCGAGGGTGCGAACTACCACATCACGCCACCGGCATCGACGGCCTTGACCGGATTGCTTTCGTCAGATCCCAACGACGTTCGTCTCGTGAACCAGCTCCCCCTGATGCCGACAAAGTTGATGACCGTTGTGGAAGCGGCAGACTTGGTGGGTGATCCTGAGACCTATTTTACGGTCGATGACAATGGTGTCCTTCTCGATGGCGGAGTGCCTTTGGGAGATGGCGATGAGTTTTATTACTTCGCATCCGCACGAGATTTATTGGGACGTCCGGGGACGATCTCGCCGGGAACTCTGGTCACAATTTGTGACCGTCATCGCCCGCTCGCTCCCTCCCGTGTGAAGGCTGTTCACAAACATGTCAAACCTGCGGCGCCTTCCGATTTTATCGAAGTATCTTGGGAAAAACCCACTTCGGGAGACACCCCGGATTTCTATTTCGTCTACCGCTGGGCCAACCCTGAACAAATGATCAGAGCCGATGAAGTCGCGGAGTATTCTACTTATCAGATCGCCGGACCAATTCCTCATGATCCGGCGACGACACGGTATAGGATTCGCGATAATGGTGCGAGTGCTCCCTCAGTTCCCGCGAATCTCGGGGAGACCTGGTGGTATTCCGTTCGGGCGGTAAAGAACACCGCTTGTGGTCCGCTCACTGGTCCCAATAGCGCGCCGGGATGGGGAGTTTTGCGCGACTGGAAAGGCCCCAACTCAGGGGACGCTTCGCTGACGATCACGCGCTTCTGTCCGACCTTCAGCTTGGAATCAGCGAGGATTCAGCAACTCAACGAGCAGATTGCGGCGGAGTTCACCGGGCCGATCAATGGCACGCACTATTACCACTTAAAAATTCTCCGCGTCGATCCACGGATCAAGGCGGCCAAGATTTATTTGTGTGCCGGAATTGACGAGAAGGATGGCGGGGAGACCGTGACCAGTTTGTTAGGTCAAAAAGTTTATTCCAAGGAGGATGAACTTCTCGATGTGAAGTATTGCTTTCCCGCCGCGGTCTTCCAGCTGAGGGATGCCGGCCTCATTTTGTGTGCCGTTGATCAGAATGGCAAGGAAGCCTACAAGAAAATTGGATTTGATGAATTACCTACTTTGGACCCACCGTCAACATACGCGGAGATTTGTTTCTGCGTGGAAGAGGAGGAACAAACTAAAGTCATTGGTGGCGGCGGGGTAGGTTCCGGGAATACCCACACTTCGGTGGACCCTGGCACGGGTGGGATTAATCCCACGGAGATCACGTTCACCCCGACGGCTGGAACAAAGGAATATAAACTCTACAAACGTATCGACGGCGGCCCCTTGCTTTTGGTCGGGCAAGCGGAGTACGATGGTGCTCCGAGTGTCACCATCGAGGACGCTGAGCTGCCGGCCAATGCGACTGAAATGTGTTATTTTCTGCAGTATTTTGACGAGCATGGAAACCCGAGCCCTCTCGCCGATCTGGGATGCCTCCTCACCACGACCAAAGTCGAGATGCCCGTTCCGATCATGGCCGAGGTTAGAAAGGCGGGCACCCAAGCCGCGCCGCAGGGAGTGATCAAATGGTTTTGCCAGCCCGAAGGTGTCGAGCGATTCCGCATTTATATCTGTGATGGAGACACGGGAGTGAAGACGACTTACTCGAGTGAGTTGCAGACTCCCAGCGTGGCGATTGTGCCCTTCGGTGGAGGAGCCCCGGCATTTGGTTTCCCAACGTTGGGCAGACCTTTCGGTTCGGGTGGAGGATCTCCCCAAGGATTCCTGGCCTTCGAGACGGGACGGATTGGCGGAAATTTCCACGATACCGGAACGGCGGGTGAATATAGTCTGCCCCTCGATCTCGCCACGGGTCGCGAGTACAAGATCTACGTCGAAAGTGTCTCCGCTGCCGGGGATCGCTCGAGTGCTTCGAATATCGTGAACTTCACTTGGTCGCAATCCAATGTTGTTGGCCCCGAAGTTCCTTGGCCAGCGCGTTCCTTGCCGGCTTTGGATCCGGATTTCATCCCGGAAATCGAAGCGGAGTATGCCTACAATAGCCGGGAGGATCGTTATTACGCGGCAGTGCAGATTGGTGAGTTACAAATTGATAGTGAGAAGCGTGATGTTACCCTTGGTCGTCTCACCACGGACAACGAGACCTTGTATGTCATTCCTTCGAGTTGGCCGGATACCGACGAATATAATTTGATTCTTTACGAATCATCGGGAGGGGAAACCGCGTTGAATTTTGCCCTCTATCGCTATCAAGTTCCCAATCTCTATTTCCCAACGGTGTCGGGAGATCTGGTGCAGGTCAGTCCCTTGATTAACCGCGTTCGTACGGGGCCGTATTTGACGACCCAGGAAGGTCTCTATGACCCCTTCCTTGAGCTTTTGGAGAATCCTCAAGCGCTCCCGCTCTATGGTCTCTACGTTAAAGACACTCAGGGTGCGATCCGGGGTGCCAGATATGTTTACGTTCTCGTTCGCTTCAAAGAGAACGGTGAAATTGATCGCTGTATCCCGACCAACGAACTGGAAATCCCTCTCGTCGACCCCACTCCGTAATCCATTTGTCCGCCCACGCCATGTTCCACAAATATCTTCCTTCCCTCTTGGGCTTTTGTCTCACTGCTTCCGTGTCGGGTTACGACTCGCGCGTGACTTACCACACCCCGGAAGAGATTCAGGGCTTTGGTGACTTCAATGGCGACACCTTTCTGGATGTCGTCACGGTTGACCGCGCCACCGGGCAATTTCGCATTGGCCAGGGTCAGGCCGATGGCTCACTGGTTTGGCAGGCGGCGCGCCCGAGTGGATGTGCCAATACAAGCGATCTTGCCGTCGGACAGGTGCGTAGTGCGGGTCTTTTGGATTTGGTGTTCACCAGTCCTTTCGCAAACCAAATTTTTCTCATCGATCCCAATGCCGCTTTTTCGCGACCCGAGCAAGTGACGCCAAATGGCCTCGGCCCCACTGTGATCTCGGCGGTGGATTTGAATCAGGCCGGCAATGATCCGACTCTCGATGACCTCATCACTTTCACGGCGTGGAATTCTCCGCCCAATGAAGACACGCTGAATTTGTTCCTTTCTCTTCCCGGCTCAATCGCGGTGTCGGGCGACGTGAAGACCGGGGATCCCATCCATCATACTGCGCGTGTTCTTCTCAAGACGGGTTCTCCCGAGAACTTCTCCACAAGCCAACTGGTGGGGGGCACAACGACCTTCCGGATTCTCGATAGTCAGACTGCCGGGCTCCCGGTTAAAACTTCTCTGGCAGGATTACCGGCTGATGTGGATTACGTCTCCGCGCCTTTCCTGGGAGGGGCCAATTTTCAATTTCTCTTTTTCGAACCGGGCACGGCGGGTTTGCTTTATTCCAATAGCGATCCCGCTACCGGAGCTCTCTCAGCGGTGGCGGCGCGGACTGTGGGACTGGATCCCATTCGCTCGGTCCATGTCATCAATGACGGAACGAATTTCCAGTTTGTCGTGATTTATAACGACGGCGAATATGCCAACATCTACTCTCTGGATGCCGGCGGATTACCGGTTCTGGAGGGAAGCTTGAATCCTCCGGCGGGGAAACTTCTCAAAGGAATTTTGGGATCGAGCGCGGGGAATTTCCACCTGCTTCACGGGGCATCGGGCCAGTCGTCCAGCGCCTCGATGCACTATTCCCACAGCGGTTCGTGGACCCCCCAAGGTGCCACGCCAATGCCCGGCGTCGGTGCTGCAGCGGGTATTTCCAATGTCTTTCTTTACGACAAGGAACCGCTCGTAAATCCGGATGCCAAGTTGATTGAAACGATTCAAGTTCCGGATTGGACAAGTGCCTTGGTGATTGATGGGGGAGGGAATGTCAGCGTCATGACGGAAACGTTTTCGACTCAGACCGGAGGACTGGGTGGCGGAAGTACGGTGGCTCTCGGAGCCAAGCCGACCGGCGCGACCTTTGGCCTGACTAATCAGAATTTCGGCGAAGTGGCTCTGACCAGCGGGGAAGGGAATCTGGGCCTCATCCCGGTGCAAATTTCCATCACACCTCCGGCGGGAACGTATTCGCGTTATGTTATGCCGGAGCTGACAGCGCCGAGCACGGCGGGAATTGACGCCTACTATCGCTTCGATACCAGCGAGGCCTGGACGGCTTTTGCCCTCGGGTCAGATGCCATCACGCCGCCGGGAAATACACTCACGCCCTTTTCGATATTCTACTATGCCGAAGACACCGCGACCGGGCAGCGCTCGCCGATATACCGGGCAGACTATTCTTTCAGCGGAGAGCCGGGAAGCCTCGACTCGGATGGCGATGGCGTTCCCGATCACGTCGAATTGAATGCCGGGCTCGATCCTCTTCGGGGTGCTGATAGTGATGAAGACGGGCTCTCGGATCTCGACGAGTTACTCTACGGTTCTGATCCTACGAATGGAAGCGAGACGGCGAACTACGGCGCGGATGTCTTGGATTTACCTCCTTCGCGCACGAATGACGAAGACGGTGATGGCTTCTCCGACTTCATCGAATGGGTCGGAGGATCAGATCCTTTTGATCCGGCTTCGAGACCGGCGAGCGATCCGCTGACGGAATTACAGAATGTCTTTGATCTCAATATCATTCCCAAATCGCAGTCTGGAAATACCGGAGATCAGCCTGATCGGAATTCTTATGAAGTCGGCCACACGACCTACTCGTCTACCGACCTCCGTCTTCATGATTTGAATGGTGACCTCATTCATCACACGCAAACCGATAATCATGCCGCAGCGATTTTCCCAAATCCCTACGGTGAGTTTTTGGCGGCTTCGGCGACGGGCCGGGATCTCTTTGTGATCTACTCAACTCCGGCGGCTTTCGACATGGATCAAGACGAGGGGTTTCCAGGGTGGGGTCGCGAGCTGATCGGACTGGTGCCCATTCCTTCTCTTGATTTGACTCCGGTGAGTTCCCCTTATGGCGGTGCTGACGAGGCGACCGAAGCAGCCAATTGGTTGGCGGCCGCAGTTGCACATTATGGCGCGCAGACCCGGACTACCGTAAACATCCAAGGGAATTTTTATGATGCGTTGGCTTTGGTTCTCTTCGAAAGAATCGTTGGAGATCTCTTGCGGGATCGGGGGACTCTTTCCTCGGCTCTTCCGGTAAGCTTAACCGGATTCCGCGATACCATTCCACCTGATGGCGTTGCAGATTCCCAAGAAGTGACGATGGAGCAATTACTTGGTCTGCAGACTTACGTCGATGCGGAAGATCCCGGTTGGCTCTTACAGGATTTGTTTCAAACTTTGAGCGATGAAGCTCGATCCGGAACCGAGATCAATGCTTTGCGGAAGTTGGCCAATGAGATTTATCGCATCTCCGCTTCACGCACCTATACCGATCCCGAACTGCTTGAGGGGATCGATCCTGCGCTCCATCCGGAATCCGATCCCGGTCTGTTTCCCTCGCCGTATGAAACACTGCGGAGCGTTGTGCATTCCCTGCCATCGGTGGTGGGAGATGTTGATGGACTGATTCCTCTTCCTGGAGATCCGGGTGATGGTCCGGCGACGAGTTACTCCGCTGAGCATACTCTTTCGGTGAGCGATTTGCAGGATGCCGATGAGGCTTTGGTGAGTTTGTTAGCTTTGCTGTCACAGCGGACCACGCAGACCTACTCCGCGACCGTCGGCGCGACCTCGTTTAGCAGTGAGGTGCCTTTGCTCAACGATGGCGGAACGGGCTTGCGGCTTTACGATGCGAACGGCGATCCTTTTGTCTTTCCTCAGACCTTCGATCTGCCGGTGGGAACGGAGTTGGAGATTTTAGCCTTTGATGATCGGACCAATCTTCCCGCTGGAACAGGAATTGGGATCGAAGTCATTTCGGCGACGATTACTTCTTTCCCAGCGCCAACCGTCACTGATGAAAATCTCAATGCCATCGATGATGCCTTCGAACTCTATTTCCTCGGAGGGAACACCAATCCCTTCGGCGATGCGGATGGAGATGGTTTTCCCAATCTTCAGGAATCTCTTGAAGGAACCCACCCCGGAAATCCCGCGAGCACTCCGGGCGCACCTCCGATGCCGATGGGAATCCCTGCGGTAAGAATTTCGCGGAGCGGAGGTAATCTCACTTTTGAGATCGAGTTCCCAAGTCTCTACGGTGATCAACTCCACTTCCTTCTGCAGACGCAGGCAGGAACCTTGTCCTTACCCTTCGTCGAAAGTGCCGATTCCGCGACGAACCAAGGAGCGAATATTTATTCGCTCACTATCCCCGCGCCAGCCGGGAAAAGCTTCTTCCGCTTTCGGCTGGCGTTACGACCTTAAGCTTGAGTTGCTTTAAGGCAGCGATGAAAAATTGAATGGGGTCAGCTGGGAAGAGGTGTCCCGCGAGGGATACCGCTTCCCGTCAGTATCGGCCGGCGTGATGGATTGTCACCGTGAAGGAGTAATTTGGGTCAGCACGAATGGCCGCTTGGTATCTCGATTTTAAACTGAATGAGAAATATCTTATAAGATATTCACAATAGGCTCGACTTTCGTAGGTCGTTCAAAGTATTCTATCGCACTCAAATGATAAACTTTAAGAAATCTATTCTTGTTGCGATTTCCTCTCTCGGAATATCGGGAAGTGTCTCTGCGGGCGGATTCCGACTTCTGAATCAAGATGCGGAGGCTTTCGCGAGAGGAAATGCTTTTACCGCCACCGCGGACAATCCATCTGCGATTTATTATAATCCAGCTGGGATAACCCAGTTGGAAGGTCGGCAAGTTAGCTTTGGCGGATTTGCTCTCTCTGCCGGTTTCGACTACACTTCACTTTCTGGAGAGACCGCTTCTGCAGATTCCACGTTCCAATTTGCACCGCAGATTTATTACACGAATTCGCCAGATGATTCGCGATTTTCTTATGGCATCGGATTATTCACGCCCTTCGGTTTGGTCGTGGACTATGGGAGGGATACCAATTTTTCAACTGTCGCGATTGATGGCGAGCTTCTCGTGGCGACAGTCAACCCGACCCTTGCTTACCAGGTGAATCCGCAACTTTCCGTAGGTATGGGCTTGGGTCTCAATTACTCTGAAATTTCTATTTCACGGGCGATTGGATTGGTTCCGGGTGACGAATTTTCCGTTGAGGGTGATGGTCTTTCAGTGGGATTTAATGCCGGTGCCCTTTGGCAGCCTGCAGAGGAATGGTCTTTTGGATTAAATTTTAGATCTTCCTCCAAGGTGAATTATTCCGGGACTTCAACTGCCACGGGATTGCCGGATTCTTCTACCGACGCCAGTTTAAGGCTGCCAATGAATATCGCCTTGGGTGCTTCATACCGCCCGAGCAGCAAGTGGAATATTGAAGCTGGGATTGAATGGACTGATTGGGATGCCGTCAATGTGACAGTATTGGAGGGAACTCCATTTGGAGACGTGCCATTCCCGCTGAATTATGACTCGGGCTATACGTATCAGTTGGGCGTCACACGCTCATTCGAGCAGGGTTATTTTCTCAGTGCGGGGTATATTTATAGTGAAAACTCTTCACCGGACTTAAATTTCACCCCGCTGATTCCGGATGCTGATTTACATCTCTGGACGATTGGTTTTGGGCGCAGAGGTGAAGAAAGCAGTTGGGCACTTGCGTATGCCATCGCCTACAATGGGGGGAGGGAGGTAAGAGGAAATTCTTCAAGTTCGCCCATCGGAGAATCGGCCGATGGAGATTACGAGACTCTTAATCACGCGATCAACTTTTCTTACCAATTCTCGTTTTAAGTGCTCGCCAAGCCTTTTTAACTCGAAACCTGACGTTCCCTTAGGATTTTCATCATGGATTTCGGTGTGAAATCGACCACTGAGCGAAATTCCTTCGCCATGTGTTGGTAGTCGCTGTAAGCCATTTTTTTCGAAACCTCGCTGAGGGATGTCCCTTCGCGGATTAGTCTGATCGAAAGCATGACTCTTTGTTGAGTCATCCACGCTTTTGGAGAGATTCCGGCGTAGTCATGGAAGGCTTTGCGCAGGGTGGTAGGAGATATCTCCAGGGCCTGGGCAATTTGTGAGAGGCAATAATAGTGCTCTTGGCAGAGACTGAGAAAGCGGACCGGGGGACCGGCTAACTTCTTGTTTTGGACATAGGGTTCTCCGCGGATCGCTTGAAACCCGATAACTTGAGTTTGAGAATTCATAAAGGTGTATCTTTAAAATACCAGTAATCACCGGCTCATGCAATCCTTCGATTTTGATTTGCGGAAAAAAGAGAATAATTTTCGAGGCTTGAATCCCCAGGTTCCTTTTAAAAGGTTGTTTTGGGCGTTTGAACGATCAAAAGTGAGAAAGTAGCAATTGCATTTATTCTTTGTTAGTTAAAACTTAACTTCTTCTTTCTTCAAAAAGATCCCCATGAGTTCCCCAGAGAGCGCCCAGTCAATGATCTCGATTTCTTGCTCGAACAGTCAGGGAGTAGATCTTGTGGCCAATGTGCTCAAACTGCAGCGCTATTCGGTGGTTTTCGAGGTTTATAATCCTTACAGTATTATTCAGGCATCCGAAGTATTGAGAGATTTCCGGATCTTTGTTGATCAACGGGTGATTTACGCTGGAAAAGCGACGGTCAGTAATCTGGTAAACACTGGGATTTTCCTGATTTGCGAGGTGATGCTCGAAGATGCGTGGATTGATGTGGACGTCTTCGGGCAGCGTAAAACGACCAGTCTGGCCAATCAGCTGGATGGTTTTTTCGAGGATTGGAGTCGCTCGAATGCCATTGTTGACCCGGTGAAGCTCGTGGTCGCCGAAGCGGAAAACTGGTTCGTTGGTGTTCAAAAATGGCTTGGGCGAATTGATTTGGGTTTAAAATCATCACCGGGAGTTGACCGGGAAGAGATGGAGATGAATATCCTTTCCGAGCTCAAAGACGGAGTGAACGAACGATTATTCGAGTTGTTGATTGATTTTAAAGGTGCGGTGGAGGACGTCGGAGAAGATGCGCAGGCCATGCACAAATCGTATGTCCGTCGTCAGCTTCATCCTCATTTGCT
>NHEN01000172.1 GCA_002172625.1 Verrucomicrobiaceae bacterium TMED86 | reverse complement strand
CAGCTGGACTGATTGTTACTGCCTTCGAGAATCCAGCGAACGGGATCGAGTCCGGGTGAGTTGTCCGCGGTGATGAGAGCGTATGAGGTGATTTCAGTTAAGCTACCGAGGTCGAAGATGAGGCGGCCTTCATTGAGGTCGTTCCACTTGGTGGTGGTGTCTCCGTCGAGGAGATTTGAGGCGCCTTGTCCGGCGGGGTTATCGCCACTCGGATTGACGACCGAGGCTGGTGTAACGGTGCCTCCGGGGTTGGCGAAGGTGAACTCGGAGAGCTGGACTCCGACTGCGGTTTCGTATGAGCGAACCTTGGTGGGAGTGAAACGGAGGTAGCGGAATTCCGCAGTGCCTTGGGCCACGCTTCGGACGGTGGCGGCAGTGGTGTCGGTGCTCCCGTTGCTTGTGAGGACGTAGGGGGAATCGGTGTTGGAAGCGGGGGAAATGCTCTGCATTCCGGTGGGGAGAAGGTTATTGCCGACACCGGGTGTGATGGAGACGGCATCAGTCAAAAGGACATCCCAGATGAGATCGGAGTCGTTGCCATTGAGCTGGATGCTGGGGTCGGCACGGAAGCTGTCAACGATGGGGAAATTTCCGGTGGGGAGACCTCCGGCGTTTAGGGGAACGGGAAATGAGATCGCTTGAAAGGAGGTATTCCGAACTGTAGGGACGGGGAAGTCGAAGGAGCTGACATTGTCGACAAGCGACCAAGAAGAGCCGTCGTCACTTCCTTCGATGACCCAGCGGACAGGGTCGCGTTCAGGGGCGTCGTTTCCGTTGGTGAGGCTGTAGGCGTCGATGGCAGTCGGGCCTCCGAAGTCGAAAATGAGAGGCTGGCGATTGAAATCAAGCCACTTGGAGAAGTCGTTCCCATCAATTAAATTTGCGGTGCCCTCGCCAGCGGGGGAGTCTCCGCCGGGGTTGGCGACTGCGCTGGGAACGACTGGGATTCCACCATTCGAGAATCGGAATTCCGAGAGCTGGATACTATTCGCAGCGGCTCCGTTGCGGAGCTTGAGGGAGGTGAAGCGGAAGTAGCGGTGGGTAGATGCCGATTGAGTCACCGCCCGCAGCGTGAGGTCCTCGGCGGCGGATGCTGCACCATTGTTGACGGTGAGGGTGTAGGAGGTGTCCGTGTCGGCGGGTGGATTGACCACGGTATTGCCACTGGCCGCAACGGGGCCGACTGAAGGTGCGAGGTCAGCTGAAATGCCATTGAGCGAAGTCCAGGTCAGGTTGAAGCCCTCGGTCGCTGGAAGGATAATGTTGTCCGAAGAGAACTGGGTGATGGCGGGGGCGGAGGAGTCGGTGAACTCGAATGCGTTGTCAAAAAAGGTAAAAAAACTTCCCGGAGGGGTCACTGAGCTGCGTGAATCAATCGCAACCCAAGTAGCTCCGTCGGAGCTTCCCTCAAACGTCCAGGAGATGGGAGTGCGGCTGAGGGCATCGTTGGCGGTGGCAAAGTTGTAGCCGTCAATGGTCACCGGGGCATTGAAGGTGAAGACGAGCGGAGCGATGTTGAAGTCGAGCCATTTGGTGTTGGTGTCTCCGTCGATGATTTTGGGTGGCTCCTCATTTCCAGGACTGTTTCCGCCGGGGTTGGTCACGGTAAGGTTGGTGTAATCGACCTTGTTGCCGTCGTTGATGAGGTCGAATTCCGACACTTGGATCATGGAGTCTCCCGCGGTCTGAGTAGTGGTGAAGCGGTAATATTGGTAGGTGGCATCAATGGCCCAGGAGTTGAGGGCGGTGATTGGGATGAGGCATAAAATTGAAAATGGAAATGCCATGCGTGAGGTTTGGGATTTTGTCATCGTAGAGAGCTTGGTTTGGTTACCTTAATTTTTGCGAACAGAGACGGTAGAAGCTGGCCACGGCCGCTGGGACTTTTCTTACCAAGATCCCAACAAGCTTTACGAGCGCTTCTTTCGCATTATGGCAGATGCAGAGGATCTGTCCCTGATTTTTTTCCTTTTATAGTTATCGTTACCTCCGGCTTGGCTTTTTTAAAGACACTCGGTTTTCTGAATCGAGAGTGGACGATGAGAGGAAATTCCAAGTCCTTTCTCGGCAGGGCTGACTGATGAAGTGATTTTTCGGAGCCGGGGCATCCGCTTTGCACCTTTAGCCTTTTTGAACTCCTCGCCTTCTTCCTCGGCCCCGCCAAAAGCAATTTCCTAGCAGTTCGCCTCCCTTCGTTTACTGGAAAATCTCAGCTATCTGCAGACAGCCGAACGTTCCTCAAAGATTAACCGTTCCCATGTGATCTTCTCAATCCCCAGGCTACTCCGAGAGGGCCGAAGATCACACAAGTGATTGAGATTACCCAATCGTCCCAAATCTTATTGGCAAAAGAAAAAACGCCGAACGCTCCCGCGAAACCCGCCAGCAAGCCCAGCCATTTCTTTCTGTGGTGCTCGTCTATTCGCTTCTCAGCCTCACTGGGAGAGACAAACGGCAAATTAAGGTCATGACCAGATCCAATGAGCAGTTTACCGCTGCCTTCTTTGGAAAAATCTTGATCAAAATCGACAACATTCATTTTTGGTGGACCATTGCTCACTTCGCCCCGAAAGGTAGCGAAACCGATGACCTCAACGCACCAAGCCGCAGCTAATAATCCGCAAACTCCAATGAGCCGAAAAATGTTAATGCCGTCCATGCCGTATGCAGAGATTACTTCGCATGAATCGCCAAACGCTACAACCCCCTTTCCTCCCCTCCGCCCCGGTCCAATGCGACTTCAAGCCTTTCCCGCCAAAAGCAATTTCCTGGCAGGACCATCGTGGCAGAAACTTTAATACAACTTTTTGAAACTTGGGGAGTTCCAACTTATGATGGTTCCAATCAGATTGCTCACGATCACTCTACTTTTCACCCTCGTTGCTTTTTCCGCCGATGCTGCGGTTCAAGGCTACCGGGGCTTGTTCATGGGACATAGCTTCTTTCGACCAAGTGCGCAGCAGCTCAACCAACTTTCAGCGGAATGGGGAGTCGATGGGCATATCGGGCACACCATCTTTCGAGGAGGCTCGAATGGTTCGCCTCTGAAACTGTGGGAAGATTCCGAGGTCCTTCAAGATGCGACTGATCTGCTCTCAGGCGGTCAAATCGAGCTCTTGGCCCTCACGTATTACTCAGCGGAAAACAGCCGGATCGAGGACTACCAACAATGGTTTGACCTGGCGTTGGAAAGTAACCCTGAAATCAAGTTTCTCATCACAATTCCATGGACCCTCGGCCCCCACCGCATCACTCCGGGAGACCTCGAGGGATTGAGGCTAGGAACCCTCGCGCTTTTTGATTCGTTAATTACTCCCCTGCGACAACGCTACCCGAACAATGCAGTGATCTTTTGCCCGTATGGTCTCGGAGCTTACGAACTTATTGAAAACTTCTTTGATGGTGAGTTGGACGGCGTGGAGTATCTCAGCGCGGCACCTTCATCGAATAGCGGAGACGAATACTTGTTTCGGGACGCCACCGGACATGCCAACGACCTAGTGACCACTCTCAGCACCTTGACCTGGGCCAACACGCTCTACGGAGTTGACCCCACAGAGCTGGATCCGGTCCGGGTAACCAATCTCCCTGAAGTCGATCTGAATTCCTTTGCTTACGAGGTAGGACAAATCGTCATGCCCTACAACGAAGGACTCCTCCCACCCGAACCTCCTCTCCTGGTTCGAGCATCCTTCAATACCACAAGAACACATATCACCCTCTCCTGGACAGGAACCTCAGACAGTCGTTATCAAATTGAACGCTCGCCTGACTTCGGTTCCGGATCTTGGACTCTTGTGGAAACTGCAGAAGGAGTGAATGGCGAAATGACGTGGCTCGATACGGTCGACGGAGCATCAATGTTCTTCCGAATCGTGCCTCAAGCTTCAAGTGACTGAGCTGGCTACTCGTCCTTATCCTTGCGAAGCAGAACTCGGTCTTCGGGGCCTTCTGGTGGGTCATTCGGTCTTGTTCCAAGGTGCTGCCACCCGGAGGGTCCGCGACCCGAGCCCGGCGATATGATTCCAGCAAGCTTTGAAAATTGACCTCATTTTCACCCCCTCCGCCCCGGTCCGATGCGACTTCAACCCCTTCCCGCCAAGAGCAAATCCACAGCAGCCATGTCAAATAGTCACCACTTTTCCCTCCAAATTCGTGTTCGCTTTTTCTAGACTCCGACGATTGTTCGTCAAAACTTACTCAACAGTAGCCACCAGCTTCTCAGACAGCACTTAAGAAACCGAGTAGATTTTACAACACGCAGCCAAAATTTGAGCCTTTCTTCCCTATGAATTATATCGAACCCTCGCAAAGACCATTTCCCTGCCAAAAGCGATTTTTGGGCAGCCTTTTATCGATTCTGGGTGTGTTGGCTCTGGTGGCGCTGTCCCCGCTCCAAGGCGAAGAATCGGTCAAGAAAGGGTATCAAGAACGGACCTACGATTTTAAGGCCGCAAATGAGGAGATTGAGTATGCGCTTTATGTTCCCCGGAGCTATAAGAAAACGGTCAAAACTCCACTGATTGTCCTGCTCCACGGACTGGGAAGTAAACCACAGGAAGTGATTCAATATGCTGGAATTATTCCTGAGGCTGAGAAGCGCGGATACATCGTGGTGGCTCCATACGGATACAACAGCCGTGGTTGGTATGGCGCGTCTGGGAAAGGAAGAGGTTTCATTCGGCCAAATCCCAGTGATCCCGAAAATCTTGGCGAGTTGAGTGAAAAAGATGTGCTGAATGTCATCAAGATTGTTCGTGATGATTTCAGTATCGATGAGAGCCGAATGTATTTGATGGGGCATTCCATGGGTGGTGGTGGAACAGTCCATCTGGGAACTAAATTTCCTGAGCTGTGGGCAGGGTTGGCACCCTTGGCTCCTGCAATCATGTCAGGACGAGATAAGTTGGGCGTTCTCAAAAAAAATAAGATTCCCATTATGATCGTCACTGGAGACAAGGACAGGCTCATTCCAGTAGCTGGCATTCGCAGTGTAGTTGACAAGCTGAAGGCTGAAGGGATTACTCACCTCTACAAGGAGATTAAAGATGGCAATCACGGCAGCTCCATCCATGCGAACCCATCAATGATTGCCGAGGTTTTCGATTTTTTTGATCAGCATTCAAAAGCTGGAGAGAGTGAGCCTGATGCAGATGGTTCCGATGAGAAATTTCGGGAGTTTACGAACACTAAAGGACAGCAGATCAAGGCCAAGGTCGTTTCCATTACCGGCACTAAGGTCACTATCATCCGGGAAGATGGGAGGAGATTCACGATGACGATTTCGACCCTCAGTGAGCCCGATCAGGCATTTATTGAAGCTTGGAAAAAGCAGTATCCTAAGAAAGTCCGGTAGCTGGTTTTTTGCGAATGATGGGGTCTCTGTGGATCTCAAAGAACAGCCGTCAAAAAACAAAGGGATTTCATAGGAACCAAAAGTCCGGGCAGTTAACCAAGGAGAACTAGGAGTCAGTCAGTCTCTAATCTGAACCAGCGCGCGCAGTCTGTCCTTCTCTTCCTGAGGCAGTTGGTCAGGGCGAACAATCAACGTTTTCAGTTTCGGGAACAGGGTTAAATCCCCCAGTGAGCTGATTTGACTGCCGCGCAAATCCGCCACCTCAAGCGCCTTCAGGCCGGCAAACTCCGAACTATCCGAAATCATCGTATCGACAAGAATCAGTCGCTCGATCGGCAGAAACCGCAGCGGATGCTGCCCGTTTTTTGTTCGTAGTGAGAAAGATTCGCCAGCCGCATCAACAGTCAAGGTCCGGGTCCCTGCCTCGTAGCTGAAACAGTCCGCGTGATCGCCAAACATTGCCGCGATAGCCAGTTCATATCCCTCCCGATATCCCAATGAGGCGTAGTCGTAGGAAAGCATCTTTTCTGCCATTACAATTCGGTTCATTGACTCTAGCGTCTTGATGATCCCGGCTAGCTGGATTGCCGAGATCTGATGCTTCTCTGGATCAAAGGATTCAGCCAAGGCCTCATTGACCCTGACCAGCCCGCGCATGCGCTCGGGGTTGATTTCAAAATGCGGCTTCGCCCTGGTAAATTCAGCGCTCATAAAGTAGAGATACCCAAGCCACGAATGCGCCTCATTGGCACGCTCCGGCTCGGAATCAATCATCTCCCTCACGGAACGCATCGACAGTTCATAAGACACCAATGGCAGTTGATTAAAGAAGTCATTGCTAAGCTGATCGCCAGGAGCGGCCACATCATCGGGAGGCGCCGTGGCCAATCGTCCCACCTCTCGAAGTAGGGCCTCTGAATCTTCCTTCTCCACCCGCAGACGCGCCGCCAAGGTTTCGGTCTCCTCCTTTTCCACCTGCAAACTTTCGGCCAGTGTTCCGGTCTCCTGTTTTTCGACGCGCAAGCGTGCCGCCAAGGTTTCGGCCTGCTCGCGCTTGTCGCTCAGGCGATCAACGAATAAGGCGGTCACCACTACCACCATCGCCATGAATACTGCGGCCACATTGCAACTGACGCGATGTCGACGATAGAACAGCAAAAACTCGGTCGCCGGCCCGCTCTCATGAGCAACGGGAGAGAACCCGCCAAGAAACGCGCGGACATCCGTGATCAAGTCGCTCACCGAGGCATAGCGATCGGCCGGCTTGAGTGCCATCGCCTTCATGACCACGGCACTCAAACTCTCGGGAACGCCACTCCCCCGCACGATTGGCGGGACAATATCACCGGACACCGCCGCCTTCAGCATGGCTTCGGTGTCACCGTCGAGGGGCGGACGACAGGTCAGCACAGCGTAAAGTAGGGCGCCCAGGGCGTAGATGTCGGTGCGCTTGTCCCGGATTCCGCCGCGAATCTGTTCTGGTGCCATATAGCCGGGAGTTCCCTTGACCCGACCGTAGACCGTCATTCCGCTCAACAGGTCGGGATTGAGCAACACATCATCATCGATCTCATCCGTGTCGCCGATCAGCTTTGCCAAGCCCCAGTCACAGACCAGCACTTCGCCGTAATGACCAACCTGGATGTTGGCTGGTTTCAAGTCCAGATGAATGACGTCGCGCGAATGCGCGTAGGTCATGGCATCGCAAACCTTGAGAAAGATATCGAGTCGATCCGCGAGCGAACACCCCCCATGCGCAAGGGCCTTCTGCAAGACCACATCGAGCCCGTCACCGGCTTTCAGATCCATGGTGAAATACGGTTGTCCCCCTTCGTCGACGCCGACATCGTGCACAGAGATGATGTTCGGGTGTTCGAGCAGAGCGGTAAGCCGCGCCTCCCGAATCAATGGATCAAAGAGCAAATCGCTTGCGTCTTCATGCAAACGAGCCATCGCGACCTGACGATTCCCGTGCCGATCGAGGACCTTGAGGATGCGTTTCATGCCGCCAACCGCGATCAGTTCAGCTTCACCGTAGCGCTCATGAAGCGAACAGAGCTGGCCGTAAAGAGGCGATTCTGCGGCCGGATCAATCTCCTCAAACGCCTCCTCAAACAGATTGTTCAAGGCCTGNGCTCGCTCTCTCGATTCTTCCGTCATTNNTNAAACTCCANGTAANTNCGNAACTGCCGTGCTTCCTTGCGGAAGCGNGACTGGACACGATTGCGNAGNACNTANACCGAGTCCTTGGTNAACTCNAGNTCNGACGCNATNTCNTCNACNGANNTTCCATCGAGNGTCATTGTGAAAACNTNCATNGCCTTNCCGGANAAACTGGCATTTAAGCGTTCAATNACCAGCGCAATAATGTGTTTTCGCCACTCGCTTTCAATGATGTCCTCGATATCCGGTGGGACAAGGTCGGCGACAGCGGCCTTGGTTTCCCGGCGTTTACGCGAGGCCGACTGGCTGCAATGCGTATAGAAAGTGTTGCGGATCACCGTTCCCAGCCAGGTGCGAAACCGGGCGTGGTCACGATCCAGTTCCACAGTTGAAAGGTTCTTCCATAGCTTCACCAGGATGGCTTGGCTAAGATCTTCGAGATCATCCGTTGGCGCGCGCAGCTGCATCAGCACCATGCGGATGAAGCCCGCATAATAGTCGGTGAATTCGTCCCAGGCTTTGCCGTCATTCGGATCGCGCGCGCGACCAATCAATGTCTGCCGTGTCTTCCACTGCTCTTTTGACAAGTTGATGTCATGCTGCTGGTCCATGCCTTCAATCCGCACTGATTCGTGCACCTCAATCTGCTACAAATCTAGGTCGCCATCGCTAAACTTAGCGAGACAAAAGGATTTGCGGTTGAACCGCAGCACCCCAACTTAATTTTGCGNCTACAAATCATACTGCGGGATCGTCATCCACTCGCCACCTTTGAGAGCCGACTGATGGGCCACGACGCCGGCCAAGGTCATGTTCANGGCATCGCCGACATCGACGATGGGTTTCTTATCAAGCAGAATCGACTCGATAAAGTTATTCGTCAGTTGTCCGTGCGAACCACCATGACCGCCTCCACTCACGCCGGGTGGCAAGGGTGGGCGACTTCCGTTGATCTTCTTATTGTGNGGNTTNTNTCCNTAGACCCGNCCNTNNTCTCCGTGGGCATCTTTCATATCCCAACTCCCGCCCATCCGTGAGATCCCGCCCTCGCTGGTCTTGAGCATCGCGATCTCGGTCCCAAAGGGATTCTTGTGCTGATTGTCGCCACCATTGTATTCGGGATAAAGCCCGGGCGTTCCCACTGCCGAGACTTCGGTGAAGCGTCCACCCGTGATGGAGACATAGTAAGCGGTCGCGTGAGTGGGATACCACATCGGAGGAACAGCCTTGCGCCAACCATTGAGATCAACCTTGCCATTCTTCGGATTGAATCCGGGAAGCCCCTTGGCTCCAAAATCATGCCAATATTCTCCTTCTGAATAGATCACCTTTCCCAAAGCGCCGGCCTGATACTGCATTCGTTTGGCATAGAGATCGGCATGAAACGTTGAGGTTTCGTTCATCATGTACTTCATGCCGCTCTTCTTAACGGCATTGAACAGCTCTTCCGCTTCCCCCTCGGCCTCAAATCCAAAGACCGCGGGAACGGCAGAAACGACATGCTTACCATGATTCAAAGCCATGATCGCGAGACGGGCATGACTCGGCGCATCGGTCGCGATATAAACCGCTTCGATACTCTTGTCCTTGATCATCTCTTCACAGGACGGATAAGTCTTCTTCGCACCCACCGCTTTGGCCAAAGCAGCGCAGCGACCGGGGTCGAGATCGGTCGCGGCCACCACTTCGACATTGGGATGGTTTTGATAAGAGAATGCCGCCCCAAATTTGCAGAGCCCATATCCCGCGATACCGACACGGACCTTGCGGTCCGAAACCGGCTGCCAGCCTTTCGCGGCGTTCGGGTCGTTCTTGGTTTTTTCAAATCCCGGGATGATTTTCCCATCGGCATCCTTCGGGGCATCATCGGCCGCAGCCATTCCGGTCATTCCCAAAAGGGCTCCGGCGCCACCCATTCCATGCAAAAATCCCCGTCGGGACAGACCGGACTGCTCGTATTCTTGTTCTTCGTTGTTCATAACTCTTGCTCCGTTGATTCGATTTATTTCTCTGCTTTTACTGGATACACCTTTGTTGGATCAATTCTTCCTCAATCTTTTGCGGGGAAATTCTGGGCGATCATGGCGCGAGAGATTTCCCGGGGGAATCCCAAGAAAATTCAGCAACTGATAAACTCAGGCGAATGCGTCACGGAGGATCCTGGCCGGGTGAATGGCGGCTCGATCAACACCATCAGCAATCTGGTGGCGGCAACTGGTTCCAGCGGCAGCGACAAGAATCGATGGATCAAGTTCCCTTAGATGAGGAAAAAGAACCAGCGAGCCCACCTGCATTGAGACTTCATAATGCTCTTTCTCGTATCCGAAAGACCCAGCCATACCACAACACCCTGAAGGGATTTCGCTCACCGAATAATTCCCGGGCAATGAGAGCATTTGCAAGGTGGGATCGGTTGAAGCGAGCGCCTTCTGGTGGCAGTGGCCATGAACATGAATGGTGCGTGCCTCATCGGTAAAACACGCACTGTCGATTCGGCCCGCATCG
This sequence comes from Verrucomicrobiaceae bacterium TMED86, assembly GCA_002172625.1. Classification (GTDB taxonomy): domain Bacteria; phylum Verrucomicrobiota; class Verrucomicrobiia; order Verrucomicrobiales; family Akkermansiaceae; genus SW10. Next base: position 677 of record NHEN01000172.1, on the reverse strand, counting down.
GCCTCGCGGACAATGAACTCGTCGAGCAGCAGACAATGAGACGCGAGTTCGCGAGAAGTTTCGCGAAGCGAGGGATCGACCAAGGCAGGGTATTCATCACGGAAACTGAGGAGCGCGGACGGCTCTATGCCAATGAGCGGCTCTTCCTCTGAGACAATTGAGGATAGCCGTCGGACGTTCTCATTGGCGAAGACCTGGGCTCGCCGGACAAGACCCTTGGAAAGCGAAGCCCGTCCGCTTTCAACGTGATCGGGCAAGTCGACCTCGTAGCCCAAAAGCTCTAGCAGCTCTACAGTTGCGATGCCAGCATCTAGGTCATTGTAATTAGTGAACTCGTCGCAGAAGAGGTGGACTCGCCCGAGACGCTTGCCACGCGTGGGGACAAGTGGATTGCGGCCGGAAAACCAACGGCGCAGCGTGATGCGGTTGAGTCTCGGAATGCTACGCTCAGAGTGGAAGCCGATAAGTGGGTTGGCGATACGGCGCAGAATTGGAGTCTGAAAAAATGCGTTGTAGAGCCGAGGTGCAAACGAGGCGAGGCGGGCACTGTCGGCGAAGTGCGCAACCATCCGCGAACGCAGCGGCACGCCATTCGCCTCATGATAGTGCTGCTGGAACTCGGCCTTGAGTTTGGTCATATCAACGCTCGAGGGACACTCCGACTTGCAGGCTTTACA
>NHEN01000171.1 GCA_002172625.1 Verrucomicrobiaceae bacterium TMED86 | reverse complement strand
TTTCACCAACCGAACTCATTTCTTCATTCACGTAGAATGAGTCGCCTTTGTTGAAGTCAAATTTCTGGGAGATCGAGCCATTGGTTGCACCTCCGCGTTGGCGGATGAAGATGTTGTCGTAGAAGCGGCCAAGGAAATAAACCGAAGCGCGGGCTCCGCTGCGCGTGTGACTGGCGGACTCGCTTTGTGTGAACCATTGCAGGATGGGCATGTCTGAGGTGACCGAAGGATCGGTGGTCACGGTGCCAAAGTATTCCGCTGATTGGTTGGTGCCGGTTTGGTCGAGGAAGGCGGGCGCGCGGGAGGGATTATTGGCCGCGTCTTCGGCAGTGACGAACCAACGGACCATGTCTTCGTTTCCGTATGCCGATGCCGGGATGGTGGCGGTGAAGATCGAGTCGTTGGCGATGGCATCGCCGCCGGTGCCATCATCGACCATGGTGAGATTTGTCGAGGCGCCATACTGCACGCGGTAGGTCAGCTGTACTTGACCCACGGCGACAAGGCGGGGAAGAATGGTGGCGGTGACGACAATGTTTTCGTTCTCGGCCGGTTGAGTAGGAGCGTGAGTGACGGTGACGATTTCCGGTCCGGGATTGGTGGTTCCACCGGTGTTGGCGGCACCGGGAGTCGCGGTTTGCAGGAATCCGAGCAGGAGTGGTCCGGTGGAAGTCGTTGTGCCGGTGAGTTCAGGATCGGCGAGGAAATCGCTGCTGCCAGTTGATCGATTAATACCATGGATGGCGAGAATGTTTTGGCCATTCTGAAGGCGGGAGGTGAAGGCCGAAACCTCGATGGTCTCGAGGTTGTTGTTTTCATCAATGTTTGACGGTGTGGTGCTGTCCCAGGTGGGATTGGCGGGAGCATTGCGCGAAGTGATTTCATCTCCGTTGAGGTAGGCGTAGAATCCATCGTCGTAGCGGATGGAAAGTGCCAGCGTCGAAATTTCCGAAGCATCAGCGAGGGTAAAGGGAATGCGAATGTAGGCCGTTGAGCGAGCTTGATACATGTCGTCCTGCACATCGACATCAATGTAGGAATCGTAGCCAGAGCCGTTGTCAAAGCCCACCCCTGTGCCGAGATTAGGAGTCAACCACGAGGCGTCGGGAGTGAATCCGGGAAAAGTCCAGGTTAACCCCAGAGATCCGTCATCGGGGATGAGAACTTCGGCATCACTCGAGGCAATCAGGTTGGTTGTTGATCCGCCGTCGGAATAAGTGCCGTAGGACACGTCGCTGAATTGGCTGGGATAGGATGGCGTGAATTCACTCTTCGGGGTGGTGCCGTCTGGCATGACGAGTGCGAGGTATTCACCTCCGGTGGTGAGCTTGAAATTGGTATGCAGGTATCCGCTGCCATCGACATAGTCGTCGACGTTCTGTCCGGAGGCGAAGACGATGAGGTAGGCGTCTTCCGCAAGGGTCGTGCCGCCGGGGAATTCCCATTTGTTGAGATTGGAGCTGGAGTCCGTGAGATACCATCCGCCGAGATCGACCGGTCCCGGTCCGGCATTGTAGAGCTCGATCCAATCCGAGGAGTTTCCGTCGCCATCGTCGAGTATACTGCTGTTGTTGGCCATGAACTCATTGATACGAACGCCGGAATTGGGGATGGCATCGCCGACGAGGGCGTTGAGATTGACGATGGAAGAGGGATTGAGAGCGTCGTTGCTCGTAATCTCAAGTTGGGCGGAAAAGATGCCGCCACTGCCCATCGGATCGAGTTGGATCGTGATGGTGTCGTTGCCCAATGGCGTGATCGAGGATGGCGAGCTGGTGACGGAAAAATTCGCGGCATTGCTTCCGGTGATGCTGGTGCCGGTGATGTTAAGGGTTTGTCCGCCGCCAATATTTTGGATGGTGAACTGCTTGCTCTGAATGCCTGAGCCGGAGGGGTAGAAGCCGATGTCGAAGAATCCCGCGACGGAAATTCGAGGATCATGAATGAAGCCACTCAAGGCGACTGAGACCGATGGTTGTGAGGTGTCGTTGGTCGTAAAATCGAGAGAGGCGCTGATGTTTGCTGAGAGACCGGTAGGGTTGAAGGAAATCTGAATGTTGCCGCCATTGCCGGGACTGATGGAGGCTGGCGAAGAAAGCAGGGAAAAAGCCGCGGAGTTGGTTCCAGAGAATGTTGGAGTGGAGAGAGTGAGGTTTTGAGTAGCGCCCAAATTTGCTACCGGGATATCGATCGTTTGCACCGAGCCGTCGAGAGTGAGGTTCAGGGAGCTTTCAATTTGAAGTAGGGGATCGATGGGAGGGACGGAATCCTCGAAAGCGATCTCGCCGAGTCCAACCCGGTCTCCGCCGGGGGTTCCGCCTTGGAGATTTTTCCAGTTGTCGGTGAAGACAAGTTCGACGTAGCGAGCGATGACAGTTTGGCTGAAGGAGTGAGAGTCGCGGGTATCGGCACTGAATGCGGCGTCGAAGGAGGGTGTGTAAGTGATGGAAGTTGCCAGTCCGCCCGGTCCGTCGGCGCTGTTAGCGAAACGAAGGGTGAAATCTTTTCCGCCATTGGTATTGGAATTGGCGTATCCCCAGGTGCTGATTTCGGTCAAGGAACGGTCGGCACCGAGATCCAACAAAAGTACGGGGTCTGGGAGGATTGCGAAGTAATCTGCACCCGGGGCGTTTGTGACCCAGGTGTGGGAGGAGCCGCCGCCGATGCTATTGTGGGGTTCGCTTGTCGAGTATCCCGAGCCGGAACCCTGGATGAGATTTCCAACCGGATAGAGATCCGAGCCCGAGGTTGAACTNGTGATCGAGGAAATGGGATGAAAGTTGACTGCGTGAACCGCGAGAAGTCCGCTGAAAAAAATAGCGATGGCGATAGATAGCNTTCATGGNGGGAAATCCTTATAGAAATGACTTCCTGTCCGCAATCTCATTGTAGCTGAGGGGACAAAGTCACCAGGAGATGAGCGGGGAGGGCTTGCTTCATTGATCGAAGTCTTCGATAAGAGCACGGTGTCACACATTTTAGTCATTGGAGGAGGGCCGGCCGGATTGCGGGCGGCGGAGGTGGCGTCGGCAGGTGGGGCGCAAGTGACGCTGTGCGAGCAGAAGAGATCGGTGGGGCGCAAATTCCTCGTGGCGGGGAAAGGCGGGCTCAATCTGACGCACTCGGAAGAGTTGGATGACTTCGTGAGGAGATATCGCGGACCGGGGCAACCGGATGACTTTTGGTCGCGAGCCTTGGCTTGTTTCGACAATAAGATGATTCGGTCCTGGGCGGCGCGGATGGATGTAGGGACCTTCGTGCAAAAGTCGGGACGGGTCTACCCCAAGGCGCTCAAAGCGGCTCCTCTTTTACGTCGTTGGGTGGAGATGCTCCGGAAGCAAGGAGTGGCTCTCAAAATGCAGCATCGCCTGACCAAGTTGTCGCCAGGCTCGGCGGAATTTGAAATGTCTGACGGTCCGGTCACGATTGGCTGCGATTCGATTATTCTGGCAATGGGCGGAGGTTCATGGCCGCAGACGGGATCGGATGGAGCCTGGGTGGAGATTTTGCAAACGGCGGGGATTGAGGTCTCTCTTTTGAGCCCGGCCAATTGCGGTTGGGAGATTGCCTGGCCGGAGGAAATGATTCCGCAGGTGGAAGGTCAGCCGCTGAAAAATGTCGTGGCTTCAGTGGGTGAAGAAATCGCACCGGGGGAACTGATGCTCACGCGTTATGGCCTGGAAGGGGGACCGGTCTATCAATTGGGCCCTGCCCTCCGAACGATGGCTCGGCCCGCGATCACCTTGGACATGAAGCCGACCTTCACCGCTGAACAACTGGTGGCGAAGATGGAATCAGTGAAGAAGAATTTCCTAAAGGAATCAACGTATCGCTGGAAGTTGAGCGATCCGATGCGAGCGATTTTGGATCATTTTCATGGTCCCTTTGAATCGGCAGGGGAATTAGCCAAACATGCCAAGGCCTGTCGGGTGCCTCTGGTGCAATCCCGTCCCTTGGCGGAGGCGATTTCTTCGGCCGGTGGGGTGAAGTGGTCGGAGCTCAACGATTATCTCATGATCAAGGAACTCCCCGGCGTCTTCGTGGCTGGAGAAATGATCGACTGGGAAGCCCCGACGGGAGGGTATCTCCTGCAGGGATGTTTCGCCTCCGGAACGCTTGCGGCGGAAGCGGCGTTGAAATTCTAATCAAAGATCAGCTGCAAACCTTCTTAATGTCGATACCGCCGAGGACCTCCGCTTTTTGCAGGCCAGGGGGCGTCGTAGTTTGGTTTGGTCGGTTCCCTATTGGAGAGAAAGCGGACGTGGCAGGGGCTCTTCTTCCTGGCTTTGACTTTGCCGAAGAGGACTTGGTCTTCTTTTAAGAGTGTCGTGAATCGCTCCTGAACCAACCAATAGATCAGATGAATATCATTTTGACCATTAAGCCGGGCCAAAATGAACGCCCAACTCACGGCTGATAGCGTCGAGGCGTTTCTGCTCTCGGGGATCGATGAGGACAAGAGACATTCCCTTTTTGCCAGCGCGTGCGGTGCGGCCGCTGCGGTGGGTGTACATTTCCACTTGTTCGGGAAGCTGGTGATGGACCACGAAGGAAAGGCCTTCGACATCAATGCCGCGGGCGGCGACGTCGGTGGCGATGAGAAACTGGGTGCGTTCTTTTTTGAAGGCGCGCATGACCTTGTCGCGTTCCGGTTGGGTGAGATCGCCCTGGAGGACATCGACGGAAAAGCCGCGCTTCATGAGTTGCTTGCCGAGGATGCTGCAGCCGTCTTTGGTGCGGCAAAAAATGAGGCCACGCTTTTCGCCCTGGCGTTCGAGGAAGTCGCTGATGAAGTCGGTTTTGTCTTCTTTGACGCAGACCGCATAGCGGTGGTCGATATCGCGATTGACCACGCGGGTGGAGTCAATTTTCACCGTCTTCGGTTCCGGAGCCATGCAGCCTTTGACGAGCTCTTTGAGGACCGGCGGAAAAGTGGCGGAGAACAGCCAAGTCGCCTTGCGGTTGGCGGTGAGTTCGATGGCGCTACGGATTTGTTGTTTGAAGCCCATGCTGAGCATTTCGTCCGCTTCATCGAGGATGAGATACTGTACGTGATCGATAGAAAGAGCCTTGCGCTTGAGGAGATCGAAGAGGCGGCCGGGAGTGGCAACGACAATTTGCGTGGGTCGTTGCAGCCGGGATACCTGAAGGTCGATTTTGTCTCCACCGGCGACTACTTCCACGAAGGTTTTTTCGTCGGCATACTTGGTAAATTTGAAAAGAGCCTTCCCGATTTGCTTTGCGAGCTCGCGGGTTGGGGAGAGGATGAGGGCCTGAATGTGTTTCTTATTCCCGGAGACTTTGGTGAGGAGAGGGAGTCCAAAGGCGGCGGTTTTTCCGGTGCCGGTCTGAGCCTGTCCTACGAAGTCGTGTCCCTTTTCCAGAAGGTATGGAATGGATTGGGCCTGCACCGGGGTGGGCTTGTGGATACCCATTTCATCGAGACTCTTGATGAGGTCGGCGGGGATGCCAAGTGACTTGAAGTTGCTCACGATGGCTTCGGTCTACTCCTGTCTTCGAGGAATGTAAAGGATGCCGAACCCAGTGCGGGCTTACTCGATGGTGATGTCGTCGAGGTAGAATTCGACCGGTGCACCGTTGGCGTTGGTGGTGAAGTAGAGAGCGGTTTTGACTCGAGTGAGGTCTTTGCCGGAGAGATCGATCGCGAAATTCTGCCACTGCTTGGTCAGAGTGAGATCCAGTTTTTGGCTGATGGTATCGTGATAGGGCTTTTCCTCGTTGATGAGACCAATCCCAACAGTGACTTTTTCTCCGCCGGATTTTCCACGGGCCCAGAGTGAAAGCTTTTTCGCTCCGGTGAGGTTGAAGCCGCCGGGGGCGTCGCCCCAATCGCCTGCGGGGTGCTGCCAGACCACGCCGGCCCATCCGGCATCGGCATTGAAGTTGACCTTGGCGCATTCGCTGCCGACCTTGGGATTGTCGGTGGAGGCTTCGTCGAGCTTGAGCTTGGCGGTGTCGCCCATCCAGCCACTGGGAGCCCAGGGACCATTCTTGGCGGAGCCGGCGATGACGATGGGTGTTGCTAATTTTTCGGCGGGGACGGGTTTACGATCTCCCTTGATCTTAATCGAGATATTGCCGGTGGCTGCGGAGCCCTTGCCGTCGCGGATGAAGGCGTAGATGCGATAGGTGCCGCCCCCTTCGGGGAGTTTGATCTTGGCGGTGGAGTTGGTTGACTCGGGAAGAATGGCTTTCGGGTATTGCGGTGGTGCGGCGCGGTGGTCGCCACCTTCAGCGACTTCCTTCCAGTCTTCGGTGAGGATCCACTGGACTTTAAGTGGGTCGCTTTCGGGGTCGGAGGCTTTGAGCTTGATGGTGATGGTGGCACCGGGATCAAATTCTTTGTTTGGCCCAACTAGCTCGACGGATTCGATGACGGGGCAGAGGTTGGCGGGAGATTTTCCGGTCCAGAGTTTGGAGAGTTCATCGACGGCAGCCAGTTTCTCGCCGGTCGATAAGAGCATCCCGAACCAAGTGGCGGAGGCTTCTTGTTTCGTGCCCCACATGAAGGCGAAACTGCCGAGGCAGAGAGGATCGTTTTTGAATGCTTCGAAGGAGTTGTGGTAATCGGCAGCCTTTGCGGTGCTGGTAGCTTCATTGGGCATGCCCCATTTGTTGGGAGGGCGTTCCCAGGTGCCGGCTGGTCCGAACTCGGTGATGAGGTAGGGTTTGACGCCGCCCCCTTCGCGGTATCGCTTGGGGATGGAAGGGCCGCCCCCGTATGAATTGATCCCGTGAATGTCGACGCTGGGACAGAAGCGGTTGAGTCCTTCGATTTGCTTTTTACCAATCTCGGCGGTGACCGTCATGACGGGATGATTCGGGTCGAGCTCTTTGACCCCGCGGGCGAGGTATTCGATCTGAGTGTAGATGGCGGGATTGGAGGATTTTTCGAATCCTTCCATTTCGTTGCCAAGTCCCCAGAGGAGGAGGGCCGGATGATCTTTGTATTTTTTAACGGCCGCGAAAAGGGTCTCGGCCTGGTTGACGTTGGAATCCCAATCAGTGTAGCTGAAGCCATGGCGTTCGTGGCCGAGCCAGAAGCCGAGGGCGACCTTGATTCCCTTGGAGTGGGCATCGTCGAGAATGGCCTGAGTATTTTCATCGATGCCCCAGGTTCTCACCGCATTTCCTCCGTTGTTCTTGAGAGCTTCCAAGCTTCCACCGCCGCCAACCCCATGGACTTCGAAGGGTTTTCCCTCGACCAGCAAGGTGGCTTTTTCCCCTTCCTTCTGAACGGTAACCTTTGCGCTCAAAAGCGGAATGGAAAGCAAGAAGGAGCAGGTGAGCAGGGAAAAGATTTTCATAGTAGGTGCATAAAATTGCATGAACCGACCAGGCGGTCAAATGATTATCGTGAGCCCTCTGAATAGCAGGGTTTTCCTGATGAGGAGAGAGAATTCAAAAACGGTGAACGGTGCCATCGTGATCGAGTCTAGAGTAAGAACTTTGGTTTCTTTCCTTCCTCAAACCACACAACTGACCCTACTTCGCCTTCAGGGAAGCGAGGTATTCGATGAGGTCGCGGACCTCTCGTTTGGTGAGGATGAGGCCGATGGGAGGCATGGTGGAAATGACTTCGCTGCGCTCTTTGACGTCGCTGGCTTTGACTTTAGTAGCCTTGTTGTTGGCGTCGCGGATTTCGATGATGCCATCTTTCTCGCTGCGGTAGCTTCCGGCGACGGTGCTGCCGTCGTTGAGTGTGAGGGAAATGGCACCGTAGCCTTTGGCAATGACTTTCTGTGGCTCTGCCAGTGCTTCCAAAAGATAGGCGCGGTCTTTTTGGCGACCGATTGATTTGAGGTTGGGCCCGATGTCGCTCCCTTTGCCATTCTTGATCTTGTGACAACGAACGCATTGAGCGGCGAGGTGGTTGACGAAGAGATCGGCTCCGCGTTCGACATTGCCGCCATGAAGAGTGTGGGCGAAGTCGGGCGAAGGAGCATTTAACTTCCGGGCCATGGCGGCTTCGGCAAAGTCGAGATGAAGTCCGGCGCGGATGGATTTGAATTTGGAGAGGTAGGTGTTCAGTAGCTCGTCGCTTTTTGGGGAAGCAAGCGCTCTGGCCAGGAGGGAGATCGCGGCTTGTTTTTCGGTGAGCGGAGCTTTCTCGTTTTGCAGGAGAAACTTGGTGACTTCGAAGGCGGCTTCTTTGTTTTTCTGACTGAGAAGATCGAGGGCGACGATACGGATTTCAACTTTCGGGGCCTGCAGCGCGGCGGTGAGGTGGGTTTCCAATTCGGGATGGTTTTGAGCGCTGAGTCCGCGGAGAGCTTCGACTCGAAGTTTGGGGAGAGAAAAATCATTTTGGGCGACCGCAATGAGGGCTTCGCCGGGGATTTGGACGGACAGGGAGCGGGCGAGGCTCATGCTTTGGCTCTGGATGTTTTGACTTTTGTCGGTGAGGAGCTTTTTGAGTTGAGTGGTGATGGCCTCTCTGGCGATGGCGGGCTTTCGTTTCTCGAGCGGACGATAGCGACCGACCACGCGGTCGAGCTTTGCTGGTTCCGACCATTTTGCGAGGGCATCGAGCGCTTCTAGCCGGAGCGGCTCGGGAACATCGGTGCGGGCGGCGAAAGTTGCGACGCATTGTGCGGCTTCGGGTGTGCCAAGATGGAAGTTGGCATTGATAGCGCGGCGAATGAGAGATTCGTTGTTGATCCATGAAGTGCTGGCCAGGGATGCGGCCAGAGCGGGCATTGCTTCGGGAATGGTCCAGTCATCGTGGATCGCGCGGGCGGCTTCGGCAGCGACGTGCTCGAGAGGAGAACTTAAAAACACACCAACTTCAGCAGAGCCTCGGCGGCGCAGGGCCACGACGGCGATTTTTTGAGCTAGCTGGGATTTGTGCTTCGCGAGAGAAATAAGATCAGCGTCGGAAATGCATCCGGTGGCGAGCACGATGGCAGCGTGACGAAGATAGGTTTTGTCTTCGTCGGTCTGTCCGAGAAGCTCATGAATGGAGTCAGCTTCGAGGGGGCTTCCAATATTCCCGAGGGCAATCGCGGCGTGGAACTTGAGTCGAGCCGAAGAGGATCTTAGGAGAGGTCTCAGGGCCGGGGTGAGAGGAGATACCTGGGAGGAAGGAGCCGGGGCCAGATGAAGGGCGAGCTGGGTGCCGAAGTGATCGCCTATGGTTTTGACGATTTGAGTTTGGATTTCGATATCCGCGTCATTGAGGAGGCCGAGGAGGAATTTGAAGTCAGGTGACTTCGCTTGGCGATTGAGTTGGCCGATTCCCCAAATGGCATGGATTCTCGTGAGCTGGCTGCCCTTTTTTGCAGCGTTTTTGAGTTCATCACGGAGCTTGCGTTTGACCAATTCGAATTGGGCTTTGAGCCGGACCCGTTGGTCGGCATGGCCCAGGTCCTTGACGAGGAAGTCAGTTGAGGATTTGGAAAAGTCAGAGCGGAGTTTCCCGGCGGTCTCTTCGCGAAGAGGATGCTTTTTGGCGACATCCCATTTCCAGACGGCGCCTTTTTTGTTGAGAGGATAGCCGCCGCCCCAGTCGACTCCATAGAGCGCACCATCAGGTCCGAAGTTGATGCCAACGATGGGGACGCCGCTGGTGATCTTCATATCGTTGACCATCTTGAAAGAGGCTCCGTTTTGTTCGACCTGAAAGCCCCAATGCTGGCCGTTGGGCGCGCTGGTGTGGAAGAAGTAGTTTTGCCATTCTTCGTTCAGAGCGGTGCCGGGATTGAAGGCCATTCCGGCGGGTCCATTGTTGTAAAGTGAGATTGCCGGAGTGATGTAGGCGGGTTGTCCTTTCTGATAGGGGACGCTGAGGTTTTCATCCATCCAGGGGTTGTAGACGCCATTGCGATATTGCCAGTTGGAGCGCCAACCTGCGTCCATGTGCCGGACGATGTAGACAAAGCGTTCCTTCTCGCCGGGGCGGTCCGAGTCGTTGTCGACTCCGAAGATATTACCGAATTGGTCGAAGGCGATTTCCTGCACGTTACGGAGGCCGCGGGCGTAGACCTCAAAGTTCGAGCCGTCGGGATCACAGCGGAGCAGGGCTCCGTGGTTGGGGTATTTGAAATGAAGACCTTCTTTTGAAGTCGCGCCAAGGCCCTTGTCGCCGACGGTCCAGTAGATGCGGCCATCGGGTCCCAAAGTGAGTCCGTGCATGTCGTGACCGGCATAGGCGAGGTGAGGGCCGAATCCGTAGGCAATGGATTCCCGCGTATCCGCTTTGCCATCGTTGTCGGTGTCGCGGAGTTTCCAAACGTCGGGCACGATGGTGGTATAGACGTCGCCTTCGTGATGAAGGACACCTGCGGCGATGCCTGCGATTTCGTCTTTAAAGTCTTCGGCGTATACTGATGTTTTGTCGGCGAGCCCATCGCCATCAGTGTCTTCGATGAGGTGAATACGCTCGGTGAGAAACTGGAGATCGTCGAGGTCGTGCTTGCCGTCCTTGTTGAAGTCTTTAACCCGTCTCTTGTTGGCTTCGCTGTTTTTCGGAGTGAAGTGTTTCCGGTAAAAGGCCCGCTTGTCGTCAGGGGACAGGAAGCTCAGATCGTCTGGGATCCAGTCGCGGTTTTGGCGGATGTCGAGATCGTTGGCCTTGCGGCGTTGGGTCTGCGTGACATAGGCACGGCCCTGATTGTCGAAGGCGATAGCGACCGGGTCAGGGACAGGGAAGTCAGGAGTCCATTTGGTGAATTCCAGCGATTTGGGATCGGGTTTCTCAGCGCTGAGGGATTGGAAAAGAAGAGTGGAGAGAAGGAGATAGGAAAAAGGGCGTTTCATGGAAAAGAATTTCGAAAGTGGTCCAGCGAGTTTTCAATCACTGCTACGCTGACCTGATCGCCATTATTTCTTCAACGATTGGATATAGAGGATGAGCGACTCGATGTCGGAGTCGGGGAGGATTCCACGATAGGATGGCATGCCGACGTCCCTGGGGTTGTAGCCTTTGGCGACCTTTGCGGTCGGATCGAGAATGGATTCCCGAAGATACTCGGTCGTGACCTCGACGGATTGACCGGTGATGAGTTTTCGTTTTGAGCCAGCGAGACCTTTCCAAGTCGGACCGCTCCTACCATTGGAAGAGCCGTCGACGGAATGGCAGGCAGCGCACCCGATGGCGAGATAGACTTTGGCGCCGCGTTCGATTGTGGGTTTAATTTTCTGAGGGGAGGGCTGCTGGTCTTTCGCGTTGGCCGCCAGCTTGGCAAGATCAAGGCCGGAGAAGCCTTCTTTTTTTAGATCGAGTGGCCAGGTGTGATGGAGGGTAAGGTAGGCTGCATTGGAAAATAATTGGCCGGAAGCAGACTTAAGTTCGTAGCTCACCGCGAGTTGATGGACCGGGTCCAGATCCGGAGTTGCGAGGAGGACAGATCGGCGGTCCGCTGAGAATTGCGGAGCACTTACGGGAAGAAATTCCTCGCCTGATTTGCCATCGGGGCGGTAGTGGCCTGATCCATACTTGCCGCTGCGTTGATAGTTCCATCGGCGGGTTGTGATCTTGCCGATAGTGGGATCGAGTTCTTGATCGAAGGTTAAAACGATCGCGTTTTTTCCAGCGATGACACGAGTTGGCAGTAGTGATGGCTTTTCAGTGTAGCGGAGACGGGCCATGCCGCGAATGCCGTTGGAGTTAGATCCCCAAATTTGAAAGCCCACGAGATAGAGTTGTCCGTCGGTGGGATTGACGGCGCCTTTGAGCAAAGGAAAGTCAAAGGTGGCTGGCAGGGGAACAGACGCGGCCTGTCCCTCGCGTTGATTGAGATAGGTTCGCAGCAAGCCGGGACGGCGGAAGTCGAGGTAGATGAGAGAATCGCTCAGAGGGCCGAAGCGTTTTTGGTCCGCCCAAACGAGGCCGAGCCCGGAGCCTGCCACGGTGTGTGGAATCCAGCAAAGGGGAGGTGTGATTTTCGGTTCGGAAACTCCCCACGGAGCGGCGGGTTGGAATCCGTAGTAGCCACCTTCCATAATGCGGTGAATGGGAGTCGCGGGTATCCAGTGTCCTTGTTGGTCGCTGGCGTAGATCTCGTCAGTGCCAGGACGAATCGTGAGGTAGGTATTACGTAAGCCGCTGGCAAAAATGCTGACTTTATTGTCGTCGTCGAGCTTGAGAACGCGGCCGCTGTGCTTTGAAGGATAATCGTTCTGTTGGCCGCCTTTGCTGAAGTAGAAGTTGCCCTTGTGATCGGCGGACAAACTATGCGCAAAATCCCGCGTCTCGGCCCTTTGCCAA
>NHEN01000170.1 GCA_002172625.1 Verrucomicrobiaceae bacterium TMED86 | reverse complement strand
TTCACTCCTGATACTCGGCATGGCCGTCGCGATCGCTTTACTCTAAAACCGACTAGTAAACTGCGATTGCCAGGTAGGCACTAAGAACCAGATAAGCGATCGCCGGCAGGGTTTGTAACACGCTGTCCTTGATCTTCAATCGCACCCCGACCCCGCCGAGCATCAACAAGGCGAGACCGGTGGAGGCCGATTGTCCTACCCAGGGGATTAGAAAGCCCACAATGAGGCCGACCGACCCCAACAGCTGCAGAATCCCAACGAGCTTTCTGAATCCCGGTAGCCCGTAGCGGCGGTATTCCCGCTCCATCCAGGAAGAGACAAAGCACCCGCATCCAAAAACGATGAAAGAGATTGCAGAAATCCAGATAAGCAAATGGTCGATGGCTGAGACTCGCACCACATGCCAGCAAGGCAACCGCTAATCGAACGGCAGCTCTTAAACCAACGAGGCGGTCATTAAAAACGATGTTGATGGAGCTTCAACTATTGAAGAAATCTCAGCTGACACGGACAATCATCGTCGATTTTCGGTCCGGACCCACGCATTCGGGACGGGGGCTCAGAGCATCGAATCATTCCACCTTCCCGCTTGTATTGAAAAATCTCCTCTCCCAGTGTGGGTTGAAAGAACGCCAAGATGGCAAATCCACCATGGAAACCTCCCCCTCGAGACGCCAATTTTTGAATACCACGAAATCCCTTGGTCTTGGTCTGGGCTCCGCGCCCCTGTGGACCGGGATAGATCTTGCTTCAGCCGAGGAGGAAGAAGAGAAAGAAAAACCTTCGACGATGAACACGATGAACACAGGATTGGTCAGCGACCTTCGCTATTTGGAGCATACCCAGGGAGGGACGCACCCGGAATCACCGGCACGACTCAAAGCGATCCACGAAAAGATTAAAGAAGCCGGCTTGGACAAGAAACTAGTCCCGATCAAACCGACCGTTGACCCCCTGCCCTTCATTAAGATGATTCACTCTGAGGAACATCTCGCCGTGGCAGGAAAGCAGGCACACGATGATGCCATTTGCCGGCTCTCAGTTTCGGGCGCCTTGAGTGCAGTCGATGCGGTGTGTGGCGGGAAGTTAAGGAATGCCTTTTGCGCCATCCGGCCACCCGGCCACCATGCCGCGAACAATGGTGAGTATGGCTTTTGTTTTTACAACAATGTCGCGGTGGCCGCGCGCTATGCGCAGGAAAAACACAAGCTGAAGAAAATTCTCATCGTGGACTGGGACTACCATCATGGCGATGGCACCGAGTGGGCCTTTTATGATGACCCGAGTGTCTTGCTTTTCTCCACCCATGCGCTTTATGCCTTCCCGGGAACAGGCGCTGCCGAAAAAACAGGCAAAGGAAAAGGCGAGGGATTCAATATCAATGTGCCCCTGCCGCGTGGCGCGAACGACGAGGCCGTTCTTGGTGCCTTCAAAGAAAAGCTCTTACCAGCGGCCGAGAAGTTCCAACCTGACCTGGTTCTCATCTCCGCTGGTTTTGATTCACGCCACGATGATTTGCTGGGTGATTTTAACTTCACCGACAAAGGATTCGCGCAACTGACCAAGTTGGTCATGGAGATTGCCGGGAAGCATTGCGGGTCACGCGTCGTTTCCCTCCTGGAGGGAGGCTACAACGTGCAGGGCTTGGCCCTTGGGGTCGAGGCGCACTTAGAAGCCCTGTTGGGGAAGGATCGTTAATAGAGGCTGGGAAGTCAGGGCCGGCGGGATGGGTCCGGGCTAAAGCCCAAGCTCCGCAGAGATTCCCTCTTCACTCCATTTCTTCTTCAATGAACTCAACCACGAGGTCGACCAGTTCATCCATGCCCTCCGCAAGCTCTTCTTCAATCGAGGTGAGATAAGACGACTCGGTTTCGCTGTAATCATTGCTGTCCTCGGTGCGGGTCTCGCACCAACGGCTGGCATTGAGAGGGTCGACCAAGCCGGTCGCGCCGATGAGTTCAAAGGAATTAATGATCCGTTGGTGGTTCATTCCGCTCTGCCAAAATTCATGGAGGCAATCCTGACTCTCAAGAACCGGAACAGTCTCGTAGATATCCATGAGGGCGCGTTCCTCGCGGGTGAGATCCCGTTCGGTTGATTCGTTTTCAAGTTGATCCACAAGAACTTCGACTTCATCCGGCCATTCAATTGCATCCTGTAAAAGCATCGAGGATGAATATTGAATAGCGGGACGAACTTTGCCAAGAGAATCCATGCGACTTTCTGAAATCAATGAACTCGCCAATCTCTGATGGGCCGCTAGCTTCAAGCCCAATGACCAGAGTGAAACCCTTCAGCTCCCTTCCCTTGCTTCTCTGCCTTCTCCTCTCTCCCGCTCTCATGGCGCAGAAAGGCGTGATCACTCCCGGTGAAGCCTCGAAGAAGGACCGCAAAACCAATCCCGCTTTTACGAAATCCGTCGACGACCCCTCCCTGCCCCGCGTTCTCATTATCGGGGATTCCATTTCGATTGGCTACACCGCCGGTGCGCGGAAAAATTTAAAAGGCGTCGCGAATGTGCATCGTATCCCGGGGAATGCCGGACACACCGGAATGGGGATCGCGAATCTCGACAAGTGGCTCCACAAGAAGAACGGTTCGTGGGAGTTGATTCACTTCAACTGGGGACTCTGGGATCTCTGCTATCGCCATCCCGAATCAAAGAACCAGGGTAAGCGTGACAAAGTCCGCGGCACCTTGACCCATTCCCCTGAAAAGTATGCCGCCAATCTCGAGACGATTGTCAAGCGACTCAAAGAGACCGGAGCGACCCTCGTCTTCGCCACCACCACGCCTGTGCCCGAAGGTGAATTCGGACGCAAAGTCGGCGACGACAAAATCTACAACGACGCGGCGCTCGCCGTCATGAAAAAGCATGGGATCAAAGTAAACGACCTCCACGCCGTCATGGCCGGGAAAATGAACAAGTTTGGCAAAAAGCCCGGCGACGTCCACTTCACCGCCGAAGGCTCCGCCCTCCTCGCTGAAGCGGTGGCCAGAGGGATTCGCAAGAACCTGCCGAAAGGCGAAGCGGGTAAATAGTCACTTCGATTTCAGACCGACGGTATTCACCGCGATCACACGGTATTGGTGTTTCCTGCCCGCTTCGGGCATGGGGTCGATGAAGCGCATTTGCACGAGCGGCTGCGCGGGCGTGTCGCTATATTGCAGCCCCTGAAATACGGGACGTCCGAATTTATTTGTGGGCTTTCCAGGCACGGTGGCAATGGCCTTACCATCCCGCTCGATGATAAAATGCGCCAGCCCGCTTTCGAGATCGGCAGTGGCTTTCCACGTGAGCTGATTCCCCTTCAACACGAGATTAGTCGGAGCGGGAGGCGGCGTTTTATCGTGAACTTGGGTATCCTCGGTGTAGCACGACCAAGCTTCGAGAAGTGACTCGTCCGGAAGCCAGAGCCATCGTTTATCCTGCTTGTAGACGAAGCCTTTCTGATTCCCCTCGATGATCCGGAGTTCGCCTCCCGCCTCTTTAGGGAGCCGCTTGCGGAGACAGACATCGAGCCAGGGAATGGCAAAGTAGCGTTGGTTTCCACATTCGTGTGCGGTAAGAGGGTCAACAGCGAGGCCGACGTGGGCATCCTGCGACCGGAGGGTATCGATAAAGATTTCATTGGCCGGCCAGACACCAGCGAAGCGTCCGGTCTTCACCGAGTATCCTTCCTTCGTTCCCAAATTACACATCATGGGCACCCTGAGGACGGCACTGGAAAAAATGTGTGGTTTGATGGATGGCCGCTTGGGATTTGGCATCAGGAGAGGCACTCCGGACCGAAGCCAGGCCCCGGCCACGCGATCAGGATGGAGCATCACCATGCCACCGGCCCAGTGACCACCGCCGCTGTGACCCCACAAGGCCCAGGGCACGGTGGCAAGTTCGGGATGACCGGAGAGCTTTCCGAGATCGACAAGAGATCGACGAAATGCGGCATCCGATCCATTTCGGGGATCACACCACATCTGGCAATCGCCATCTTTGGGTTGTTCGTAGGAGGGAGCCATCAGGGCACAGCCGTGTTTGGCTGCCAGCGCCTGCCAGTGGAGGTCAAAAGCCCCCGTCAATCCCGACTTGCACGAACCGACACCGCACCCGTGTTGATGCACCACGACCCCGCGAAGGGTTTTCACCCCGGGAGGAATCCAGACAGTGTATTTGACCGGGAAAATTAGCTCACCTGGTTTGGTCGAAGCCTCATAGCGAACTCTGAAGTATGGCGGTTCGGCGTCAGGAAAGACATCGTATGGAGCCTCCTGAGCTGAGAGGAACCCCGGAAGGAAGAGAGTGAGGAACAAGATGAAAGATCTCATTGAATTATTTCTTTTAGGTCTCTTAACACGTCTCGAGCGAAATGAATGTAAGAAAAAATGAGGCACGATTGATGTGACAAGAGGCCCCTGATGACTTAAAATTTGGTCCAATGAGCAAGGTGCTACTCCCCCTCTTCGTCGCTACCGCGCCCCTCTTAACGGCCTCGACCGTGGTCTGGACCGCAAGCGGAACGGTGTCCTCGGCAAGCGGCGTTTATGCCGCCGATGGAATCACCGCCAGCACTCCGGTGGATGTGGAGATGAAATACGACGATCAGGCCGGACGGGATGTCCCCAGAGATCTCAGCGGATTGGGGATTCCGATCAAAGATCTCGACTATCGTAACGCGATTAAACTCTCCATCTCAATTACGATAGGAGAGGTTCTATGGCATGGACTGGTTGAGACAGGATCATCAGGATCTCCGTATACCCTCTTTCTGAAGCTCAACGGAACTGACGGAGGATCAGAAAGCCTCACGGCCACCGTTCAAGAAACCGACGGTGCGACCTTTGATCTTTTCCCTTTGGGAAGCGGTCCCGAAAACAAGCTCATTCAGCTGCTGTTTTCCTCGAGCGACAACAACTTCTTAACTGATGAAATTTCCGCCAGCGCCATCCAGGATGAACTGATCACCGCAGCCTCCGGCTCCTTTCAAAGCGGACCGTCGAACAAAGTCTTATTCTCCCTCGATCCCACTTCGGTAAGTGTTTTCAACGAATCCCTCATTCCGACAACGCCAGTGATCAGCTTGCTCAAAACAAACGACAACCTCGCCCTTTCATGGGAATCTGAGCCCGGCGTTCATTACAGACTACAATCATCGCTGACTCTGGAAGAAGATTCCTGGGCAGATGCCGCGCCGATTATTTTTGGCAATGGTGGAACAAAAACCAAAAACGTGGCTATCGCCCAGGGCTTTGCCGTCTACTACCGCGTTCTCGCCTTCCCCGCTCCCGAACTTTAAAGGAACCGCGTGCCACGTCCTTTTCCGGCAACCAAGTCGGAAAGCTGCTCGGGCTTGCGCCCGTTCGCGATGGTCACCTGCACTCCGCAATTGGTAGCATACCCAACGGCTTTTAACTTCGAAGCCATGCCACCGATCGAGAACTTTCCACTTTCATCACGGGCGAAATCGAGAACCTCATCGACGCTCGACACCTCCTCGATAATATCTCCACCTTCAGGTGGCATCAGACCATCGACGGTGGTGAACAAAATCAGCTGATTCGCCTTGAGCAATTCGGCCACCTTCGCGGAGAGCATGTCATTGTCACCGAAACGGAGTTCTTCAATTGCGACCGAATCATTCTCGTTCACGATGGGAACGATCGATCCATGATCAAGGAGGCGACGCATCGTCGCGGAAACCCGGTCGCGGTTTTCTTCGAGATCGGAACTGGTGAGGAGAAGCTGCGCCACATTGAGATCGAACTGCTGGAAGAGCGTTTCGTATCGATGCATCAAACGGGCCTGACCAACGGCGGCGGCAGCCTGACGGCTCTCGACATCGTCGGGATAGGACTCCAGTCCGAGCGCGGAAACCCCGGCCCCGACCGCACCGGAAGACACCATGATACAATGATGACCCTGGGCCTGAAGAGCAGCCACCGAAGTCACCAGGCGCACGAGCGAAGAACCGTCGAGGGTTCCGTTTTCACGCGTCAGCACGCCGGTGCCGATCTTGATGACGATAATGTCGCTCATGGGAAAGAGAATCTACATCCGCTCGGGAACGTCAATGGCAAGAAGGTTCAGGCCCTCACGCAAGACCCGTGAAGTCAGGTCGCAAATCACGAGGCGGCTCTCGCGGGTCTGCCCTTCCGACTTGAGAACGGGACAGGCTTCAAAAAAGGAATGAAAGGCTCGCGCGATTTCCAGCAAGTANGTNGCGAGGAGATTCGGGCGATAGTCATCGAGAACCAAGCTTACCTGATCNCCATAGCGGGAAAGCATNCGCACGAGATGAATCTCGGCNGGCTCGGTAAGGGCAAGATTGTCGGCGGACANTTTCTCCGCNACTCCNTCTTCGAGCTTGCGGAAGATCGAACGACTCCGNACATAGCTGTAGAAAAGATAGGGNGCGGTGTCTCCTTCGAGCGCGACCATTTTCTCCAAATCAAACACGTAGTCCGACATGCGGTGATGCGAAAGTTCGGTGAACTTCACTGAATTCACCCCAATAAGCTCGGCCAGAGCAGCCTTCTCCTCATCGCTCTCGAGACGGCTCTTACCATCGACCACGGCACGAGCCGCTTTTACAGCATCATTGAGGACATCATTCAGCTGGGGCAAATCCCCGGCCCGTGTTTTCAGTGGTTTACCGTCTTTACCGAGAATGGTTCCAAAAGCCACGTGCACCAGATTCACCTGGTCAAAACCGAGACGCGTCGAGACATCGAAAAGCTGCTCGAAGTGCCCGCCCTGGCGGAAATCAACGACATACCAAATCTGATCGGCCTGCCATTCATTGACTCGAAAATCAACGGTGGCAATGTCGGTGGTAGCATAGTTGAAGGCACCATCAGATTTTTGAATCATCATGGGATAATCCTGCCACTCGCCATCGCGATTGATCTTAAACGGATCAGCCTTGGGTTTCACCGTCTCACTGGAGAAGACGCACACCGCTCCGTCACTTTCGCGGGCCAGATCGGCCGCTTTCAATTTTTTGACCAAGGGCGCAAGGGAGTCATTGTAGGCACTTTCGCCCATCCAGTGATCAAAGGTGACGCCAAGGCGATCATACATTGCATCGAGTCCCTTTCGGGAAAGCTCGAGACAACGGGTCCAGATCGCGGTGTTCTCGGGATCCCCCTGCTGAAGCTTCACCAACTCGGAACGGCATTCATCTTTAATCGCCTCGTCTTCCTTCGAGGCATCGGAAGCAGAACGATACAGTCGCAGCAGTTCCTGCAAGGGAGCTTCTTCGAGTTGAGCTTCATCGACGCCCTTTTTCCAGGCCCAGGTGACCATGCCAAATTGCGTTCCCCAATCACCAATATGGTTATCCTTGATTACTTTGTGACCGAGAGCGGTCGAAATTCGTGAAAGGCATTCCCCGATGATGGTCGAGCGAATATGCCCGATATGCATCGGCTTCGCGACATTGGGTGCGGAGAAATCCAGAACGATCGTTTGCGGGGCTTCCACCTGCTGAATCAGAAGATCATCAGACTCCCACTGCGCTTTCGCCAAATCAGCCCAAGCTTCTGGCTTTAAAGTGAAATTTAAAAAACCAGGTCCGGCGATGGATACCTCGCAAAGATCATCGACGGAAAGCTCTCCCGTAATCTCTTCAGCCAGCGCGCGTGGGTTTTTGCCAACGGCCTTCGCCAGGACCATCGCGGCATTACTTTGAAAATCCCCGAAACGAAGATCGGCAGCCGTGGCGACCTGAATCCGCGATGAATCGGGCACCTCGACTCCGAGCGCTTCGAGCGCAGCCAGAAGTTTACCACTGAGAAGTTTGGGAATGGTCATGACGGTAAAAATGATTAGAGGTCGGCCGCACCGATACAGAGAAGTTCGGAAATTTCTTCGGCGCTTTGTGCGGAGCGGATCTTCTTACGGAGATCAGCCTGGGAAAAGACTTTGGCCAACTCACGAAGGATCTTCAAATGATTCGACGCGCCATCTTCGGGAACGAGAAGCAAACAAACATGGTGTGCCAGACCCTGGTCGGGAGATTCAAAATCAACCCCCTCCTCAGAACGTCCGTAGACAGCCACCTCTTCTTTGAGTCCGGGAACGCGGGCGTGCGGAATAGCAATCCCTGCTCCCAAACCGGTCCCGGTTTGCGATTCACGCTCCATCACGGCCTGGCTGTAACGGTAGCAATCTTTGCTCGCGATTTTTCCGATCTCGGCAAGATGCCCGATCATTTCAAGAACGACCTCCTCGTGCTCGGTTTTATCAAGCTGGAGGATTATGCACTCGGGCGAGATCAAATGACGAAAATTAATCATAAGAAACAATCAGCACAATTCGGATCGTGCAGGGCAATCCTGCTAGAGTGCCTGCCCGAAAGATACAAGAGTAATCCACCCTGCCCTGAAGCTTGACCCGCAGGACACAAAAAGAGAGAAAGCCCCCGATGCCACGCCTTCTTTGCCTCTCTCTCCTCGCACTGGCCCTCTCATCCTGCTCCTACATAGGATATGGCAGAGGAGACACCTACTACCAGCCGGGGAATCTCGGGACAACCCCCTCACCCCCGGAGCGCAGAGCAAAAATCGCGGCCGAGGAACGCGGGGACTTCTTCTACGGCCGACGCTACTACGTCGAAAAGACCCGTTTTTGGGGCTATCTCCGCAAACCCGGCCAATCCGCCAAAAAAGCACGTCTCGTCATCTTCAACGAGGCCATAAAGCGCAATCCTGACCGTCTCCCCGAAGCCGGAGCACGCAAACTCTACGGATTCGACCAGAATTACGAATACAAGATCTACGGACGCTATACCGGCCGCACTCTCTACGAGCCCAACAGCAACCAGTTTCTTCCCGAATTCCTCCTCACGAACTACCAGCTCCTGGACGAAAACCCCGGTTGGCTCTTCTCACCCAACGACTTCTACAGCCCGGTGCGCCTGACACTGCTGCCGTAAAGGAGCCGAAGGCGGTGCTTTTGGAATCCCCGAACAGGCTTCGGAAACCAAGGATTCTGCGCCAAAAGTGAAACTTTCGGTGACAATCCCGCCCGCAATCCCTCTCCTTTCCTCGGAAACCCTCGAATTCGAGCAGCCCATTTTTAAACACGGGCAAAACTGCTCCTTGCCCCCCACTTCCAGACTTTGTGAAAAATTTCACAAAGTCCTTGCGAGCCCCGTCTAACCAGACTTTTATAAGAGCACCGCACTATGAGCGAGACGACGACTTACGAGGCCCCCGATGCTGCCGCAGTAGCGGCGAAAGCTGTGAACGATTATCAGGCCGAAACCGACGATGTGCTCGGTGAAAAAATGGTGCTGAACATGGGACCATCCCACCCCGCCACCCACGGTGTCTTACGCCTCGTCCTCGAGCTGGATGGAGAAATCATTGAGAAAGCCGAGCCCCACATCGGCTACCTGCATCGTGGTGACGAGAAGATCGCGGAGAACATGCACTACAACCAGTTTGTGCCCTACACTGATCGTCTCGATTACCTCGCACCTCTTGCTAATAACGTAGCCTACGCCTGCGCCGTAGAAAAACTCATGGGCTGGGAACTCCCGCCTCGTGGACAAGCCCTACGCGTTCTTTGCTGCGAACTGGCCCGCATTTCCTCCCACATGCTGGGAGTGGGCGTTTGCGCCATGGACGTCGGCGCGATGACCGTCTTCCTCTACACCTTCGCCGAGCGCGAAAAAATCTACAACTTCTGTGAGAAAATCACCGGAGCGCGATTCACCACTTCCTACACCCGCATCGGCGGCCAAATCCGCGACCTTCCCGAAGGACTCGATCAAGATATTCTTAAGTTCCTCGACGAATGCGAAGCAACGGTGGGCGAAATATCCGGACTTCTCGACAAGAACAAGATCTACCTCGAGCGCATGTGCGATGTCGGAGTGATCAGCAAAGAAGACGCCATCAGCTACGGCATGACCGGGCCAAATCTGCGCGCCTGTGGCGTCGACCGTGACCTTCGCCGGGACAGCCCGTATCTCGGTTACGAGAAATACGAGTTCGATGTCCCCATTGCGGAAAACGGTGATTGCTACGACCGCTATCTTGTCCGGATGGAGGAGATTCGCCAGTCCATCAAAATCATCCGTCAGGTGATCGAAACCATGCCCGAAGGCGACATCAACGTCGTCAATTCCAAGTCGTCTCTCCCCGAGAAAGAGCGCGTCATGATGAGTATGGAGGAACTCATTCACCACTTCATCGTGGCCACCCAGGGCATCGAAGCTCCCGAGGGTGAAGTTTACTTTGCCGCCGAGAACCCCAAAGGGGAACTTGGCTTTTACATCAATTCCAAGGGTGGAGGCGTGCCGTATCGTCTGAAGATCCGCGCCCCGTCCTTCGTCAATCTCGGCATCTGCGCCGACCTCCTTAAAGGCCACATGGTCTCCGATATTCCGGCCATCCTCGGCTCTCTCGACTTTGTCATGGGAGAGTGCGACCGCTAATTGTTTTCCAACCGATTCTTTTTTCAAGGTGAGCTCCAATACCGAAGTCCCAGAAGTCCCCGCCGATCGAAGCGCGGAGGATGCCACGCAATCAGCCCCTCCAACCGACGGCACCAACACTCCTCTTCCCCGCCCCTCAGACTCGGCTGCGGTGGAAGATCCACCACCTGCCTTGTCGGTTCTGGAAGAAAACATCCATTCAGCAGAGACCCCGGGCGAAAAATTCTTCCCGAGCTTTGCCGTCACGGAGGGTCTCGAAGAAAAGGCGAACGAGCGTATCGCGCAGTATCCAGACGATCAAAAACGCTCCGCCGTCCTTCCCCTTCTTCACGAAGTTCAACATCGTTTCGGATACATCAGCCCCGAATCCATCGACTGGGTCGCGGGTAAGCTCGACATCGAACCAATCAAAGTCGTCGAGGTTGTCACGTTCTATCCAGGCTTCCGCCAAAAAGCTCCGGGCAAACTCCACATCCGCGTTTGCCGCACTCTTTCCTGCGCCATGGGAGGCTCCTATGAACTCATGGACAAACTCTGCGAGATCGCCCAAATCGATCGCAGCGCCTCCGACCCTCACAAGGATCCCATCGCGATTTCCCCGTGCGGAAATTACTCGGTGGAATTTGCCGAATGCCTTGCTTCCTGCGGCACCGCTCCGGTCTGCCTCGTCAACGATGACTTCCATGAGGGCGTCACTTGCGACAAGGCCGAGGAGCTCCTCAACAGCTATCAAAACGCCTAACTGCTAATTCCAATGAGTATTACCTACAAGCCAGGCAAAAAACCTCATCCCAACGAGCACCGGCTCATCTTCAAAAACGTCGATCGCCGTGGATGGAACCCTTCCATTAAGCGTTACCTCAAAGAAGACGGATACAAGACGCTTAAGAAAGCTCTCGAGATGGATCCCAAGGATGTCATCAACGAGGTCAAAACTTCCGGCCTTCGTGGTCGTGGAGGCGCGGGATTCCCAACCGGCATCAAGTGGGGTTTCATCCCACCCAACAACACCAAACCGGTCTACCTCATCTGCAACTGCGACGAATCCGAACCCGGCACATTTAAAGATCGCTACATCGTTCATCAGGACCCGCACCAGTTGATCGAAGGGATGGTCATCTCCGCACACGCCGTCGGAGCGCACACCGCTTACATTTATATTCGCGAAGAATTCCCCGAAGCAGCCATCACTCTCGAAAAGGCGATCCAAGAAGCCAAAGATAACAACTTCCTCGGCGAAAATATCCTCGGATCCGGGTTTGATCTCGAAATCTACATCCACCGTGGTGCCGCAGCCTACATTTGCGGTGAAGAAACCGGCCTCATCGAATCACTCGAAGGCAAACGCCCCTACCCGCGAATCAAGCCACCGTATTTCCCGGCCGCCATCGGCCTCTACATGGCACCGACCATCGTCAACAATGTCGAGTCCCTCTGCCACGTCGTGCACATCATGCGCATGGGCGGCGAGGAATACGTCAAGCTAGGCACGCCACGCAACTCGGGCACCCGCATCCTCTGCGTATCCGGCGACGTCAAGGAACCCGGCTATTTTGAAGTCGAAGTCGGCAAGGTCACCTTCCGCGAACTCCTCTACGATATGTGCGGCGGACCGAAGGACGGACGCGAATTCAAAGCAGTCATTCCCGGCGGCTCCTCTTCCAAGATTCTTCGCTGCAATGAATCTTTTAAAATCGGACGTGGCGACGATGCCAAGGACATGGACTTCTGGGACATTCCACTCGATTTCGACACCCTCGCCGCAGCTGGCTCAATGGCTGGCTCCGGTGGCGTGATTGTCATGGACGACTCACGACGCATGTCCTGGGTTCTCAACAACATCACCCACTTCTACGCCCACGAATCCTGCGGACAATGCACGCCATGTCGCGAAGGCTCTACCTGGATGAAGAAAGTTTCCGATCGGATCGAAGACGGCACCGCCACCCCGACCGACGTCGATACTCTCGAACAAATCGCCTACCAGATCGACGGCAAGACCGTTTGCGCCTTCGGAGAAGCCTCCGCCTGGCCGGTCGAAGCGATGATCGATAAATTCCGCGACGAACTCGTCGGGGAAACCTCCGAAGATAACAACTTCAAATCGAAGGAACGGATCGAGCAGGAGAAATTCCTTTCCAGTGTCTAAATGAAGCCCTCCGGTATCCTCTCCATCATTGGCCTCGCCTTTCTTGGCGTCTCCTGTGGAGGTGAACCGAACGTTCAGGTCGTCGACACCGCGGGGAATCCTATCCGGGAAGCCACCATCGTTCCGATGACCCGTTCATACACCAAGCCGGCCAGTCAAACCGACACCCGGGGAGAAGCTCGCGTCTATCAAGACTTCCCGAAGATCGAATGGCTTACCGTCACCAAGCGCGGCTACCAATCCGCCCACGTCAGCTTTGACCAACCAAAGCCCATGACGGTGACCTTGAGACCCGCCATTACGGAGTAAACTCCGCCGCCGTCCCCATCCGGTGAACTTCCTTGCAGATCGGATCGCAATAGCGTCCCGACTTTTCCTCGCATTCCTCGCATACAATAAACTGGGCATTGCATGGCTGCCAAAGGCAGTTGCGATAGCGAATCGACGGCAATCCACACGAAACACACGTGGAAACCAACTTCGCTCCCTCCGTCCGATTCACCGGCACGGTTAAGCGTTCATCGAAGACATAGCATTCCCCCTCAAACCCCTCGCCCTTCGCTTCAGGATCTTTCCCGTAAGTCACGATCCCTCCATCCAGCTGGTAGACATCCTCCAGGCCTTCTTTTAGAAGAAAGCCACTGAATTTCTCGCAGCGAATTCCGCCCGTGCAGTAGGTAAGAATCTTTTTGCCCTCCAATTCATCGCGATGGTCGCGCACCCACTTGGGCATATCCCGAAAACTCGCCACCGGAGGAAGCATCGCCCCCTCAAATCGCCCCACCTCCCACTCGTAATCATTTCGAGCATCGATCAAAACGATATTATCCTCCTTGATCGCTTCCTTCCACTCGGCTGGCTTCAAATGGGTTGCGGTGAGTTCCTCGGGGCTGAAATCCTCTTCGCCCAGCCCCAAAGTCACTACCTCATCCCGCACTTTGATCGATAGCTTGGAAAAGACATGCTCCTCCGAGGGGTCAATTTTCCAGGCAATCTCCGCGGTGAGAGGATCTTCATCCAGCGTCTCACGGTATTTCTTACAATTTTCCGCCGTGCCGGAAACCGTGCCGTTAATCCCCTCCGCAGCGATGAGAATCCGCCCTTTCAACCCCAACTGATAACAAAGTTTTCGATGCTCGTCAGCATAAGCGTCCGGATCGGCGATCCGACAATATTTGTAGTAAAGCAATACCTCGAATGGAGCACTCATGGGACGAACCTTCTTTGGCAGATTCGCTCCAAAAAATCCAGTGCGGTCTCGCCCAAAATTCCCCGGGCAGGAAACACCCCCTATTTCTTGCGAGAAACCCACCAGATCGCTTGCCAAGGTCGGTCGCCCCTGTAGTCTTCCACCTAGATTTGAGACGAGGAAACATTCTTCTGATTAATCGAAGAAAAAAGCGCCCCGGCTCCGTATCCCACAGACAAGTCTCCCCCTCCCGTCCGCTCTTAAAAAAATCGTTTCCAGATCCACCGACGACCACTCCAATTCTTATCATGCTTGAATCCACTTCTCCCGCCACTTTCCGTAAAACACCGCCGGCCCGCCCCATCGAGCGATCCAAAGTTGAATATCAAATCCCGATCGAAACTCTCCCCGCTCCCGAAGTGAAGAAACAAGAATCCGCTCCAGAAAAGGAAACCTTCGACGAATCCACTCCTGCGCCTGCCAAGGAAGCCTCAGCCGAAAGCACGCCCGCTCCGGCTGCGCCACCGGAAAGTCTCGAGGCCGACGACGTCGCCGCCATTGACCAACTCGGCAAAGTTTACCAAGACCTCAAAGCCGAACTCGGTAAGACCATCATCGGCCAGGAGGACGTCATTGAAGAACTCGCGATTTGTCTCTTTGCCCGCGGCCACGGTCTCCTCATGGGTGTTCCTGGTCTCGCCAAAACCCTCCTCGTTTCCTCGGTCGCGGAAACCCTCCATCTGGACTTCAACCGAATTCAGTTCACGCCCGACCTCATGCCCGCCGACATTTCCGGAACGGACATTATCCAAGACAACGGAGACGGCGGCAAACGCCAGTTCGAATTCGTCAAAGGCCCCGTCTTTTCCAACGTCGTGCTCGCTGATGAGATTAACCGGGCACCCGCCAAGACCCAGTCCGCCATGCTGGAGGCGATGCAGGAACGCCACGTCACCGTCCTAGGCCGAACCTACCAGCTTGATGCGCCTTTCTTCGTCCTCGCGACGCAGAACCCCGTCGAGCAAGAAGGAACTTATCCCCTTCCCGAGGCACAGCTCGACCGCTTCATGTTCCTCATCGATGTCGACTACCCGACTGCCGCCGAGGAAAAACGTATTGCCCGCGAAACAACCGGAGCTGACAAGGAACCTCTCAAAGCACTCCTCACCGGAGAAGAAGTTCTCAAATACCAAAGCCTCGTTCGCCGCGTTCCTGTGCCCGATCATATTTACGACTATGCCGTTGAGATCGTTCGCCGAACCCGTCCCGATGGCGAAGATGCCCCGGAGTGGATCAAGGAATATGTCGGTTGGGGTGCCGGACCGCGTGCCGTGCAGTATCTCATTCTCGGTTGCAAAGCGCGCGCTGCACTTCGTGGAACCTACATGGCTTCCCTCGAAGACATCGAAGCCGTCGCCCAGCCCGTTCTCAGCCACCGTGTTCTCACGAACTTCGCCGCCGAGTCCCAAGGAATGACCTCCAAGAGGATCGTCAAACGCCTCGTCGAAGAGATGCGGGAGGATTATTAAGATCCAACCGGAATCCCTCCTGACTTCCCCAGGCTTCCCGTATGAAATACGACTTCCTCGACACTGACGTCCTCGCCCGACTTGGGGCGATCCCGTTGGAGTCCCGTTTTCCCATGGTGGGAAATGTCGCAGGACGTCACCGTTCTCCGCACCGGGGATCTTCCGTCGAATTCGCGGAATACCGCAAGTATGTTCCCGGTGACGACACCCGTCGTCTCGACTGGAAGGCCTACGCTCGGTCCGACCGCTACTACATTAAGGAGTTCGAGGCCGACACCAACCTGCGGGCCTATTTCGTTGTCGACACTTCCGGATCGATGGATTTCACCTCGGGAGAAAACCCCTCCAAAATCGACTTCGCCAAGAAGATTGCCGCCACTTTAGCCTACCTCATCGTCAACCAAGGCGACTCCGCAGGACTCTCGTGTTGTAGCGAAAAACTTCACCTCGAAATCCCACCGAGCCGACGCGCCGCCCAGCTGCAGCACATTTTCGAAACCCTCAAAGACATCGAGCCTACCGGCGAAACCGGACTCGTTCACGCGCTCCACCAAATCGCCGAGAAAACCCAACAACGCGCTCTCGTCATCATTCTCTCCGACCTCTTCGTCGAGACCGAGAAACTGGCCGACGCTCTCCAGCATCTTCGTTTCCGCAAGCACGACATCGCGATGTTCCATCTTCTCGATCCACAGGAGGTGGATTTCCATTTCGAGCGACCTCATCGCTTTGTCGACCTTGAAGACGGTAGCGTCGTCGTAGCCGAACCGAACCTTATCGTCGACGAATACCACGAGGCTCTCCGCGAATTCCTCGAGACCGTGGAGACCAAGTGCCACAACGTGCATGCCGACTACCACCTTCTCCAAACCAACGCGAACTACGAAAAAGTCGTTTCCGATTTCATCACCTCACGCCTGACCAAAAAACGCTAGCCTTCTCAGTTGAACTTCCTCGTTCCAGCCGCCCTTATCGGGCTTTTTGCCGCCGCCATCCCGGTGATCATTCACCTGCTCAACCGGCGGCGCTTCCGCACCATCAAGTGGGCGGCAACGACCTTCTTGTTAAAAGCTTCCCGGGAGTCACGGGGGAAAAAGCGACTCAAACACATCCTCATTCTAGCCTGCCGGACCCTCGCCATCGCCGCGCTCATTTTTGCGGTTGCGCGTCCGCTCATCGGCAACTGGCTGGGCTGGGGCGGAGGTTCGGTGGAAACAGTTGTCCTCGTCCTCGACCGATCAGCCAGTATGGAAACCCGCGAGGGTGACGGCTCCCCAAGTAGGCGCGAAGCCGTCGTCAATCGAATTGCCGACGCCATCAAAAACATGGGCTCCCCCCGCCTCGTTATCATCGATAGTGCCTCCGGAGAAATTCAAGACGTCCCCTCACCCGATGTCCTCCCCGAATTGACTTCAACCCAGGCCACCGACACACAAGCTGACATCCCTGTCTTAATTACTAAGGCCATCGACTACCTTCAGGAAACCAAGCCCGGTAAATCAGAAATTTGGGTTGCCTCGGATCTCCAACGGAGCGATTGGCGTCCCGACGATTCGAGATGGCTCGCCATTCAAAGCGGAATCAAAGCACTTCCCACCAAAACCTCCCTTCGTATTCTTGCCTCTGGATCCGAAATCATCCCGAACTACTCACTCGAACTTCTGGCCTCCCGCCGTATCGAGGACGACCTCCTTCTCGATCTCAAAATTTCCCGTAGCAAAGGCCAGTCCGAGGCCTCTATTCCACTCACTATTTCTTTGATGGGCGCCCGAAGCACCGACCCTGAACGCGTCACCATCAGCGGACAGGAGCTTCGTCTACAAAAGCGTATTCCCCTCGGAGAGATTCAAGAGAGCGGATACGGCTGGGTCGGACTACAAACCGACAACAACCCGCGCGATAACACGGTCTTTTTTGCCTTTGGGGAAAAAGAACCGGTCTATTCGTGGTTGGTCGTCGAAGACCCCTCCAGCGAAGTCGCCGGATACCTTCAAAGATCAGCCGCCCCAACCGGATTTGACCGCTTCAGCTGCGAAATCGTCTCCCCGGTTCAAACAACCAAAATCAACTGGAGCACCGCGTCCCTCATTATTTGGCAGGCTCCGCTGCCCACCGGTGCCGTCGCCTCACAGATGGCGGAATTCGTAAAATCCGGGGGGTCCGCTATTTTTTATCCGCCCGAGGAACCATCTACGGAAGCGATCTTCGGAATATCCTGGGGGCCCGTGATCAACGCTCCGGACGACGAGTTTTTCATCAATGGGGTCTGGACCCGCGACGACGGCCCGTGGCAGGACGGTCAAACCGGCACGCCCCTTCCGGTTAAGGAACTCAGAAGTATCAGACGCCGCAGTATTCAGGGCGACGCCGCAACTCTCGCTGAATGGGATGACAAATCACCGCTTCTCCTTCGTCAGATCAATGGTGCTGGCACGGCCATTTTTGTAGGAACTCTTCCCGATGACCGTTGGTCCAACATGGAATACACCGCGCTNCATCTCGTCGCAAACCAACGCATGATCCAACTNGGCACCGACCGCCTTCACGCCGGTTACCGNGCCATTGCTGGNAGCGAAAAGTCGCAAACGCAAGATGACGAAATTCGCTCCCGCCTNGACAGCTTCGAAGACTACGANCCATCACTCGGACCTTACCGAAGTGGCGTCTACCGACTCGGCGAACGCACCGTGGCCGTCAACCGCCCCAACAGCGAGGGGGATCTCGAACGGGTCAACGAGGAAAGCCTCCAAAAACTTCTCGAGGACACGCCCTACTCACTTTTCGAAGACACCAAGACCCAGGACGATCTCATCAGCGAAGCTTGGAAAGCATTTTTGGTTGCCGTTCTTCTCTTCATGCTTGCTGAGGCAATCCTCTGCTTGCAGCCACGCCCCAGCGTTGCTCCCGCCACCAATCCCTCGCCCGCGTCGTGAACAACTTCAACCTAGGACCTCTTCACTTCCAGACGAATATCTTCGTCCTGGTCTTCGTCGTGATCGTCCTGATCGCAACCGCAGGTCTTTGCATCACCGCAGTCCGACGCTCGGCCCGACCCGGGCGAACCGGAATCTTGGAAACCATTCGCTTCGTCTGTGTTCTCTTCGTTTCCATTATGCTTCTCGGACCAGAATGGCGCACCATTCAGGAATCCGACCTGCAACCGGAAATCGTCATCGTGACCGACGAATCCCTCTCTATGAGCACGACCGATGCCCGTGTTCCCGAGGCCATGGAAAGTGAAGAAACAGTCATTACCCGCGAGAAGCTCGTCGATAACCTTCTCGCTTCGGAATTCTGGAAACCCTTCGAGGCAGAAAGCAAAAACCGCGTCACCCTTTCCACCTTCGGTGCCCCGCCTGAAGACACCGACCCGGCTCTCCGCGCCATGGCCGGCACGGACATCAATGATGCCTTGAAGAAGATCCTCGAGGCAGGACGCAATCTCCGCGCAGTCGTTATGCTTGGAGACGGCGACTGGAACATCGGTAAGTCTCCTGTCGCGGCAGCCCAACAATTCCGCCTTAAAGATGTCCCGTTATACGCTCTGGGCACCGGATCCCAGCAACGCCTCCCCGACCTTGATCTGGATTCGGTGAATGCTCCCACCTACGGCATTGTTGGTGAGAACGTGCAGATTCCATTTACCATTCAGTCCTCTTTGGGACGCGATGTCCGCACCATCGTTCGCATTCGCAGCGACAGCGGAAAAGAACGAACCAAGGACATCACCATTCGCGCCAACTCCACGCATTATGATTCCATCTTGTGGCGAATTGAAAAAGAAGGCGCTTCTTCTCTCAGCCTAAGCATCCCGGCAACCAATGGTGAATTGGTGCAAAGCAACAATAGTCGTGATTTCATTATCAGCGGAAAACCGGAATCGATTAAAGTCCTCGTGGTGGAAACGCTTCCCCGTTGGGAATACCGCTTTATCCGTAATGCCCTTTCCCGTGACCCGGGTGTCGATGTTGATTGTTTGCTCCTCCACCCCAACCTCGGCAAAGGTGACGGACCCGACTACATTCAAGAGTTTCCCGAAAACCTCGAAGACCTCCAAAAATATGATGTCGTTTTTGTCGGTGATGTCGGCCTCAGTGAAGACGGCGAATCCGGACTCACCACCGAGCAGGCCAATCTGATCAAAGGCCTCGTCGAAAATCAGGCTAGCGGTGTGGTTTTCATTCCGGGGGCACAGGGAAACCAATTCAAGTTGGAAGAAACGGAACTCTACGACCTAATCCCGGTCATCCTCGACAAAGACAATCCAACGGGGCTCAGTGACTCCATCGATGCGTCGATGCGACTTACTTCCGAAGGTGAGCAGTCGTTGTTGACGATGCTTGGAGACGATGAAACCGAGAACGAAGTGATCTGGCAGGATCTTCCCGGATTCTACTGGCAGGCTCCCGTGGTGAAAGCCAAGGCGGGCACTACCGTTCTCGCCGTAAATGCCAATCGAAGCAATGCCTCCGGACGTCTCCCCATTCTCGTCACTTCACGCGCCGGAGCCGGTAAGGTTCTCTACATGGCCACCGACTCCGCCTGGAGATGGCGTCGCGGTGTGGAAGACCTTTACCACTATCGCTTCTGGGGACAGGTCGCCCGTTGGATGTCCTACCAACGAAACATGGCCGCCGGAGAACGCGTTCGCCTTTTCTACACTCCCGAACGCCCCAAACCCGGCGACCCGGTTCTCCTTTCTGCCAACGCTTTTTCAGAAAATGGCGCTCCGCTCACCGAAGGTAATCTTCAGATCGACCTCACCGCTCCAAACGGCACCAGCCAACGCATTGAACTCGCCCAAGACGACGCTTCCTGGGGCTCCTTCAGCGGACAGTTTAAAATCAGCCAACCGGGAACCTGGGGCGTCAAAGCTTTCATCGCCGGCGATGATTCAGCCTTTATCGAAACGAAAATCATTTCCCAAACCGACGACATCGAAAAAACAGGCCTTCCCGCTCGCTTCGAAGTCCTCGAAGAAATGACCAAAGTGTCACGCGGCCGACTCGTCACCGCCGCCCAATTGGAGGAATTAGTCAAAGAAATCAACGCCCTTCCCGAACCCCAACCTCTTGTTGATTCGATCAAACTCTGGGCCCACTGGCTGGCTCCGACCATTCTCGTTATTCTCTTATCCCTCTTCTGGATGGGACGGAAATTAAACGGAACGTTCTAGACCGCAAAGGAGTCGCGGCGCCCACCCCGCTTATCAACCGAGCGTCGCCATTCTCACTCTGCAAGCGCTTCGAGCAACTTGGTGTGAATCCCACCAAATCCACCGTTACTCAAAACCGCGATCACATCACCTTCTCGGGCAATGCCTGAAACATGGGAAACGATCTCATCAACCTCACCAAGATACCAGGCCTCGGTCCCTTTGGATTTGATCTCTTCCACAAGTTTATCCGGGTCAAGCCGATCATCTTCCGCAAATTTTTCGGGATCTGGGATACTTGGAATAACCACAAGGTCCGCTTTCTGAAGTGCCTCGGCCAAATCATCCTGAAAAATACTCCGACGCGTGGTATTTGATCGCGGTTCGAACAACACCCACAAACGACGCGAAGGATATTTCTGCCGCAAACCATCGATGGCCAGGCCAATCGCGGTGGGATGATGGGCGAAGTCATCGATCACCGTCACACCACGAACTTCTCCACGTTCCTGCTGGCGGCGAGCAATCCCTTCAAAGCTCATAAAGCCCTGGCAGATCTGATCCGGCGAAAGTCCGGCAAAGCGCGCCGAGCACACCGCCATCGCTGCATTTCGCACATTGAATTCACCTACCATGGGCACTTCGTAACGCTCGCCATTAATCGTAAAGCGACTCCCGCTCTCGAGATACTCCACTTCGATAATTCGAAAATCACAATCCTCACCGAATCCCAATTTTTTAATAGGACAGGGAGAATCAACCGCTGCCGTGAGACAGTTTTCATCATCACCATTGATCAGCGCCAAACCATTCCGCGGAACGACCTTCAACAAACGTTGAAAGGTCAAAATAATCTCATCGAGGTTATCGTAGATATCCGCGTGATCGAACTCGATGTTGTTCATCACGACAAGCTCCGGCAGGTAATGCAAAAACTTGGACCGCTTGTCAAAAAAAGCCGTGTCGTATTCGTCGCCTTCCATCACAACGTAATCCGATTTCGTAAACCGTGCCCCTTGTCCAAAGTTTGCCGGAATTCCGCCAATCATAAAGCTAGGTTCCTCGCCCGCTGATTCAAACAACCAGGCCAGCATCGAACTCGTAGTGGTCTTCCCATGCGTCCCACTGATGACGTAATTCTTTCGTCCTCGAAGAAAATATTCTTTCAGCACTTCGGGCAGCGACACATATCGCAAGCGCCGATCTAAAATCGCTTCGGCCTCTTCGTTTCCACGACTGATGGCATTCCCAATCACCACGGTCGTGGCATCATCGGGAATATTCTCAGCCCGATATCCCTCCATGATCTCCAGACCCTTCGAGGCCAAAAATGTCGACATCGGAGGATAAACCGCCTGATCCGACCCGGTGA
Organism: Verrucomicrobiaceae bacterium TMED86; assembly: GCA_002172625.1. Lineage (GTDB taxonomy): Bacteria > Verrucomicrobiota > Verrucomicrobiia > Verrucomicrobiales > Akkermansiaceae > SW10. The sequence continues at coordinate 3,344 of NHEN01000170.1, read as the reverse complement.
CAACATAGCCTTGTTCAATCATTCCGGCGGCCACCGAGCCCATCGCGGTTCCGCATACCCCGACAAAGTGAAACTGTTCTTTACTCATGAAACTTTCTTAAAACCCCGGCGCTGCCACTCGTCCCATCTGACCTTCCTCAAGGCGTTCTCTGAGAATACGATCAGCAACCTCCTTGACCATCTCCTCCAAGAGCAATCGCAGGTGACTTCCCTTGCGGTAATCCGCCGGAGCAATGTGTTGAACCCGCTCGGCATGCGTGCAGAGCTGGAAGCATTTTCGAAAACTCCGCCCGCTTTGATCATTCGGATTATACACCGCGATTGCCTGACCACCATTTTTCTTCATCACAGTAAAGCAAGGAACATCCGTGGGGCCATCACCGACATAGACCATGTTCTCAAAGGGCACCGGACGAGCATCGCCCGGCATGTGGTCATTCACATCATCGTCGGGATTAAGCAATCCCTTGTTAATCCGGAAGAGATACTGGGTCTTGGTAGTGTGCGAAATCGTACGCTTGGGAAAACTAATCCGGCCATGTTCGTCTTCACCGAACTCACACCCAAAGATCGACTTCACCTTATTCTTGAGCGAGCAACCATCGAGGAGTGCCTTAAGGCCAGACGAAACAATATAGTGCTCCACCTTAATTCCCGCTGCTTCATGCTCGGGCAGAATGTAAAATTCATTGATCTCTTCAAAAAACTCTTCAACACCCGGATAGTAGTTCAAGCCTACTCCTAGTTCCGTCAGATCGGCATTGGAAACATTGTCCATACCCAGATAATCGAGAAGGCACTTCATGTAAGCCAATTCCCCGTCCCACTTCTGCTCTTTCACAAGCAGATTGCACTTCTTCCAAAATTGCTCCGGATCGATCCCGAACTTTGGAAACAAGACATCGTCCTGCATATAGCTCGGGCTCAAGGTCTGATCGTAGTCATAGACCAGGGCGATGGTATTCTGCGGAACGGACATGTCGGGGGGAGACTGGCCTTTTTCTCCCTCTGTGTCAAAATCCGAGATAGACGACCTGACAGCATCTCGTAGGCTCACTTCATGACGCCTAAAGCCCTCATTGTCATCGGAGATGCCTCCGAGACTCTCGACACCCTCTATCCTTACTATCGCTTGATCGAAGCCGGGATCGAACCCGTCGTGATTGCTCCGGAAAAGCGTCCCTATCAAATGGTCATGCACGAAGTGAAACCCGGCTGGACTATCACCAAGGAATGGGAAGGCTACACCCTCAACGCCGATTTGGCGTTTTCAGAAGTAAATGAAGAAGACTACCTTGGTATTTTCTTCTCCGGTGGTCGCGCCCCGGAATACATCCGCTACGATGAGGATCTCGTCCGCATCACGAAGTATTTTTTTACGCAAAACAAGCCAATCGCTTCGGTTTGCCACGGCGTTGAAATCCCGGCCTACGCTGACTGCGTCAAAGGGCGCCGCATGGCCACCGTCCCGAAATGCCAATTCGATCTCGAAGTTGCCGGGGGGATTTTTGTCGATGAAGCTTGTGTTATCGACGACAATCTCGTCTCCGGACGCACCTTCCACGATAATGGTCATTACCTCGGTGCTTGGATCAAAATGCTGGAGGACGCAAAAGGCTGAAAATTCTCCAAATTTGCCCAAGAATCACCCTAATCCCGACGTATCAAAAGAATGCCCCGAAGTGGACAATTTCTCCTCGCTCTTCTGGCCCTCAGTTGCCCGGCCAATGGCGAGCTTCAGTTCAATCGGGACATCCGTCCCATCCTCGCCGACACCTGCTTTAATTGCCATGGTGTCGATGAAGGTTCCCGAAAAGCCGGTCTCCGGCTCGACACCGCCGAGGGAGCCTATGAAGACCACGACGGCTTCCGTGCCATCGTCCCAGGCGACCTCAAAGAGAGTGAATTGATCTACCGCATCTTTAATGACGACGAAGACGAGGTCATGCCTCCACCCGATCATCCACATCAACTCAGCGAGACACAAAAAAACACCCTCAAGCAGTGGGTCCTTGAAGGCGGGAAATACGAAGGTCACTGGGCCTTCATCCCACCGGAGAAAGCCCAGATTGTCGGTTCTTCAAAATGGGGTGAAAATGCCATCGATAGTTTCATTTTTAAAAAAATCAATGAAGCCGGGCTCACTCCACAACCCGAAGCATCCCGTGAAACGCTCCTCCGACGCCTCTCTCTCGATCTCACCGGACTCCCTCCGACACTCGACGAACAAAAAACCTTCCTCAACGATAAGTCTCCGGACGCCTACGAAAAACTCGTCGACCGACTTTTAAGCTCTCCTCGCTACGGCGAACGGATGGCGATGTGGTGGCTCGATGGCGCACGCTACGCCGACACCCACGGCTTCCAGGCCGACTGGGAACGCTACCAATGGCCTTGGCGCGACTGGGTCATCAGGTCCTTTAATCAGAACATGCCCTTCGACCAGTTCACCATCGAACAACTCGCCGGAGACATGCTTCCCAATGCCACGAATTCTCAAATCGTGGCCACCGGATTTAACCGCAATCACCGCATCAATACCGAAGGTGGATCACTCGCCGCCGAATGGCATGTCGAAAACGTCATCGACCGCGTCGAAACCACCGGTTCGGTCTGGATGGGACTCACCTTCAACTGCTGTCGTTGCCACGACCACAAATACGACCCCATTTCGCAAAAGGAATTCTACCAGTTCTATTCATTTTTCAACAACGTCCCGGAAAAAGGGGTTGAACGAGGAACCCCCAAGAACTTTGAACCCACCATCAAAGTTGAAAACCCCGAAGCCGAAAATCAAGTCGCACAGCTGAAAACGCAAATCGCTGAGATCGAAAAAAGTCTCTCCTCCGCAAAAGAGGAAGCCGCAGCAAAGCTCAACGGAGATATCCTGAGGATACTCAAAAATCCTTGGACGACCCAAAAGCCTACCAAAATCACTTCAAAGGGAAAAACCACCTTCAAGTTACAAGCTGACGGCTCCTATCTTGCTACCGGATCGAAACCCGCCACCGATCTTCGCACCATCATCCTAAGACCAAATCTGAAAAACCTCAGCTCCTTCCAAATCGAAGCACTTTCCGATCCCTCATTCCCGAACAAGGGCTACGCGCGTGGGCACAATGGCAATTTTGTCCTCTCCGGAATAAACGCTCACGTCATCCAAAATGGCAAGAAGGACATCCCTGTCAAAATTGCCAAGGCCCGCGCCAGTTACGAACAGAAAGGCTATCCGATTGCAAACAGCCTTGACGGCAAAGCCAATACCGGGTGGGCCGTCGACGGAAACACCAAACGGGAAGCTCGACAGGCTGTCTTCGATCTCGCAAAGCCGATCACCCTCAAAT
>NHEN01000169.1 GCA_002172625.1 Verrucomicrobiaceae bacterium TMED86 | reverse complement strand
TTCCAGCCTCCGCACAAATCTGACTCGGTTCGCCTCCCTCCCTACGTCCCCGACACCCCCGAAGTCCGCGGTGACTACCAACTCTACTACGACGAAATCGGACGCCTCGACAATTACGTCGGCAAGGTCATGGCGGAACTTAAAAAGCAAGGCGTTGCCGACAACACCCTCGTCCTCTTCATCAGCGACAACGGACGACCCTTCCCCGGGGACAAAACCACTCTTTACGACGGCGGCATCCGCACGCCTTGGATTGTCAACTGGCCCGCCCGCATCAAAGCCGGTCAAAAAACCAAAAGCCTCGTCAGCTCCGTCGACATCGCCCCGACTTTCCTCAAACTCGCCGGCCTCACCCCGGGCAAGACCTACGAAGGGGTCGACTTCGCTCCCATCCTCGTGGATCCCACTGCCACCGCCCGCAACTACGCCTTCGCCGAAGACCACTGGCACGACTACGAAGACCACGGCCGCGCCATCGCCAACCAACGATGGAAACTCATCCGGAACAGCTACGTCGATCTGCAAAACACACCGTCCGCCGACGCCGGACGCAGCCCGACCTGGCAATCCATGCTCAAGCTCAAAGCCGACAACAAACTTAACGCGGCCCAGCTTCGTTGCTTCACCTCACCCCGCGCCGAGTTCGAACTCTACGACCTCAAAAACGATCCCTTCGAAACCAAAAATCTCGCCGGCTCCAAAGAGCATCAAGCGACTCTACTCAAAATGCAAAGTGCCCTCGCCGTCTGGTCCAAAAAGACCAACGACTACCTCCCCACCAAACGCACCCCCGACGAATTCCACCGCGTCACCGGCGCCCCGGATCATTCTGTGAGAAAACGCCCCCGTCCCTCCAAAAAGGACATGTTCGGTACCAATGGAAAATACTGACCATAAAAAATGCCAGACGGCATGCTAACCCCGACTGCCTGCTTGGGGATCTCTGCAGAAGCGTGTAGAATATGAAAGATGATTGAAGACGAAGTAGAGTATGGAGCATCTATCGAAGGTTTAAACTGGGGGGTATCTCTGGAATCTCTGACGATCTCAGCGGCTGGAGACGAACTCTTCTGGCCTTTGAAAGTGAGTTCTGCTTCTCCTTAGTCTAAGGCCGTCTTGAGACCAGCAACCAACATGGAACGACTCTCTTCCGGCACAGGTGGCAAATGATGATATTGGGATACACACCATCTCGAAATTAGAATACGTTTCGATGTTCAGAAATGACTTCCACACGCCCCCTTGAGATGATATCACTAACGCTCACCCACCCCCTCTCTCCCCCATGTATTCCGCCAAACCCCAGTTTCCACGACCTTCCCGCCAAAAGAAAATTCCTAGGAGTTTGAAAATCAGAATGACTCAATTGAGTTACCTCGTGATTGCGGTCAGCCTGTTGATGTTGATCAACGGTGTTTCAGGTGAGGAAGTTACGGAGATTTCTGCCGATCTCGTGGCCGCTCCGGTTGCCCAGGATGAGGAGATCCCGGATTTTCCAGACAAAAAGCTGACGCCCCAGCAGGCACGGGAAAGCCTGGCGCGGGGTATTGGCAAGTTCCAGGGAAAAGTGACGATGGGACCGGTAGGTGGAGAGCAGACTGCCACGCAAGACAACTGGCAGGCACGCTTGGTTGCCGGGAAAATTGCTGCCGAAATCGTTGGACGGTTTGAAGGTGAGAACCAGGAGACCTTGTACCATTCCAAAATTCACTATGACGAGCAACTGGGGCTGTTTGTAATGCAATATGCCGCTACTGACGGTTCCGAGCGGACAGAGCATGTCTACTCGGATCCCATAACTGGTCGGACCTATGTCCGGGCTGTTGCTCCGTCAATGCCCCCTGGAGTTTCGCTCAGGCATATTCGTGATCAAGGTGAAGACGGTCATGGAAAGGGTAAGTTGCAGGTGACAGAGTATGGAAAACCGGTGTTTCGAGCCAAGTTTGCATTCCAGAAGATTGGCCCGGTTGACGAACAAGAGTTTGAGAAAATGTTGGTCGAATACGAACAGTCGATGAAAGTCTTGAAGTCCAACAAGCTGACCTTCGTTCCTTATACGACGCGGGAAGCGCTGCCTCGTTCCCACGACGGGAAGGAGGTACAGATCGTATTTCAGAATGATTTAAAGAAAGCGGTCAAATACTGGTATGTTGAGGGAGAGGAAAATGAGCTGTATGGAGAAATGAAGTCTGGTGAGCGTAGGCCGCAACAGACTTTTGCCGGTCATGTCTGGTTGATCACGGACAAGGATGATAAGCCCTTGGGATACTTCGTTGTCGGTGGTGTTAAAGCCATGGCCCATATCGGGCCGGTGAAACCGACTGGGAATCCCGATTAATCAGCCAGTTCATTCTGGCGAACAACCCCCTTTTCTTCCACATGTATTCCGCCAAACCCGGGTTTCCGCAAAAAGCAAATCCCTAGCGGTCAGTTGGATCTCTTAACTTTCCCGGCCATTGCTAATTACAGTGGCAGAAACGACTTAACCACTAATTCGAGTCTTCAATGCAAAACAGATGGCGCTCACCCCGGATAAACAACTGATGGTCGACCGGAGCTAGAGTTGCGTCGACTCCTTCATCAAGTGAATTGGTGGAAATAATCTCCAGCTTCTTACTATCTTTAATGACCACGGTCGTTCCACTTCGTCCAGTAATGTAGACCCGACCGTTCGCAGCGACTGGAGAAGCATAGAGAGTCGAGAGACCTGGAATTCTCGCCGCCGTATAATAGGCATCACCAGTGAGAGGATTCACACATGAAAGTGAAGCCGACTTGGCCTTATGCATATAGAGAAGCTTCCCAGACAGTAGAGGTGAAGCGAGGTCGGGCGTATTCTTCTCCCAACTCCACACGACATTCTGGGTGCCCTTGAGGTCGCCTCGTCCACCGAGACGAAACGCCCCGCCATAGGAGCCACGGAAGCCACTGGCGACAATAACAAGATCATTGATAGCCACTGCAGAGGTGACAGGTCTCTGGGCTTTCCCCGCAATTCGCCATAGTTCCTTACCAGTTGCGAGCTCATAACCACGGATACAGGTCTGACCATTCATCACGACTTGCTTGGCACCGCTATTCTCAACGACAAAAGGGGTGCACCAATTGGTCGGCTCGTCGCGCTTAGTCTGCCAAATCGTTTTGCCAGTGAGGCAATCTAGCGCATAAAGGGAAGAAGGTCCTTCATGATCCCATGGCACAAGGATCTTGTTGCCTTCAAGAGTTGGAGAACTTCCCTCACCAAAAGCGTTACGAGTGTCCATCTTTCCAAAGTCATCACGCTTCCAGACAAGCTCGCCATCCATGGTATAGCAGTAAAGCCCGCGAGAACCGAAGTGCGCATAAACATGCTTGCCATTCGTGCAAGGTGAGGCGGAAGCAAAACCATTCGTGGAGTGGGTTCCTTGGTGGGGCGTCGCGGTAATCGTAGTCTTTTGCCAGAGGATTTTCCCAGTCTCCCGATTAAAACAAAAAAGTTTGAAGGCCAACTTCGAGAGGCGTTCTCCGTCAAACCCCCGGCCTCCTTTCGCTGCCACCGCAGAAACGACAAAGACCTTGTTTTCCCAAATCACCGGGGAACCTGAACCACGCCCAGGAACCGGGACTTTCCACTTTACATTCTTGGTCGCGCTCCACTCGATTGGCGGCTTGGCATCGGGTGAAGAACCATTCCCAGCAGGCCCTCTCCAGTGAGCCCAATTCCCTCCCCACACTATGGAAGTCAAAGAAAGAAAAATACTACAAGTAGAAGAAAATTTAGAAGGCATAATGAATCTCACTTTGATGAATTTACCGCCTCAAGCCTTCACGATGTTTTGATCATGTCAAGATGGGAGAGGACTTTGATCCTCCTCGAAGCATCAACATATTAAAAAAGATAATGGCCACGCGAAAAACTCTCCAATTTTAACAGATGATTTTTTCTCAATATTAACCCACTTTCTCCCCCATGGGTTCCGTCAAACCCGGGTTTCCGCGACCCTCCCGCCAAAAGCAAATTCCTGGCAGTCAGTCAGATTTGGGCGACAAAAAAACCGCCCCCTCGAAAGGGGACGGCTAATACACACCTCAAACAACATTGTGGTGTGGAATACTTAACTCATTCTTGATTCGAATGCTAATGAGTGGATTTCATGATTTTGATTAATCGAGAATTAGTCACCCCGAAAAAAACCGCCCCTTGACACTCATCAAGGAACGGCTTTTTTCCTATGAAACAACCTTCAGCTGCTACCCGAGAATCGTTAACAGACTTTTTAATTCTGGGCTACTGATCAGAATTCATGTTCTTGATGAGCCGAAATAGCCGTTAAAACCGTTGCCCCTTTGATGCGCGTTTCCCTTGCATTTAGTTGCATCTGGAGGGCTATCATTGGGAATTCCTTCCCCCAAGCACCCGGACAAAAAAAACCTCTGGATTTCAGAGGTCTTCATTGAGAAGAAATACCGGCGATGGGAATCGAACCCATACTTCCGAGGAAACGCGATTTTGAATCGCGCGCGTCTACCAATTCCGCCACGCCGGCTCCTTTTCTCAAAGCGGGCGGAGTCTTTCTGCTCGAAACCATTCTGTCAAGCCACCGAATGACGATGCGACTCGACAAATTCACTTTCCTGACAAATCTTGCCGCCATGAACATCACCGTCACCGGCCGATCGGGCCGCATGGGCCAATCTGTAATTGCAGCCATCGAGGCCGAGGCCGGCGCCTCAGTCCATTCCACCCATGATTCCGGAGAGGATCTCTCTGCTGCTCTCGCCGGATCCGAGGCGGTTATCGACTTCACCCTTCCCCTCCTCACCGACGAATTGGTCGAGAAGGCCGTTGCTTCAAAGACCCCTCTCATCATCGGCACCACCGGGCACTCCGACGAACAACGCGCTGCCATTCAGGAGGCTTCCAAAACCATCCCCATCGTCCACGCCTCCAATTTTTCCACCGGCGTGAATCTCCTCTTTCACCTCACCCAAAAGGCCGCCGCCATTCTCGGCAACGAAACCTTTGATATCGAGGTCACGGAAATGCACCACCGCCACAAAGTTGATGCCCCGTCCGGCACGGCCCGCACTCTTCTGGAAATCCTCAACGAAGAGACGCAGACCTCCTACGAAGACGACATCGCGCACGGACGCGTCGGCCTCACCGGTCCCCGTCCTTCGAAAGAAATCGGGATGCATACTCTCCGCGGCGGAGACGTGGTCGGAGATCACACCGTGATGTTCGCCGCCGATGGGGAACGATTTGAGCTCACCCACAAAGCTTCATCCCGCATGACATTCGCCTCCGGCGCGGTGAGAGCAGCCCTTTGGCTTCGCAATCAAAAGCCCGGTCTCTACGACATGCAGGACGTTCTTGGCTTAAAATAAAACGACCATGGCAATTCGCACCGGCATTTCACTGGGAAGCAACCTCGGCAACCGCCTCGCCAATCTGCGAGACGCAAGGGATATGCTTGTGAAACTCAACCACACCGGAGCCAGCTTCAAGCAATCCTCGATTTACCAAACCGACCCCGTCGGCTGTCCTCCTAATTCTCCGGATTTTTACAATGCCGTCATTGAAATTGACTACATCGGAACTCCTCACGATCTCCTCTCTTCGGTTCAGGGAATCGAATGGCATCTCGGTCGCATTCCTACCGCCGAGCGAAACGCCCCGCGCAAGATCGATCTCGATATCCTCTACTTTGGCGACACTATCATGGACGAAGACGTCCTCACCCTTCCCCACCCCCGGCTAACGGACCGACGTTTTGTCCTTAATCCCCTCGCCGACATTTCTCCCCAGCTCATTCTCCCCGGAGATCTCTCCACGGTAGGCGAACACCTCCGGCAACTTGACACTGACGAACCCGAGCCTTCCTTGATCCAATCAATGTGGTAAACCCACTCGCAATCATGACCGGCACTGGAAAAGCGGAGCGCCTCTGGGCAAAAAAGGGAATCGCCCCGATTTCCTCGCTGACAGCCTACGATTACCCCACCGCCCGCCTTCTCGATGAAGCAGGCGTCGATATTCTCCTCGTCGGTGATTCCCTCGGCATGGTTGTGCTCGGATACCCTGACACGACCCAAGTCACTCTTGACCAGATCATCCACCACACCTCCGCCGTCGCCCGCGGTGCCAAAAACGCCCTCATCGTTTCCGATTTCCCCATCAACACCTATCGCACCGTCGACGAAGCCCGCGCTAATGCTGCTAAACTCGTGGAAGCCGGAGCCCAGGCCGTCAAACTGGAAGGCGGCCTGCGCCAAGCCGACAAAGTGAAAGCCATCGTCGACGACGGGATTCCCGTCATGGGCCATCTCGGCATGCTCCCCCAGCGGGTCAAGGAAGAGGGCGGCTATAAGAAGAAGGGAAAATCCGATTTCGAAATTGAAACTCTGCTCGAGGGCGCTCTGGCACTTCAGGAGTCGGGCTGCTTTGGCATCGTCCTCGAAAGCGTCATCCCGAACGCCTCCCGCCAGCTCACCGACCAACTCGACATCCCTACGATCGGGATTGGCTGTGGCGAGGGAAACTGCGATGGAGAAATTGCCGTCATCACCGACGTCACCGGGGCCTACCCATGGTTCGTGCCTCCTTTTGCCACCCGGCGGGCAGATCTTGCCGGACAAACCACCGAGGCGGTGAAAGCCTACCTCGCCGCCATGAAGAAGCGATGATCTCGGCCGAGAAAAAAGCCGCGCTGCAAAAGCGCATGGCCAAGCTCGAGATCCATGAGGACGACTTACTCGAGAAATTCATCCGCGGCACCGGCAGCGGCGGACAGAAAATCAACAAGACCAGCTCCTGCGTTTATCTCCAGCATCTCCCGACCAGACTTGAGGTCAAATGCCAGCGCGACCGCTCCCGAGAAATGAACCGCTACCTCGCCCGAGTCGATATCTGCCAGCAACTCGAAAACATCCAACTCGGCCGTCGCTCCGAGCGGCAGCAGGCCCGCGAAAAAATCCGCCGCCGGAAACGCCGCCAGGGGGCCCGGGCCCGCGCTCGCAACGTCGAAAAGAAGCGCCAGCACGGACGCAAGAAAGAAAATCGTCGTCGACCGACAAGAAACGACTAATCCGCTAGCCAGCGAGTCGCGTTTGCGCTTCATTCCTGTCATGCAAACTTATCTCGACCTTCTCACCGATGTTCTTGAGAACGGCGAAGAGCGTGGAGACCGCACCGGCACCGGCACCCTCAGTGTTTTTGGTCGCCAGGCGCGCTACGACCTCCGCAAAGGCTTCCCCTGCCTGACCACCAAGAAGTTGCATCTCCGCTCGATCATTCACGAGCTCCTCTGGTTTCTCAAAGGCGAGACCAACATCGGCTATCTCAAGGAGAATAAAGTCCGCATTTGGGACGAATGGGCCGACGAAAACGGCGACCTCGGCCCGGTTTACGGCCAACAATGGCGCTCGTGGGCCAAGGATAATGGCGAAACCGTCGACCAAATCGCGCAGCTCATCGACGGCCTGAAAAACAACCCCACTTCCCGCCGCCACCTCGTCTCAGCCTGGAACGTCGGCAAGGTTGATGAAATGGCCCTGCCGCCCTGCCACCTCCTTTTTCAATTCTACGTTCACGATCCCGATTCCGAGCGACCCGGCCTGAGCTGCCAACTTTACCAACGCAGCGCCGACCTCTTCCTCGGGGTCCCTTTTAACATAGCCTCTTACGCCCTACTCACTCTCATGATCGCGCAAGTCTGTGGTTATGAGGCGCGGGATTTCGTCCACACCTTCGGCGACCTCCACCTGTATTCGAACCACCTCGATCAGGCCCGCGAGCAACTTGTCCGATCCCCAAATTCTCTCCCCACCATGAAGATCAATCCAGAAATCACCGGGATTGATGACTTTACGTTTGATGACTTCGAACTCGTGGATTACGAGGCCCACCCCCATATCAAAGCTGCCGTCGCTGTATGAAATTATCCGCCATTGTTGCCATGACTCCCGATCGCGTAATCGGGGCCAACGGAGACCTCCCCTGGCATCTCCCTGACGACTTAAAATTCTTCAAAAAACAAACCTTGGGACATCCCATCGTCATGGGTCGCAAGACTTTTGAGTCCATCGGGCGCCCTCTTCATAAACGTCAGAACATCATCCTGACTCACAACCCCGCTTACCACGCCGACGGCGCAGAAACGATCCACCACCCGAAGGAACTCCGGGAGTTCCAATTGATCGACCAACAAGTCTTCATCATCGGAGGAGCCGAAATCTACAAGTTCTTCATGCCCATCCTCGACGACATTTACGTCACCCACATCAACGAGGAATATCCCGGCGATACTTACTTTCCCGAATACGAAGACCACTTCCCAAAATCGGAGCTGATCTGGGAGCAGGAAAACTTCACCATTCGACGTCACCACAAATAACCAACGAAACACACCATGGCTAATTCATTCGAACTCACCGGAACGCTCAAAGTTCTTGAAGACCTCCAAACCTTCGCCAGCGGATTCACCAAGCGTGAATTCGTCATCGAAATCCCCGACGGCAAATACCCTCAGATGGTCAAATTTGAGGTTGTCCGCGATAAGATCAACCAGCTTGACAAAGTCAGCATCGGCGACGAACTCAAGGTCACCTTCGACGTCCGTGGCAACGAATACAAGGGTCGCTACTACGTCAACCTGAACGCCTGGAAAATTGAAGGCGGCGGTGGTGGTGGTGGAAATGGCGACAGCCAGGAAGATCCTCCTCCGGGAGCCTTTGACAACTCCTTCGACAACGAAGCGGAGCCCACCGACGACGACATTCCATTTTAGGAGTCCTAACAATTTCGAAAACCGCGCCAGGTCAGACCTCGCGCGGTTTTTTTGTTCCGTGAACTCACGGACCTCCAAGGGCGGTTCGATGTGAGCGCGGGGTGGAAGGCAAGGGAGCCCCGGATATCTTTTTGGCCCAGTTCCTCCAAAAAAAGTCCTTCTCAGCCCTCAACAGCCTACCTAATGTCTCCCATCTGCGATTAGCAGAGACCACAAGCAACACAAATTCAGGTATGTTCCTCACCGTAATCTCCTTCATCTTCTTTACCGCTTTCGCCGGTTTCCTCACTTGGCGAATTACCCGCAAGGACGAGAAATCCACTTCCGATGGGTTTTTCCTCGGAGGCCGAAGCCTCACTTATCCAATCATTGCAGGCTCTCTCCTACTCACGAACCTTTCAACCGAACAAATGGTCGGCCTCAATGGAGCCGCTTTCAAACACGGTCTCAGCGTAATGGCCTGGGAAGTAAACGCCGTTGTGGCCTTGGTCCTGATGGCTATTTATTTCCTACCTAAGTTCCTACAAACCGGAATCACCACTGTTCCCCAATTTTTGGAATTACGCTACGATAAGCAGACCCAGTCCATTGCCAATACAATCTTCCTATTTGCTTATGCACTTATCCTGATTCCACTTATTCTCTACACAGGTGCCAAAGGTCTCATCAACATGATGGATCTAGCAACCCTGACTGGAATCGAAAACAGCACGACCCTCCTTCAATTGACCTGTATACTCATCGGGATTCTTGGGTTGCTTTACTCGCGATTCGGAGGGCTCCGCTCACTTGCCGTCCTGGATACCATTAATGGAATCGGGCTACTCATCGGAGGAATTATGATCGCTTGGTTTGCCCTCAATGCAATGGGTGGAGGAGAGGGAATCGGAGCTGGGTGGACAGCTCTCAATGAAACCCATCCCGAACACATGGATTCAACCGGAGCCGAGGGAGTTGATGTCTCCGTTCCATTTTCGACTCTCTTCACGGGAGTCGCACTTTTAAATCTCTTCTACTGGTGCACCAATCAACAAATCATTCAGCGAACTTTTGGAGCAAGCAGCCTTGCTGAGGGACAAAAAGGTGTTCTTCTCACAGGTGGGCTCAAACTGCTCGGACCGCTATACCTCGTCCTTCCTGGACTGGTTGCTTATCACCTCTATTCTGCCGAAGGGATCAAGCCCGATGACGCCTACGGCACCTTGGTTTCACGTCTCTTACCGCCATACCTTACCGGATTCTTTTCAGCGGTCATGGTTGGAGCAATTCTTAGCTCATTCAATGCCGCTCTCAATTCCACTTCGGCTCTCTTCAGCATCGGACTTTACAAGCACAAAATCAATCCCGAGGGAACCGAAGAGCAAACTGTGAAAGCGGCTAAGCGCTTCGTGGTAGTTATCGCCATCGCAGCGATGATTGGCGCGCCAATTCTCGCTTCTCAAGAGACCATCTTTACCTATTTGCAAGATATGAATGCGATCTATTTCATTCCCATCTTCTCTGTGGTCCTCGTTGGACTCCTTAATCGAAACGTTCCAGCCAAAGCCGCTTCAACCGCCATGATCGCTGGCATCATTCTCATTTCCCTGGGAGCATTTGTTGCTCCAATAAAACAAGGAATTAAGGATCTTGGCATCCACAACTTCCACTACATGGGAATCGTTTTCGCCTTACTCGTTAGCTACCTCCTCGTCATGGCCAAAATCTCCCCACGCTCCGAGCCATGGAAAATTGAAACGCGGAACACCATCGATATGACGCCATGGAAGGGTGTCAGGTGGGCGAGTGCCGCCTCCGTGATTTTAGTATTCGCCTTCTATGCCGCGTTCGCCAAGTAACGCTGATTAATTTGCTCCCCCCCATCCGCCCCGCCGTGATTCTTCACGCGCGGGGCTTTTTTTTACGCGGCCTTGCCCCCTTTTCTCCAAATCGCTATGAATACCGGTGTTCCATTTATGCTGAATCCAAATCAAGCTCTCAACGATCTCGCTGCCGAGGCCCGGAAAAGTCTTCAGGACAAGCTGAAGGTCGAGGCCAGCCTCGTTGCTGCGGCTCCCGGACGAGTCAACCTCATCGGTGAGCATATTGATTACTGCGACGGCTTCGTCCTTCCTCTGGCCATCGAGCGCTACGTCGTCTTCGCGGCCCGCCCAAACGACAGCCAAATCGCTCGCATCGCAACCGAAGGACAAGAAACCGTCGAGATTGACCTCTCCACAGAGCAGGCCATCTCCGACGTGAAATGGTCCAACTACCTCCGCGGCGTCATTAAAGGATTTCAGGACCTCAACTACCGCATTCCGGGATTCGATGCCTGCATCGTCTCGTCAGTTCCCCTTGGCGCCGGACTCTCGTCCTCCGCCGCGCTTGAATGTTCTTTTGCCACGCTTCTCGAAGGTCTCGTCGATACTGTCCTCGCAACCCGCGACAAAGCTCTTCTTGCTCAAAAAGCCGAGCACGACTTTGCGAAAGTCCCCTGCGGCATCATGGACCAGTTTGCCTCGGCCTACGGGAAGGAAAACCACCTCATCCTTATCGATTGCCGCTCGGGAAATTCGGAGCTCGTTCCCTTCTCTGATCCCAGCCTCTCAATCGTCGTCGCCAACACCAATGTCTCCCATGACCTCTCCGATGGAGGCTACGCCGCCCGCCGCAAAGCCACCGAAGATGCTCTCGCCATGATCGGAAAGAAGAGCTGGCGAGATGTCACCATGGACGATGTTCTCATTCACGAAAAGGAAATGGGCAACGTCATGTTCCGCCGCGCCCGACACGTCGTCAGTGAAATCGCGCGCACCATTGAAGCTGTGGAAAGCTTCAAGAACAATGACTTTTCTAAAATCGGTCCTCTCATGGCCGGCTCCCACCGCTCCCTTAATCATGACTTCGAAGTCTCCTGTGACGAACTCGACCTCATGGTAGAGATTGCCAACGAAATCGGCTTCGAAGGCGGCGTCCTCGGCGCCCGCATGACCGGCGGAGGCTTCGGGGGCTCCACCGTTACCCTCTGCCGCACTCAAGACGCCTCGAAAATCGCCGAGACTCTGCACCAGCGCTACCTCGAAAAAACCGGCATCACGCCGCTCATCTTCGCCACCCGTCCGGCTCTGGGGGCTCACCTCCTCTCGTAAAAGGTCCCAACGGGGCCAACTATCGAAGCCCAGGGCAACGGGAGTTTACGACCACCGCCCTTAGGTTATGCATGATCGCCCCGCTTGGGACTCGAAATCAGACATCCTAAAACCGAAATATTCACCGGCTACTCCGCGTAGTCGGCAGGGATGAAGTATCTTTCCCTGTTCCTCATTCTCCTTACGCCTCTCTCCGCCGGTCCCGCAAAGTGGAAAAAGGACATAGCGAAGTTTGAAGCCACTGACAAAAAGAGCCCGCCACCCAAAGGAGCCTATCTCTTTATCGGATCATCGAGCGCCCGCATGTGGGATCTTAAAAAATACTTCCCGGAGCATACTACCATCAACCGCGGTTTTGGAGGCTCTGAACTGGAGGACTCCCTCTTCTACGCCGACCGCATCCTCATCCCCTGCCAGCCCAAGGTCGTTTTTCTCTACGCTGGCGACAATGACATCAGCAACGGCAAGACCGCCGAGATCGTCACCGCCGACTTTCAAAAATTCGTCGCCAAAGTTCACAAGGCACTCCCAAAAACCGACATCGTCTTCGTTCCCATTAAGCCCAGTCTCAAGCGATGGAATCTCTGGCCAAAAATGAACAAGGCCAATCAGGCCATCAAAAAAATCACCGAGGCTAACCCCAAACTTCACTACCTCCCCATTCCCCCCACCATGCTCGGCAAAGACGGCAAGCCGATGAATGACCTCTTTGTCAAAGACGGCCTCCACTTGAGCGCGAAAGGTTATCACCTTTGGTCAAAGCATGTTCATCAGTGGATCCACGATCAGAAATCGTAGGCTGATCCAACACCAAAGATGTCACGCCTTTCAACCCGGGGTTGGCAATGCCTACCCTGGGGTTACCGTCAATAAAACCTCCCCAACACCACGGTGTTGCGCTCTCACCATCCATGGGTCGTAAAATAATGGACACAAGCCCACTAGGCTTGAAATTCATCCGGACGAGAGTCCCACGGTAGCCTCCGTTTCACTTTGGTAACCCTNGNCCAANGGACAGAACGCCNCTGGCNTTAAAANTCATGCCCCACAAAAAAAGCCGCTCCGGTTTCCCGAAGCNGCTTTGAAGGTTTTTGCTAGTCCGCNAGNATTAGTCCTCGGAAGGACTCCACTCCTCGGACTCGTCTTCGGTCGTAGCAAGGTTGAACGCTTGCTCCAGACCAACGAGGTCGCTGGATGGACGGAGGGTCTCGAAGGACTGGCTCTCTTTCTGGAGCTGGTCTTCGGTGTAGGCAACCGCCTTGATTGAGAGACCGATTCGGCGCTCGATCTTGTCGACCTTGATCACGCGGGCTTCCACTTCGTCGGACACCTTGAGGATGTCCTTGACGCGCTCCACGTGCTCTTCGCTGAGCTGGGAGATGTGGATGAGTCCGTCGATGTCGCCGTCGAGGCTGACGAAGGCTCCGAAGGAAGCAATCTTGGCAACCGTTCCGTTGACCTTGTCGCCGACCTTGAACTTGCCGTCGATGTCGGACCATGGATCGTTATCAAGCTGCTTGATACCGAGGGAAACACGCTGGTTCTCCTTGTCGATGGAAAGCACAACCGCTTCGACTTCCTCGCCCTTCTTGAGCATTTCGGAAGGATGGTTGATCTTGCGGGTCCAGGAAAGGTCGGACACATGGATCATTCCGTCGATACCTTCCTCGAGGCCCACGAATGCACCGTAAGCAGTGAGGTTGCGAACCTCGCCCTTGATCTCTTTGCCAATTGGGTAACGGGCTTCGATCTCGGACCATGGGTTCTCTTCGAGTTGGCGAACGCCGAGGGAGATTTTCTGCTCCTCGGTGCTGATTCCCAGCACAACTGCGGTGATCTCTTGATCGAGTTCAAGCACATCGCTGGGGCGCGTGATGCGCTTGACCCAGGAAAGCTCGGAAACGTGAACGAGACCTTCGACACCCTTTTCGATTTCGATAAAGGCACCGTATGGAAGAAGCTTGGTGACTTTTCCAGAAACCTCGGCTCCCATTGGAAAGCGGGCTTCGATGTCCTGCCATGGGTTGTCGGTCATCTGCTTGAGACCAAGTGAGACGCGCTCTTTCTCGCGGTCGACTTCGAGAATCTGAACCTCGAGAGTCTGGCCGATGCGAAGCATCTCGGAAGGATGGGAAATACGGCCCCAGCTCATATCGGTGATATGAAGGAGTCCGTCCATGCCCTGAAGATCGACGAATGCACCAAAGTCGGTGATGTTCTTAACCTGTCCCTCAACCTTGTCGCCAACGGTAACAGTCTGAAGGAACTTCTGGCGAAGCTCGGCACGCTCGGCCTCGATCACTTCCCGGCGGGAGATGACAAGATTCTTGCGGTCGTCGTTAACTTTGACGATTTTGAATTCATAGATGTTGCCCACATATTCTTGTAAGTCGCGGGGCGGAATGATGTCGACCTGTGAACCGGGGAGGAATGCCTCGACTCCGACGTTCACGATCAGGCCACCTTTGACAGCGCCTTTGACTTTTCCTTTCACGAGTCCACCGTCCTCGTAAACTTTCATGATCTTTTCCCAGTTCTGCTTGTGAGCAGCCTTCTCTTTGGAGAGGACGATAAGTCCTTCATCATCTTCGAGACGCTCAAGGAGAACTTCTACTTCGTCACCGACTTCGATCTCTTCATCTTCGAATTCGGAGACCGGGATGGCCCCTTCTGATTTATATCCAATGTCGACAACGACGACTTGGGGGCGGATGTCAAGAATCGTGCCGTTGACAATCGATCCTTCTTTAAATTCACGGAAGTGCTCGTCGATGAGAGCGATAAGCTCTGCATTCGAGGACTCCGCTACTGCGGTTTCACTCATAACTGTATGGTTAGGGTTTGGTTAGTTTGGTTTATCGTCCAGCCGACAGGTGCCCCACTGGAAAGAAACGAGCAATGCGGGGCGCTGACCTGCTTGTTTCCCCGCTCGTAAAGCACCTCCCCTTTTTCCAATCCACTAAGGAGAAAAAAAGGCGAATGGCACACTCGAAGGGAGTCGAACCCCTAACCTCCTGATTCGTAGTCAGGCGCTCTATCCAATTGAGCTACGAGTGCTTTATTCGCGGAGCGGCAAAATAGGGATCAAGGCCCCGCTGTCAAGGATTTGAGCCCTTTTTCGGTCTTTTTTTAAGCAAACTAAAGCGATTCGGCTTCAACCGAATCGCTTTGAAAATTAAATAGGCTCTGTAGCGTTCAATTTTATACCCGCCGCCGTCTGAGCCGCGATCCAGAAACCGCCCCCGACTCTCCTCCAAAATTCCAACTCATGAAGCCACGTCAAATTCTCACGGCTTCAGAAGAATCTTCAGCAAACCCTCTTTACCATCGCGAGAACGCCGAAAATAATCCGCACCTTCTTCCAGCGGAGCAATCGCTGAGATGAGTGGCTTCACCTGAATCTCTCCGCTGGCGATGGCATTCAAGGCGTCGCTACATTCCCCCGCTGCGGCGCACGATCCGAGGAGAGAAATCTCGCGAGTCACGACCCATTGCAGAGCAAGAGGAACTTCGGCGACGACATTCCCCACGAGGCCAACACGTCCTCCTTTACGAACGGCTTTGACGGCTTTCTCCAGGGTAGGAGCAGCGCCGACGACTTCCATTGCGATATCAAATTCTGCTCCGCAATCTTCCGTTCCCAGAAAGGAGGCGGTCGCGCCCAGCTCCATCGCCAGGTCGAGACGTTTCTGGTCCATATCAACGGCAACAATCTCAGAACAACCGGCTCGCTTGAGAGCCTGCACAACGAGCAGACCAATCAACCCTGTTCCTACGACAAGCGCACGTTCGCCGGATTGGGCTTTCACGATATTTACCGCATGCAAGGCCACAGCAAGAGGCTCGGTGAAGGCCGCTTCTTCGAAACTCAGTCCCTCGGGAATACTTTCGAGGATATGCGCCGGGACGATGACCCATTCGGCAAAGGCTCCGTCGCGTTTAAATTCGTCACAGGACACCCCCATGACCTCGCGTTCCTCGCAAAGATTCGTTTCCCCTTTTTCACAATGCCCGCACTGGCCACAGTAGACCATGGAATCAAACGACACGCGGTCATCGACATTCCAGCTATCGACGCCTTCGCCCAGCTCCTCGATCACGCCACTCGCCTCGTGCCCCATGATCATGGGAGGAATGCGGCGACCGCTGCTATTATCCATCCCATGGACATCGCTGCCGCAAATTCCGCAGCACGCCACCTTGATGAGGACCTCACCAGCTTCCGGCGAGGGCTTGGGCTTTTCGGAAATGGCAAACTCGGAAGGCGCAGTCAGTTCGAGAACTTTCATGCGTTAGATGTGACCGCTATTTGCACGGCAGGCAAATCCTAACCGCCAGATTGACGTCATTTTCATCTTTATATTGCTCAATTGGCGGCCCCATGACCGCAGGCGGAAGTATTGCTTTTGGTGCACTGCAGGTAGTTCCCGGGCAGAAAAACCAAAAGTGAAGCTCTCGGCTACTCTCTGGGAATCATTTTCCCGAGCCCACACTTGCGCGGCGCAGGCGATCATTGATCGCCACCCCGATTCCGGTCTCACTCACCGCTTCTGCCACAATGACATCCACCCCGGCGGCATCGAGCGCGCGGAGGCAGTAAAACAATCTCACCGCGCCTTCCGCCAACTTCCCTTTCCCCGGACTCATCATTTCAATGGCGTCCCAATCATGTTTCTCGACAAGTGAAGCATTTCCTTCGCCACGATAGCTGAGCAAACCGTAGCTCTTCCCCTCTTCCGGCTCGAAGGTCACCTTCTTATCCATGAAGATCATCGGGGTTGTCGGCGCGTAGTGGCTCTCGATTTGTCCCGGCGACTCGATGTGGTCCGCCTTGGTCTTCTTGGGCTTGACCACTTTGGCAAACTTACGCAAATCTTCCTTGGGAATCGGCCCCGGACGCATCATTCGCAAAACCAGCCCTTTCTCCTCCATCGACGGAGCGACAATCGTGCTTTCCACCCCGTCACGACAGGCCCCGCCATCGATCACAAGAGGAATTTTTCCGCCGAGCTCCTCAATGACGGCCTGTGCCGAGGTTGGGCTGATCCGCCCGAAGCGATTCGCGCTCGGCGCCGCGACCGGCATTTGTCGGGAAACTCCTCGCATCACCTCATGAGCACTGATCCGCACCGCCACGGTATCGAGACCGCTGGTCACGATATCCGGCACTTCCGGCCGTTTCGGCAAGACCAAGGTCAAGGGGCCCGGCCAATAAGCCTCAATGAGCTCATCGACCAATTCATCCAACTCCTCGGGCACCATCGCCACTTTTTCCAAATCGCGTTTGTGGCCGATATGCACGATCAGCGGATCAAAGCTGGGCCGTTCCTTGATCTCGAACACCTTAGCCACGGCCTCGGCATTGAAAGCATCTGCCGCCAGTCCGTAGACGGTCTCCGTAGGCAATGCCACGACCTCTCCCTGCTCCAAAAGAGCGATTGCTTCATCGACGGTTTGACGCCAATCTTCAAAGTCTGCGACGACTAATTTCGTGTCCACGGCGGATCTTTAGCAAATACAGCTTCATGAATCGAATTAAGAAGCTAGACTTTTCACCATCAGCATGACGGAGAACATCATCCTCGTAGGTTTCATGGGAACAGGCAAGTCCACCATTGGGCGCAGCCTGTCCCAAACCTTGAGCTATCCCGTCATCGATACCGACCAGTTGATCGAGAAACAACAGGGACGCAGCATTCCGGAAATCTTCGAAGAAGAAGGCGAGGATGCCTTTCGCGACATGGAAACAGCCCTTCTCCGATCTCTTCTCAATCAATCCGGACACATCATTTCCACCGGCGGCGGCATCATCATCCGCGAGGAAAACCGCCAACTCCTCCGAAAAATGGGCTACGTCATCTGGCTCGTCGCCAGCCCCGAGGAAATCCACAACCGAACCTCCCGCAACAACAACCGTCCTCTTCTCAACAACGAAGACCCCGCTGGAACAATCCGAAAATTGCTGGAAACCCGAATCCCGCTCTACAAAGAGTGCGCCCACCTCGCCATTGAGACCAACCAGCTCAACTTCGACGAGATTACCACCGGGATCATCGAATCTGCCCGCTACTACTTCTCCAAACCGGAATGACACCGGAAACGGTCAAACGAAACGTCCAGTTCGTCGCCCGGCAGCTCGGCTTTGATGATTGCCGCGTCTCCGCCGCGCAACGCGCGCCTCACGCCGACAACTATCTCGATTGGGTCGAGCAGGGCCACGCCGGTGACATGGGCTGGCTCGAACGAAACGTCGAACGCCGTTGCGATCCCCGCGAAGTCCTCCCCGGATGTCGCTCCGTCATCTCCCTCGCGCTGAATTACCTCCCCGCAAAGGATCACCCAGACACCGGCTATCGTATCGCCCGCTACTCGTGGAACGACGACTACCATGACCTTATTGAAGAAAAGCTCAAGGATCTCAACCTCGCCCTCGAAGACATGGGCGGCCAGCAGCGCTACTACGTCGATACGGGCCCCATCCTGGAACGCGACTTCGCCAGTGCTTCAGGTCTCGGCTGGAATGGAAAATCCACAGTGCAGATTCATCGCAAACTCGGCACTTGGTTTTTCCTTTGCGAACTCCTTACCACCCTCGAGCTCGAACCCGACAAAGCTTCGAGCGACCACTGCGGAAAATGCACCGCCTGTATCCAAGCCTGCCCGACCGAGGCAATCACCGGCCCGCGACAACTGGCCGCAAAGCGCTGCATTTCCTATCTCACCATCGAGCACAAAGGGAGCATCCCGCTGGAATTCCGTCGCGCCATCGGCGACCGCATCTACGGCTGCGACGACTGCCTCGACGCCTGCCCCTGGAACCGCTTCGCCCAAGTCTCCCGCGAAGCCAGCCTCCACGCCCGCCCCGGCCTCTTTGAACATCGCCTCCGCGACTTCCTCGCTCTCGACCTTGAGCAATTCCGAGCCCTCTTCGCGAAGTCCCCCATCAAACGAATCAAACGCGACCGCTTCCTGAGAAACGTCTGCGTCGCCCTCGGCAACACCGGCGGTCAAGACGATCTCCCAGCCCTCTACGCCACCGCCCACAACGAAGCCTCTCTCGTGACCGAACACGCTCAATGGGCCATTGGCGAAATCAACGAGCGGGTTCAAGCAACTCCTTAAAATTAAAGAAACCACGCCCGCATTGCTGCAAACGTGGCTTTCTTGATTGGTTGAAATTGCCGCTTTCTACATCACAGCGCCACCGACTGAGCTTCCGGCACCGATCATGATATAGACAAACCTCGCCGCAATGAAGGTGAAGACCATTCCTCTGGTAACCAGTAGTGCAATCGATCGCGGGTCAAGCTCCGTTGACAGACTTGATCACCAGGGCGATCAAGCTGGGGAAAGCCTAACAAATTGGGACTATTAAGACCGGCACTCTCTATCAAGGGGTATCACCCTCTTCGAATGCCTCGAAAATCCTCTGACCGGTAACCACAAAAACCCCGGGCCTTGAGGAGGCTCCGGGCTTTTGAAATGTTAATCGGAACTGCCTAGCTCACGATGGCCTTCATCGCCCCCATGGCTTCACGAAGGTAGATGCCAATCTCTTCGACGGGATGTTCACGGAGCTCCGCGTTCACTTGAACGAGAGTTTGGTTGTCGACGCCATTGTCGGCAGAGGAGAGTTCCTTACCGATAACGCTGGTGTTAACACCCGCCATGAAGTCCTGCAAAAGAGGCACCGCTGCGTGCGAGAAGAGGTAACAACCATATTCGGCCGTATCGGAAATGACACGGTTCATTTCGTAGAGCTTCTTACGTGCGATGGTATTGGCGATAAGCGGAGTTTCGTGGAGGGACTCGTAGTAAGCGGATTCAGGCTCGATGCCGGCCTCCACCATGGCTTCGAAGGCAAGCTCAACTCCGGCACGCACGAAGGCGACCATAAGGATTCCCTTGTCGAAGTATTCCTGCTCAGTGATGTCTCCTTCACCTTCGGTTTGTTCGAATTCAGTCTCGCCGGTGTCCTTGCGCCATCCAAGGAGATTGACGTCGTCGTTGGCCCAGTCGGCCATCATGGTGCTGGAGAACTCACCGGAGATGATGTCGTCCATATGCTTGTAGAAAAGATCACGCATAATGAACTTGAGCTGCTCGGAGAGTTCGAATGCTTTGATTTTCGCAGGGTTGGAAAGACGGTCCATCATGTTGGTAATACCACCGTGCTTGAGAGCCTCGGTGATCACTTCCCATCCATGCTGGATGAATCTGACAGCCCACTTTGTATCGATCCCGTCAGCCTTCATCTTGTCGAAGCACAGAATGGAACCAGCCTGAAGAAGTCCACAGAGAATAGTCTGCTCTCCCATAAGGTCTGACTTCACTTCAGCAACGAAGGAAGACTCGAGCACACCGGCACGATCTCCTCCCTGGGCAACACAAAGAGCCTTGGCAATCTCGATGCCTTCGCCGGAAGGATCATTCTCGCCGTGGCAGGCGATGAGAGTCGGAACCCCAAAGCCACGCTTGTATTCTTCACGCACCTCGGAACCGGGGCTCTTCGGAGCCACCATGATCACGGTGAGGTCGCTGCGGATCTCGGTCCCCTCTTCCACGATGTTGAATCCGTGGGCGTAGGAGAAACAAGCACCTTCCTTCATGAGAGGCACGACGGTGTTCACCACGTCGGTGTGCTGCTTGTCTGGCGCGAGGTTCATCACGATGTCGGCTGTGGGAAGCATTTCTTCATAGGTGCCAACGGCGAAACCATTCTCGGTGGCATTGAGGTAAGACTGGCGCTTCTCTGAAATCGCAGCAGCACGAAGAGTGTAGGAAACGTCGAGACCGGAGTCGCGCATGTTGAGGCCCTGGTTGAGTCCTTGGGCTCCGCATCCGACGATGACGATCTTGAGGCCTTTGGCCGCAGTCACGCCGTTGGAAAATTCCGAAGAGTCCATGAAGCGGCAGGTGCCGAGTTCATCGAGTTGGCGACGGAGAGGAAGAGTATTGAAGTAGTTCGTGCTCATACTGTGATTAGTTGGATTGACGGCTCTGAATGTCAGGAATCCCAGAATTGTAAACGACGAATCTCATTTCATTTATTGAATTGATCGGGAGACAGTATTGCAATATACGGAACGAAAGTGAATCCCGACGAACTCCGCCCTTTTCTCCACCTCTGCGAAACCCTGCATTTTGGGAAAACAAGCCAGGCCTGCAATATGAGCGCCTCCGCCCTCACCCGCGCAATTCAACGTCTCGAGGAAAATGTCGGCGAAGCCCTCTTCCTGCGGGACAACCGTGGAGCAGCCCTAACCGAGGCGGGGATCACCTTCAGCCGCTACGCTCGGCAGGCCCTACTTGATTGGGAATCGATGAAGTCCGAGCTCTCGGGCGATGAACTCACTTCCGGAGAAATTTCGATCTATGCCTCGGTCACGGCAGTTTACAATCTCCTCCCCAACCTCCTCGAAGCCTTCCGAACCCGCTATCCTTCGGTACAACTTTCACTCAAGACTGGCGCGGCCGAGGACGCTGTTCCACAGGTACTCACCGGAGAATTCGATCTCGCAGTCGCCGCCCTCCCGGATCGCCAACCGGGGAAGCTGGAGTTTCTCCCGTTGAGAAAGACCGCGCTGGTTTTCATCGGACCAAAAGACAAATCCGCCATTCCCATGCGTGATGGCTCACTCGATCTTGCGACGGCAACTTTGGTTCTTCCCAGCAGTGGCCTCTCCCGCCGAAGACTCGATGCCTACCTCAATAAAAATTCCATTCGGCCCCAGATCACTACCGAAGTCTCTGGAAACGAAGCCAGCATTGCCATGGTTCGTCTGGGATGCGGTATCGGAGTGGTTCCCGAACTAGTCCTCGAGAAAAGCCCCTTTCGAGATGAAGTCCAGATTGTCGATAAGGCACCCGAACTCGCCGCCTACGAAGTTGGACTTTGCTCCACCCAAAAAAGCCTCAAACGACGCAGCGTCGCCGCGCTTTGGGAACTCGCCTCAGGAGAGAATTACCGGGCGAAATTGTAATGGTTTCCTCCAAACCAATCCTCCACGCTCCTTCCCAGCATCAACAACCACTTTTATCTTGGGAAGAAGAGACATGTCCTTTGCCTCGATAAACGCACAAGAAAAGAGATTTGAAAAACGAATCTTAAAAGTAGCGGACTGGCCAATCCCGTCATTCAAGATGACCTTATTGTCGCCCATCACAGATGGAGAGTTATTTGCCTTAAAATGACAGACGGCACCATTCTATGGGAGAATCCACTTACCGGTATGGGCTACGGAAAGTGTATCTTCGCTTCCGCAAGTCAAAACGCGGTGATCGCCATGGCTCAAAGCGACCAAGAACAAGCCGCAGCGAGAAGCGGTGCGGCATAATAAAAAAGCCGCCTCATCACGAGACAGCCTTTTCAAAAATCCAAATTAAGAAGCAGACTACCAATCTACATTGTGCCCGCGGGTATCAACGTGGATGAAAGAACTGTATCGACCCACGCCACCTTTGAAAACTCCCTTACTGCGCAGGTAACGGGCAGCGGCTGCAACTCTGGAAGTGTAAGTAGCGAACTTAAGATCGAGTGCGCAATTTTTCATGTGCCAGGACTGGCTTTTTGCACCGGGGCAACGACGGTTGTATGCCGGACTACGATAAGCAGACGTAACTTCTCTGACCGGAGTGCCAACCTGAGCCGCAATCTTGTCGGTCACTTTCAAGCTAGTTCCCATATTCCGCCACATCGAGCGAGGAGGAAGGGCATTCCAAACGCTCCCCTTTTTCTTGGCATGCGATTCAATCACTTGCATCGGTGTTACATACTTCAGACGAAGCCCGGCAAGATAGTCAGCATAACTTTGAATACTACGCTCCCCCTGACTGGCAACCCAGCTGGACGGAAGCACACTCATATCGAGTGGAGTGGAGCGGCGGAAAAGAAATGCTTGGCTGCTTTCCACGGAGGCAGCGAGGCCTGCCGCAGCGGCGGTCGTTGCCGCAATAAAATTGCGACGAGTAGGGAAGACGATACGTGAAGTCGGTGCTGGCTCTGGCATCTCGCGGCGGAGTATGCAGATTGCCATTCACCTGGCTACAAAAACCTTTTATAACGTCTGCTACCTGTTTCCTCTTTCATGTTTCACTAAAATTTTACGAGGAACTGTGAATAACCACAGTGAAATCCACAGCTTCTTTGGAATTACTAACCATTCATCGATGTAAATAAACCTGCAATTTTTGACACAATCGCCCCCTGAATTGGTGATTTCCAGCCCAATTCCCCACTCCCGAAAAAAATCTATTGAGACCTCATGACAATCCTCTCTCGACAAGTGGACATCGGGTCCTATTCTCGCGCGCCCGCGACCCAACCCCTATCTCTTCCATGGCCAAAGGTTTTCAAAGTCTCCCCGGTTTTCGTGATTTTCGTCCCGAAGACTGCGCGGTGCGCAATTATCTCTTCCGGACTTTTCGTGAGGTGGCGAGACGCTATGGCTTCCTCGAATACGAAACTCCCCTTCTCGAACCCACCGAACTCTACCTCAAGAAGTCGGGCGGCGAATTGAGCAGCCAGCTCTTCCGCTTCGAAGATCAGGGCGGACGCGACATCACCCTTCGGCCCGAGGTCACCGCCTCTCTCGGTCGCCTCGCCGCCACTGTGCAACGGAATTACCAAAAGCCGATACGGTGGTTCGAAATCGGCCAGTGCTTTCGCTACGAAAAACCCCAGAAAGGCCGCACCCGAGAGTTTTACCAATTCAATGTCGACCTCCTCGGCGAATCGAATTCCGGAGCAGACGCCGAACTCATCGCCCTCTCGATCGAATTGATGCGTGAACTGGGCTTCCTGTCCGGCGACTACGTCATCCGTCTTTCCGATCGTAGCTACTGGCAGGCCTTCGGTGAAAAGAAAGGTCTCAGCGAAGAACAAACCGCCGAACTTCTCCAGATCGTCGACAAGCTCGAGCGCAACAAGCCCGAGGTCACAGAAGAAAACCTCTCGTCTCTCGGCCTTACCGCCGACGAAGTCAACACCGCCATCGAGCAGCCTGAAGCTCTCGGCGAGAACCTCGACAACATCCTTGCCAATCTCGAAGCCCGGGGCATGCGGGACGAAGTCGAAGTCGATCTCTCTATCGTGCGCGGCCTCGCCTACTACACCGGCGTGGTCTTCGAAGTGTTTGATGCCAGAAAATCCCTCCGCGCCGTCGCAGGCGGCGGACGTTACGACACCCTCATCTCCAGCCTCTCCGATGGTTCGGTTGACCTCCCCGCCGCCGGATTTGCGATTGGCGACGTTGTCATTCGTCATCTCATCGAAGAGACACCACACGCTGCCGCAAAGATGCAAGAAGCACTCGAAGCGGACAAAGCTTGCGACGTTTTCATCGTCCTTGCCGACGAATCGAAACAACTCGACGCTCTCGGCCTGGCTTCGAAACTCCGCAGCGCCGGAATCGCGGTGACCTATCCGCTAGCTCCAACCAAAGTCGGCAAGCAATTCAAACAAGCCGAACAATCAGGGGCCCAACTGGCTCGCGTCGGGGGAAATGAATTCCCCGAGCTCGCAATGAAAACCCTCTCCTCAAGAACTGAAGAAACGATTACGGCTGACGCCGACATCGCGGACTCCATCCTAAAACGACTCAACACCACATCATGAGAACACACCACTGTAACGAAATTCGCTCCGAGCATATTGGACAAACCGTCACCTTGATTGGGTGGGTGAATTCCACGCGTGACCACGGAGGCGTGATCTTTATCGACCTCCGCGACCGCGAAGGCCTGACCCAGGTAGTTTTCCGTCCCGATGACTCCATCGAAGCAGCCAAGCTTTCCCACTCACTTCGTGAAGAAGACGTGATTCAAGTCACCGGGACGGTAACCGCCCGCCTTAAAACCGAAGAGGTAGACGCCACCAACGACGATCTTGCCACCGGGCAAGTTGAACTCGTCGCCAAGGAGCTCACCATTGTCAACAAGGCAGAAGTGCTTCCCTTCCAGCTCGATAAAGAACTCTCCAACGAAGACCTCCGTCTCAAGCATCGCTACCTCGACCTTCGCCGCCCGCGTCTGACCGAGAACCTCAAGCAGCGTCACATCATCACCAAAGCCGCCCGTGATTTCCTCTCGGACGAGGGTTTCCTCGAGGTTGAAACACCCATCCTCTCCAAAGCCACTCCGGAAGGAGCCCGGGACTTTCTCGTGCCTTCGCGCATCAACCCCGGAAAATTCTACGCCCTTCCGCAAGCACCCCAACAATACAAGCAGATGCTCATGGTTGCCGGCGTCGAAAAGTATTTCCAGATAGCCCGTTGCTTCCGCGACGAAGATCTTCGAGCAGACCGACAGCCTGAATTTAGCCAGATCGACATTGAGGCCTCCTTTGTCTCACAAGACGACATCATCGGAATGATCGAAGGAATGCTCTCCTCGATGTTCTCACAAGCTCGTGGAGTGGAAGTCCCCACTCCCTTCGAGCGTCTCACCTGGAAAGACGCCATGGATCGCTATGGCTCAGATAAACCCGAACGGCGCATCGGCATGGAGATGGTTGACCTTACCGAAGATCTCAAGGACTGCGAATTTCGCGTATTCTCCGGCACTGTTGCCAACGGCGGCGTTGTCAAAGCAATCAACGCGAAAGGCTTTGCGGATATTTCCACCGGCCAAATCGACAAGCTCACCAAGCTGGCCCAGGAAGCCGGAGCCAAAGGACTCGCCTACATTCAGGCCCGCGACACCGACCGTACGACCTGGCGTTCGCCATTCGTGAAACGGATGACCGACAGCGAAGTGGAAGCTCTTCGCAGCAAACTCAACATCGAACCCGGAGACCTCATTCTCTTCGCAGCCGACAGCTGGGAGCCTGCCTGCGACGTCCTCGGGCGCATCCGCCTTGAGGTGGCCAGCCTTAAGGAACTACTCAAAGGGAACGAAGAGCTCGATTTCCTTTGGGTCACGGAATTCCCTCTCCTCGCCTATGACGAAGAGGAAGGCCGCCACGTCGCGGTGCACCATCCCTTCACCCGCCCCCTCAAAGAAGACGAGGAAAAGCTTCGCAATGGCGAACTCGATGGACTTCGTGCCCAGGCCTACGACGTCGTTCTCAACGGCTATGAATTGGGCGGGGGTTCGATCCGAATCCACGAAGCCGACTTGCAGAGTTCGATGTTCACGGCGCTCGGAATTAGCGAAGAAGAAGCTGCCGAGGAATTCGAGCATATCCTCGACGCCTTCAAATACGGCGCTCCTCCCCACGGCGGCATTGCCCTGGGCCTCGATCGCGTCGTGATGCTGGCCTGCAAGGAAAACTCGATCCGCGAAGTCATCGCCTTCCCAAAAAACAACAAGGGAGCCGAACTCATGACCTCAAGCCCCGGAACCGCGACTCCGATTGCCCTCCGCGACCTGCGCATCAAATCTACCTACGTCGAAAAGCCCAAGGAAGAGTAAATTTCTCCGAGATTGACCAAAGCAAGCGCCTTTCGCAAAGTCACTACGATGATTCGGAATACGCTTCTTTTTTGCCTGTGTCCTATTGCGTTTACGTCCGTCCAGGCGGAGATCGAAAACGAAATTAAGTTGGGGATCGAAGCCGTCACCGGAATTCGTTCCGGCTATCTCCATCGTGGATATGATCTCGCCGACGCATCGCTGGAATTTCAACTTCATGCGGAGTTCGCCCTCTCCAATGAATCATCGCTCAACTTCGGAATCTGGCATCTCGCTGAAAGCGACGGAGATTTTTCAGCAAACTCGGCCTATTTGGAACTGGATCACCAGGTCGCCGAGCAACTCTGGATCGGCGGATCGATCACTTATCGCGAATTGGATCGCAGCTCTCTCGACAGCGGCGGCGATCTGGGAACCTACTTTCGCTATCGCCCTCACGACGATTGGACCATCAGCGGAGAGCTCCACTACGACTTTGCTGCTGACGGGTGGTATGCGGACACTGAATTGGAGTGGAGCCAACCACTCTCAGACTCTAACTTTATTGCAATCAGCAATGGAGTCAGCTTTGCATCCGACTACTACGGCGACAGCAGCTTTCACGATGTCTTCAGCAGAATCACTCTGACCTATGCTCTGTCCGACGAAATTGCCTTTACGCCATTCGTGGGCTCCAGCTTTCCATTGAACAATTCAAACCGCGACGGTGAAGTCTACGCTGGCTTCTGGTTCGAGGTTATTTTTTAGGCCCCTTCTTCCGAGGCTCGCGAAGTTCGCTTGAATCCAGAAAGCCATCGGCATTTTTATCGAGCTTTTGGAATAGCTTCTGTCTCGCCTCCTCAGGCATCCCAAGAGCAAATGGACTCTTTTGGAATTCCTCCCTTGAAACTTTATTGTCTCCATTGGTGTCGGGGTTCTTCATCCCTCCGTCAGGCCTGCCACCTTTTTTACCACGACGGTCATGTCCCAATTTGGAATGGTCCTTGCGGCTCAAAAATCCATCCTTGTTGCGATCCATTTGATCAAAAATACGACGAACACGCTCCGGCGGCATCTCTTTGAATTTGGGAGAATTTGAAAATTCCTCAATGCCCACCTGGCGGTCTTTGTTGGCATCCATTTTCTCAAATGGTGGAAATACAAATCCGCCATGAGGCCCCTTTGGATCATGGGGGCGTCTCAGGTCATTCTTCGAAATCACCCCATTACTATCCTTGTCCAAACGGTCAAAAATCTTCTTCCTGACCCCCTCATCGAGAGATTGAATCCTCTTGCCGGCTGAAAATTCCGTAAATGAGATTTCGCCGTTCTTATCGGCATCCAGTCGCTTCACCATATCCTGGGATGACGGTCTTTCTCCACCCCGCTCAGGTTTATCTCCCCCTTTTTTAGGATCTGCCTCAAAACCTATAAATCCTGAAGAATTCAAGGTCATCAGTGCCAGAATGATGAAGAGAGTGCGTACCATAGGATCAACTTGTGGGAGTTAACCACAGAGTGAAGGCGAAGTTGCACAAAAAATCGCGCTTTTGCGTAGACTGGACACGGGGAGATTTTAAGCTGTCGGCAGATGGCGATCCTTTCCCTTCTCAAAGCCCCAAAGCCAACTCTCTCTTTTGAATTTTTCCCTCCAAAAGACGACGCTGGAGCAGATGATTTGCTGAAGACGGTCGATGATCTGGGAAAACTAGATCCAGCCTTCGTGAGTGTGACCTACGGAGCCGGCGGGACAACCCGGGGCCGCACCCGCTCCCTGGTTCAGCGCATCATGAAGGAAGCCTCTGTCCCAACGGTCCCCCACCTGACGTGCATTGGACATTCCGAAGATGAAATGTCCGAGATTCTCGACCACTATTCGAAGGATCAAGTTAGTACCATTCTGGCTCTGCGGGGCGATCCACCACGAAATGAACCCAACTACGATCGCAGCAAAGACGACTTCAAGTTTGCTGCCGATCTGGTGAAATTCATCAAGAACCATCACCACCCCATTGAAATTGGCGTCGCCGGATTTCCCGAGGGTCACCCCGCCACTCAAAACCGGCTCAAGGAAATGGAATACTTCAAAGCAAAAGTCGATGAGGGTGCTGACTACATTTGCACCCAGCTCTTTTTCGACAACCACGACTTCCTGGACTACCGGGATCGATGTACCCTCGAAGGGATCGATCTTCCCATCGTGGCGGGCATCATGCCAATCACGACAATTTCCGGCATGAAGAGAATGGCCGAACTCGCCGAAGGAAGCCGATTTCCCGCAACACTATTGCAAGCTCTCAACACCGCAGGAAATGACGCCAAAGCCATCCGACAGGCGGGAGTCCAATATGCGATAAATCAATGCCAGGAACTCATCGACGAAGGAGTTTCAGGCCTACACCTTTACACTCTCAACAAGAGTAATGCGACCCTCACCATTGCCAACTCGCTGGAGTTTTAAGGGCCTCTCAGGTGAGAAGATTACTCCTCCTCGACATACTCCTCTTTCCGTCTCGCTTCCTCGAGAACTTCCTTTGCGGCATTCTCAGAGACCCGAGAAAAGGTGTTTTTGATTTTAAAAGGAACCCAGCGCCACCCTCGGGCATCGACCGGGAACATCTTGATCAGGTTATCGTATTTCGCGAAAGCGATTGCCGCCACTCCGAGGCTTAAATCTCCACGAACCCGGTAGACCTTCATCTCGTCTCTCATCCGCCTATCATCAATCTGCTGCGGAGTCATGACCCCACTCTGGGCCTCCGAAAGCCCGGCTAACCCTGAATTATCGAGATCAAGATAGTTTTCCTCCTCCTGCAAAAGACCCGCCGCAGTCTTCAGACTCATCCGCTCATCCTCCAGGTCCTTGGCCGCCGAAGTGTCGGTACTATCAGATTTAAAACTCCCCGAGCCAATCCCTTCGGTCAACACGATTTCCAGGGCCTCGGCAGCTTCCTTCTGACTGGGCAAATAGGTTTTAAATTCGCCCTTCAACGCAGCCAATGAACCCGACTTCAGATCAATCCCATTCACCTCCATCTCACCTCCCCCAGTCTTGAAGGAAAATTTTCCCTCTTCAAAATCAACCCGCCGGTATGTCCGGTCCACATCGAGAACTGAAATCGCCCGCAAGAGATCCCACTTCTCGCGAAAAGTCACCACATCATTGCCTCGCAACTCCACATCGGCTTCCATCACAATGCGATAATCAGTTGATCCGGAAATTTTCAGATCCCCGGAAATCGAACCCGACATAAACTCCCTCACGTCGATCCCCGGAAGCCTCACCAGGGATAGTATGGGCAATGATTCAAATGATCCTTTTAAATTAAATTTTGGACGTGCCATCGGCCCCGTAATTGAACCTGCCAGCTCCATTTCGCCGCCATTCTTGGACAAGAGCAACTTCTCCACTCTGATTCCATCCGAATCACACACCAACTTGGCCTCCTTGATATCGAGATTCTTCAGCCAGTTCTGACTGAACCGTCCTCCCTCGAGTGAGATTTTCCACACTCCTTGATCCCGGGAGGCGCGAAAATTCGTTTTTTCTAGTCTTCCGTGGGTAACCTTGGAATACCCCCAGTCACAACTCAACTCATCGATCTCAATGGACTCCAGGTTCCCCTCCGACATGCTCGCTATAATCGAAGCAAAGGAACTCTCCATTTCCTCCTGATCCCCTCCAGCTTTAAGTTCAAAATAGGCTGACTTCAGCCTCACCTGTTCAGGTGTCCACTTGGAGGTAATTCCAGTGAGAAAACTCGAGGCTGCTGCCAAGCGATTGATTTCAGCCTGATAGAAAAAGCTCTCCTCCCCACCTTCAATGACAAGGTCTTGAAAAGTCGAAACGCCCCTGGCTCTCTCAAACTTCTTGGCTTCGATAGAGTGGGCCCCCAATACCTCGCCCAACGCAGCCGTCAGTTCACCCCGGTAATTATCTCCTCCAAAATAGTAATTGAGGCCAAAAAACGCCACTCCCAGGCTCAGCAGCAGCACCATCAGCACTCTCAAAAACAACACTCCCAACTGCTTAACCACGGACGTACCACCCATGGTTCCGGCATAGCGTAATTGGAAAAAGATCCCTTGTTTTGAAATCCAACCAGCCACGCGTCTTTGATACTCATCAAGGCGCTGCTGATCGACAAAGTTATCCACAGGGAAATACTAAACAATGGATAGCCGATTGACCATCGAAAATAATCCGAACATTCGATTAGTATTTCACTCGCCGTACCCTGTCACCTCGGGTATCTCTCCTGCGTGGAATCTGCCGACTACAAAGTCAGCCTGGAAATTTTCGAAGGCCCCCTCGACCTGCTTCTTTACCTCATTAGGAAAGACGAGGTGGACATTTACGACATATCGTTGGAACGGGTCACAACCCAATATCTCGATTACCTCGAGACCTTCAAACTTCTCAACATCGATTTGGCCTCCGAATTCATCTCCATGGCGGCCAACTTAATGTATATCAAGAGCCGTACCCTTCTCCCCAAACGGGAGCAGCCTCCCGGGGACGAGGCGGACGAAGACGACCCTCGTTGGGAATTGATCCGCCAGCTCATTGAGTATAAAAAATTCAAGGATGCCGCCGGTTTCTTGGCCCGCCGGGAGGTCGAGCAAGAATCGGTCTTCGCCCTCACTCCCGAGAAAAACGCAAAACCCGAGGACCTTGAGCCAACTCCCCTGGCCGAAGTTTCCATTTTCGACCTCATCAGAGCCTTCCAGAATGTCCTGAAGCGATTCGAAGAGGCCCGGGATTTTGGCGACATCGTCGATGACCGCTACACCGTCAATGACAAGATCGAATTCCTCCTGACCAGTCTTCAACCAGGCCAAGGAATGACTCTGCAATCTCTTTTCAAGGAAGCCACCTCGAAGGTCGAGGTCATCGTCACTTTCCTCGCCCTCCTCGAACTCATGAAAATGAACCAATTCAAGGCCAAACAGGACAACTTGATGGGTCAAATCGAGATCGTCCGGTCTGCCGCTCCGTAAGCCTCAATTCCCGTGTCCCTTCCTCCTCGCTTGGCATTCTTTGGAGGAACCTTCGACCCCATTCACCTGGGACACCTGGAAATTGCCCGCAAAGCACAATTCGCCCTTCAATTAGATCAAGTAATTTTCCTGCCCTGTCGGCAGTCCCCTCACAAGACAGACACACCCGGGGCCTCCGACCAGGAGCGCCTGGAAATGATCAAGATCGCAATCCAAGATATCCATTGGGCGCATGTCAGTGACTTCGAGCTCAAAAAGCCACCTCCGTCCTACACGTGGGAAACCTTACGCGAATTTAAGAACACGTTTCGGGACGACTGCCGTCTTTTCCTGATTCTAGGGCTCGATCAATGGAATTCCCTGCCCCGCTGGAAACACCCCGAACGGCTCGCGGAAGATGTTGAATTTATTGTGATTGGGAGAGACGGACACCCTGACTCCCGTCCCGATTACCGGGCTCATTTCATTGAAGGAGATCACCCTGCTTCCTCGTCCCAAATCAGAGAGGACATCTCCAGTGCCACTCCTCCCCGGTGGCTTCCGAAAAAAATTCGAACGTATCTTGCTCAAAAAGGTCTTTATTCTAACATTGCTTAGGCAGTTTGACTTCTCTAGGCTTCGCAAAGAATCACCTTTCCCTATGAAAAAAATCACCCTCGCCCTTCTGGCTTCAACCATCTGCCTGTCGGCTCAAAAACCAAGATCTGCTGAAGCAGAGAAACAAGAAATCCCACAATGGATCGCTGACATCAGAGCCCTCTCAGAAGAGGACCAAAAAAAATACGGGGTAAGCGCCCAACGCTGCAAACAACTCTTCGATCAAAAAAGAGTCTTCGAATGCCTCGCGGAAATTAGAAAAGCCGAGGAAATCTACGATCAAAACCCCGCCATCTTGAATCTCCGGGGTGCCTGCTACGTTGAATTTCGCAATTTCGACAAAGCTTTGGACGCTTTCAAAATTGCCTTGGAAATTCAAAAGGGTGATTTCAACGTCCGCTTCAACATCGCCGAAATCAAGTTCGTCTCCCAGAAATATCAGGAGTCTTTGGTTGATCTCGAATCACTCCTCAAAGAGGCCTCCGGAGACTCCAATTACGCCAGCATGATTCCGCTGATCAAGTTCAAGAGCCTCCTTTGTAAATTAAAACTCAAAGACGTCGATGGAGCAAAGGAATACATCGCGGATACCGATTTCCTCTCCGACTCGCCAATTTACTACTACGGAAATGCCGCGCTCGAATACAATAACGACAACGGTGCCGAGGCCGAAAAATGGCTGGCCCGGGCTCGGCGAGTCTTCGGCAACCCAAGGATCCTCGCTCCCTGGCAGGACACCTTAATTGAATTTGGTTACGTCAAGAGCTTCTACGGCGGAGACCTAGAACTCGAAAGCGGCCCACCGACCGGAGAGTAATCACTTAAACGTCGGTTGGTGCAACTTGCTCCAGATGAATGCCATATAATTTGGCAATCTCGGGAGCATCCGACTCCCGGTAAATCTCACGATAGTAGATTTCCTTGATCCCGTAGGCACACAAGGTCTGCATGCAAGCAGTGCATGGCATAGTCGTCGTCGCAACCAATTTTGCTTCACCGCGCTTGAAGAGGCTACAAAGATTAACCTCGGCATGAAGCATGTATTTCTGCCGCCCATCTCGGTTATCCCAGAACCCTCCAGGCGCATCAAATCCCGGCGCCAATCCGTTGTAGGCTGTAGCAATTACGCGGTTATCCCAATCGAGCGCGGCCGCCCCCACCTTTCGAAACGGGTCCTCGGAGCGCAAACTCGCCACCTCTGCCAATGCCATGGCGTATTCCGGAATAGACAATCTTGCCTCACTCATACGTTTTACCATAAGGAAAGCCCGCCCAGATGTCCAGCAAGCCGAAACTCGAGTCCCTGAAAAAAATCACCCGCCGCAGCTCAATCGGACTTCTTGCAGCCAGCATACCCAGCGGCATTTGGGCTGGAGCGATCGAGCCCGACCAACTCTCGACCACCCATCGCGAAATCACCCTGCCCCGCTGGCCCAGGGCTCTCGACGGATTTAAGATCGCCCAGGTGACTGACCTTCACTACCGACCAGGAGCCGATGACAAACTCCTCGCCAAAGTCATCGCCGCGCTCAAAGAGGAATCTCCGGACCTTATTGCCCTCACCGGAGACTTTATCATTCAAGATCAATCCTCGCTTCCCGAATTGTTCCGTGAACTCAAAGTCCTCTCCGCGCCGCACGGAATCATCGCCAGCCCGGGAAATCATGATCGCTGGCACTGTTCCCAATCACTTCTCCGCAAGACCATCGAAAAATCCGGAGTGAGCTATCTCGCAAATGCCGGAACGACCCTTTCAATCAAAGGTGAGAATATTTTCATCGCTGGTATCGACTCCATTTGGGGAGGCACCCCGGACCCCTCAAAAACCTGGAGCGGGCATCAAAGAGATCAGCCCGTGATCGCGCTCGTCCACGAACCGGATGCCTTCGACCATTTACGCCCCTCCCATCGCATCGACCTTCAACTCTCTGGCCATACCCACGGAGGACAATGCCGCGTCCCTCTGATCGGATACGCCCCGGCCAAGGTAAAGTACGGCAAAAACTATATTTACGGACACTACGAGAAAGAGCAATCCCAGCTCTGGGTCGGGCGAGGCATCGGCACTGTAGGCCTCCGCGTTCGCTTTGCCTGCTCGCCGGAACTCGCCATCCTTACTTTGCGCTCTGCTTGAGAAGCAAAGCCTTTAACTTTTCAGGCGTGTTGACCGGTAGCTGACAGGTTTCCCCCTCACAATAATAGGCTGTCGCCTTGTCCCCTCTCGGCTTCAAGGTCTTGGTAAAGTCACTGACCGGTCCATTCGAGCTCAGCAAAATCATATTGGGATTGGGATGCTTCGCCGCCAAATCCAACATCTCCTGCTGTCCCTCCTCACCCACAATCACGAGGCGGGCAGGCTTCTTGAGATACATTCTCATTCCTCGAATCATCTCCCCCATTCCACCCGGAGCCTCCCGAACCAGAGGGACATAAGCCCGAAGGGTCTTTTCCGCTACTTCCGAGAAATCCTTTCTCCCGGTAATTTCAGCTAGAATCAAAAATTCCCTCACCGCCACCGAACTCTCCGTGGGAATGGCCGAATCGTGCTGACCTTTCAGCCTGAGCACCAAATCATCACGCTTCTCCCCCTGAAAGAATCCCCCATTCTCCTCATCGTAAAAATGCTTTTTCGATTCCTCCGCCAACTTCACCGCAAATGCCAGCACCCCGGCATCAAGGGTCGCTTCATACAATTGACGGGTTCCCCGCAGAAAAAAGAGATAACTCTCCGCTTGCAAAGTCTCATCCTTTTCGCCGTCCCTCCAGCGGTGGGAAAGACGTTCCTTCTCAGCATCCCACAGCTTTGCTTTCACAAAGCGATGCGCTTTTTCCGCGGCCTGCAGATACTTCTTCTCACCGAGCACCCTTCCGGCTCTGGCCATCGATCCAATCATTAATCCATTCCACGACGCCAATACCTTGTCGTCCGTTGGCGGCGGCACGCGCTTCGCCCTCACTTTTGCCAGCTTCTCCAGAATCCCTTTCACTGCGACAGTCTCCTCGCCACTCAAGGATGCCCGCACTTTCTTATAATGGAGAACATTCTGATTCGGCAAAGCTTCGGGATCACTATGATCCACAAAATTTCCCTTCTCGGTCACACCAAGAACATCTCGCGCCAACTTCACTTCGTCCCCCGATAGAAGCTTCTTCAATTCCTCCAGCGTCCAACAAAAATATTTCCCTTCCTTCCCTTCGCTCTGGGCGTCCTCCGCACAATAGAAGCCACCTTCCGGATGTGTCAGATCTCGTAAAACATAGTCGGCAATACCACGTGCCACTTCTTGAAAATCCTTCTCGCCACTCACCAACCAAGCATCCAGATACAAGTCCAGAAGCTGGGCTTGATCATAGAGCATTTTCTCAAAATGAGGCACCAGCCATTCCCGGTCGACGGCATACCGATGAAATCCTCCGCCCACCTGATCATGAATCCCGCCGTTCATCATCTTCCGGCAGGTCATGATGGCAGCCTGGCGGGTTTCCTTATCCACTGATTGCAACATCAACCTGAAAGTATTCACCTGAGGAAATTTCATCTCTTTTCCCAATCCACCCCAAGCCGGATCAATTTGATCCAAGGCCTGCGCGACAGATTCATCGACCAAGACTTGATTCAAATCTTCCTTACTTGCGGAAAGTTTAAGGGCCCCAGTGAAATATTCTTCCATCTGCCCATGCCCCAACTTGGCCTGGTTCAAAATCTCCTCGGGCTTGGTTTTCCAAACCTTCTGCACTTCCGAAAGCACTGTCTTGAATCCCATCCTACCCTGTTGATCCTTGGGCGGGAAATACGTCCCTCCGAAAAACGGCTTCAGGTCCGGAGTGAGAAACATATTCAGAGGCCAGCCGCCATTTTGGCGGGTCAGAGCCTGCAAAGCGGTCATATAGACTTGGTCCACATCCGGCCGCTCTTCCCGATCCAATTTGATCGACACGTAATTTTCATTGAGAAATTTCGCGATCTCATCGTTTTCGAACGATTCCCGCTCCATGACATGGCACCAATGGCAGGTCGAATAGCCCACACTCAGAAGAATCAGCTTATTTTCCTTCTTTGCCTTCGCAAAAGCTTCCTCGCCCCAGGGATACCAATCCACCGGATTATGCGCATGGAGCAGCAAATAAGGTGATTTTTCCTTAGCCAGGCGATTCGCCTTCTTTTCCTCCCCGAAGCATGGAGCAATTAAAGAAAAAACAACCAACGTCATCAAGACCACCTTGCGATTCATGGCGAAAACCTACACCGGAGCACAAAAAACGGAATTTTAATTCTTCCCGGGTTGCCGAAAGGCAAATTTGCATCGAAATTTCCGCCATCAGACTTGCCCCGAGGCCACCTTCCCCCTTAACTCTCCGCTCCCGGAGCAAGATCACCTATTCCGCTCCACAGATACTCCTGCCATGATTGAAAATATCCGCAAATACACCGGCCTCATGATTGTTGTGCTGGTCCTTCTCTTTATTGGACTCGTCTTCCTCGGCGACACTGCCCGCAATAGTTTTGCCGGCAAACCCGTCATGGAAGTCAATGGCGTCGCCGTTTCCCGCAAGGAATTCGACCGGATGTCCGGCAACGCCTTGCAAATTCCATCCGCATTGGCCCAAGCAAGTCCCCTGTCCCAATCCAGCAAGGTGATCGCCAGCCACTATCTCGGCGACAGCGTCCTCGCCAACCCAATGACCTCGGCCGCCTCAATTCTCACCGAGATGACCGAATATCTCCAGGGCAGTGACCCCGGACGATTCCTGGCCAATCGGATCGCAGTTCGCGAAGCAGGACTCGACTATGGAGCCACCCCGGGGCCCGACGAGGTCGAATCCTTCATCGAAAGAGTCCTCTTCGCTGATCAGGACGGAAATTTTGACCAGGTCGCCTTCTCCGAATTCATGGAGAAAAAGATCGGTCGCCTCGGCATTGGTAGTCGCGGATTCAACGAATACATTCGTGACCTCCTGACCGCGCAAAACATTGCCAAGATCCTCGGTGCCGGTATCGCCGTCGACTCCTCGACCGCAGCCACCCACTACAGTCTCGACAAGCAAAACATCACCGCCCAGCAAGTCACGCTCGACATGCTCGACTTCGAAAAAGACCTCAAACCTACCGAGGAGGAAATCAAAGCATTCTACGAGGAAAACAAAGAAAACTACTTCTCCGACGAACTCCGCAA
The DNA here is from genome assembly GCA_002172625.1 of Verrucomicrobiaceae bacterium TMED86. Taxonomy (GTDB): domain Bacteria; phylum Verrucomicrobiota; class Verrucomicrobiia; order Verrucomicrobiales; family Akkermansiaceae; genus SW10. Next base: position 394 of record NHEN01000169.1, on the reverse strand, counting down.
GACGACTTACATCTTCGCCGAGCCAGATTGGCAGGCCGCATACGACAAGCAGGAAGAAGAAAAAGCTAAAGCGGCCGAAGAAGAGAAAAAGGCGGCTGATGAGGCCAAGAAAAAAGCCGAAGAAGCGAAAGCAAAAGCCGACGCTGAAAAGAAAACAGGCGAGGAAACCACCGCGCCTAAGGTGAATGGCGAAGCCCCCTCAACTCCGGAAGAAGCCACCGAGACGGGAGGCACTAAAGAGGCCGCCGAATCTTCTGAGAAACCAGCTGAAGTTCCCGCCGAGACCACCGAAGGAGGTGCAGAAGGCGATCCAGGAGCCCAGGGCGAGCCAGCCCCGGAAACGCCGGCGAAGGAAGAAACCCCTGCTCCAAAAAGTGAAGAGCCACCGGCCCCT
>NHEN01000168.1 GCA_002172625.1 Verrucomicrobiaceae bacterium TMED86 | reverse complement strand
CAGGCAGGTGATCGACCCGTTTAGCCAGCCCGACCCTCGCCAAGGCCGCCTCGGCCTGCTCCCTCTGGGAAGCTCCCCCGATCAAGCCGGGAACCATGACATTTTCGAGTGCGGTGAGTTCAGGCAGGAGGAAGTAATTTTGAAAGATATAGCCGATCTTGTCATTTCGCAGCTGAGCCTGATGAGACGACGACATATTGTAAAAATCGACATCGCCAATATAGACCTGCCCCTTTTTTGGAGATTCCAATCCGGCAAGGGTATACATCAAGGTCGTCTTTCCTGCTCCACTGGGGCCACAGAGAAAGACCTTTTCACCGGTCTTGATCTCAAGATCAATTCCTTTGAGGACTTCGATCTCTTTTTTTCCGAGATGATAAGAGCGGTGAACCTGTTTTGCTCGAATCATTTTCCGCCGATACTTTGGATGGTTTGGAAAATCGCGGTAATCATGAGGTAGGCCATCGACCCAATCAAAAGGGCCATCACCAAGAGGACGGCCGGCATAATCAAGGCCATGATCCGCTGAAGGGCATTGTTTAGCTCCTTATCAAAACGAACCCCCGCTTTGCGAAGCGCGATATCAATCTTTCCGGTCTGCTCACCCACAGTCACCATATCGATCAATAGAGGTGAGAAAACTCCGCTCCGCATCATCGATGCTGAAAGCGAACGGCCATCTCCCACCCAATCAACCATCTCGGTGAGGTGAGATCGAATGAAGAGATTTTGCGTCGCGTCTCGGGTCAACTCCAGAGCCCTCAACAAGGGCAGTCCATTACCAACCAGATTCGCCATCGTCTCCAAAAACTGAACATAAAATCGTCGTTCGATCACAGCCCCAAAAAGCGGAAGCTTTAACTTCACCCGGTCCCAGGTAGGACGGTTGTCTTCGTTGTCTTTCCAGGCTTTGAACAAAATCGCTCCCGCACCAAGCGCCAGTGCGATGACCAGCCACCATTTCCCAAAAAAGTTGGAAGCCCCCATCATGATCTGCGCACCGAGGGGAATCTTACTCCCTGGCGTGCTTTCGAGAAGCCCCACCAATTGCGGAATCAACTTCGTTACAAAAACAATTCCCACGCCAATCCCGGCCATAATGAGGAAGGCTGGATAAATCATTGCCAAAATCACCTTTCCCTGCAGTTCCTGCAAGGTCTTCAGATAGTGAGCCTGTCGGTCGAGAATGGTATCAAGAGCACCACTGGCCTCTCCAGCCGCAGCCAGACTGCAATACAATGGACCGAAGCTGGGACTCACTCGCTTCAGGGAAGAGGAAAAAGAATTACCATCCCGCACCAACTGACGAATTTTTGTCGAAACCGCCTTGAGACCTCCGAGTTCCTGACGATTTTCCATCGCCCGAAGAGCAGGCTCCAGTTGTAGTCCCGCCGAAAGCATGTCCGAGAGTTCCTCGGTAAAGAGCACGACGTCAGCGCGCTTAAGCTTCACCGGCCCATCCGGGATTTCCTCATCGGCGACCACAGGTTTCCCCGGAGGAGCAACTCTCCCCGGAGCAGCTGGCTTCGCGACAGCCCCTTTTTTCTTGGGTTCTGCTCCGCCGCTATCCATATTTAGCGACACTGGCTGCAACTTCTTCCGGTCCAACTGGCGTAAGGCCTCACCGCGATCTCCCGCCGTCAGCTCACCGGTAACAATTGAACCGCTTGAATCCAGCGCTTTGTATTTAAAACTAGCCACGATCTTCTTTGATTACTCCTCTCCTCCCAGATCGGATGCCGTCACTGAAATCACTTCCTCCACCGTGGTGATTCCTTTCATCACCTTGTGCCAGCCATACTCCCTCATTGGAACGTAACCATCTTTGACAGCCTGCTCCATTAACTCGGGTGCCGCGGCATTCTTGGCAACCATTTCCTCCATGGCGCTGCCAATGAGGATCACTTCGTAAATGGCAATTCGACCTGAGAATCCCGTGTTACGACACTTGTCACACCCACTCGGCTCATAGGCCTGCCCCTCAATACTTGGTGGAATACTGAAGCGATCCCGCACATTCTGTGGAATCTCGATGGGAATCTTACAATGGTTGCAGAGGCGACGCACCAGACGCTGGGCCAGGAAAGCCCGAACCGAGGCGGCCACCAGGAATGGCTCCACGCCCATATCAACCAATCGGCTGATACCACCAATTGCGTTGTTGGTGTGCAGGGTCGAAAACACCAGGTGACCGGTCAGGGATGCACGAATGGCAATCTCCGCTGTTTCAAGATCTCGAATTTCACCCAGCATTACGATATTCGGGTCGGCTCGAAGAATGGAACGAAGTCCACTCGCAAACGTAAGGCCGATCTCACTCTTCACCGCGATCTGCATCACTCCTTCGAGCTTGTTCTCTACCGGATCCTCAATCGTCACGATCCGAGTATCGGAGGTATTGAGTTCGCTCAGGAAGGAATAGAGCGTCGTCGACTTACCGGACCCAGTCGGACCGGTGATCAAAATAATTCCGTTGGGCAGGCTGAGAATGCTCTGGATTTTGGAGAGAACGAAGTCCTCCATCCCAAGCAATTCCACATTGAATTTCTCTTGGTTCAACAAACGCAAACTGACCGACTCCCCCTCCACTGTCGGCACGGTCGCAACACGAACGTCGATGGATGATCCCTCAAACTGAAGGTTAATCCGGCCATCNTGGGGAAGGCGTCGCTCGGCAATATCGAGCTTGGACATNATTTTCAAACGAGCAATCACCGATGACTGCAGAGCCTTNATATTATCGGGCACGGCAATATCCACGAGGCTGCCATCCACNCGATAGCGAATCCGGAGGTTGTCTGCCATNGGCTCGACNTGAATATCCGTCGCTTTCTGATCCAGCGCCTCACGAACAATCTGGTTCACGAACTTCACCACGCTGGCCTCTTCGTCCTCAACTTCGTCAATGACGCTGGCCTCATCCTTGGCTTCGAGATTATCAAAATCGAGATCCCGCCCCTCCAATAGCTGCTCAAAGGTATCTGCACCCACCCCGTAGAGTTTCCGCAAGGCATCATGCACCCGCCGTCGTGAGGCCATGTGCCAGACGATGGGAAGATCGATGGCCTGCGCCGCAGCCTGCCTGGCGAGCAGATTCAACGGATCATAAGTCACCATATGCAGGCGGGCATTGTCTCCATCAATTTCGATGGGAAGCACGCGATGTTTCAGGGCGATCTGGGGTCCACATGCCGCACGAAGCGGCAAGGCGCTCTCAAAATCGGGAATTTCAGGCAACCAGTCGAGATAAAGGCCGGTAGCCAATTCACGCATATAGGGTTCCTCGTCCACCAATCCGGTGTCGAGAATATCGTCGAGAGGAGAATGCTGGCGCTCACTGGCTTCCTGAACTGCTTCCTCAAGGGCGGGCAGATCAGAACAACCAGTTTCGCGGGCGGGCTTAATAAGAAGCTCGGTCATGTTCGTGGTGAGTATTGATAAAACGCACAGAGTTGGAAGTTCTGTCTCCTGAATTTTCAGCAAATCTTCAGGAATGCCATCAGAATCGTAAATTCTCCAATTTCTTCGGAAATCAATTGCACCAATTCGCCACCATGACTACAGTCTCGTGTCTGCCTCGTACGCCAGAAGTGGTTGATTGGCCGACCCGATATTATTAAAAATGGGGGTTGCCCCGGAGGTTTAATGTCACGCCTTTATTGGAAGACAGCGGGCCAATGGAAACCCCCAACCTATTGGGCTTCGGGAATGCGGCTCATGCGCCACGGACGGCGAGGTGGATGACCTTAAAAACCCGCTCTATTTTGGAGCGGGTTTTTCTGTGCCCTTATTTCAACGGAAAAGGATCATTCCGAAACCGACGGTTCTGCTGCCTGAGCTGAGAATCTGAAGAATCCCGGTTCGCGGCACGGTCACTCCACTCCACAGCCTTCTCCCGATCGCCCTTGGCAAAGTAAATCTCGGCCATGGTGTCCAGATAGGCCTCCGACAAAGGCCGGACTTCAAGCGACATTTTTAAATAACCCTCGGCCTCATCCAGACAACGGTTTGCGCGTGAAGCCAGCCAGCCAAAGGTATTCTTCGCATTATGATCTCTTGAAAAAAAACGGACATTCTCCCGGAGCAACTCTGCCGACCTCTCAAATAATTCATCATGCAGCTTAACCAATCCCGCCTCCCGGAGCGCTGGGAAAAAATCATCCGCCAAGACTCCATCTCTTGGGATCAAGCTATGTGCCTTTCTGAGATTGCTGAGCGCCTCCTCCATCTGTCCTTTTTCGGCAGCCAACATCCCACGGCAGAACAGGACCTGGAATCGTCCTCTAATGAGATAGACGTCGCTTGCCTGCTTTAGCGCCCAGGACTCCAACTCACTCAAAGCCACCGCGAAACTCCAATTCCTTTCCTGAATCGCCCCCGACAATGCGCCCTCGATAATACTTCCTAAATTACTGTCATCACCCAAATCCACTCGCTCCTTTCTCAGCAAGGCGGCACGATAGAACTCCCGAGACTTCTCATACTCACCCGCACGAAAATGATGCTTGGCGAAATATCCCAGATTATCAGCTGCCCCTTGGGATAGTAGTATCCCTTTCTTCAAATAAGCCTCACCAAGAGGATCTCCGGTTTTATTCAACACCACCCCTGCTCGATAGACCATAGACGGAGTTGCAGAGGGACTTTGGAGATAATTCGAGGCCGCGTACAATTTGGAGGCCTCCTCATAGCTCTCCAAGTTGGCAAAATGCTCAGCCTCGAAAAGCGGATTCAAGCCAAATTCAGCTTCCTTGAGCAAACGACAATACAGCAAAATATCAGACCCCTCTCCGCGGTTGTTCGCAAAATCTAAAAGGTGCTTCAATCCTACTTCGGGATCCTGCTCCGCCAGAGATTCCTCCCTGAATCTCTTCTCGACCCCCTCAAAAACATCGACGGAAACCAATGGTTCGCCATAGAAGGAAGCCACCAGCTGCAAAACTTCTAAAGAAGAACGATTATCAGCCTTATCCAAAAGCTTCACCTTGAGCCACTCCACACCATCGCTTTCGCCATAAATTGACGAAAGCAACACCTCCAATTCCACATCGAATTTTTTCACTTCCCGGTCCAGCGCAACTAGGGAGGCACGCGGCGCAAACGAAAAAGATCGCTGATACCAGTCATACATCCGACTGTCCTTCGCCTCGCGCGCGGCATCGAAGTAGTTCTCAATACATTTGGCAGCTTCGTCAACCATCCCCCGGCTTTCAAAAAAACTGGCGGCATAAAAGAACTCGAAATACGGCTCCACATCCCCCTCCACCCGGAAACGCTCCAAGGTCCGCGCATAAACACCCTTGATCCATTCATCCTTTAATACGGCTTCCTCCAACCCAATCAACCTCAAGGCTTCAATGTCACGATCCTGACCGAGCAAAAAGAAGTAACGCGACTCATCAACAAAATCATTGGCATAGCCCCTCAACACCTCGTCAAGCATGCCCATCTTCAGAAGACTGCTCTTGGCTTCGAACGATTCACTGGAATCGGTCACGTGATGACGGATCGAAGCCAGGCGTCTCTCCATCCGGTTCTCATCCCCGGTTTTCTCAGCCCGGATCCAATCCAAATAATATCCTTCAACCAGAGAAAGACTCCCTTCCTCACCCAAATACTCAAACAGCGGCCCAACGTCTCCCATGGCGAGCGATGCCACCATCACGGCATGATCGTCGCCCAGGCGAGCGGCCTCCGCCCTTAAGATTGCCGGGTCACCCTTCACCCTTAAACACGCCAGATAACGGGCCTTGCTTTGTTCGTCATCTAGCTGCCGGAGCCTTCCGATTTCCCCATCCAGCTGGCCAAGGTGATCACACAAGCCGGCGTAGGCAATCAGTGAGCGATAGTCATGATTGAGCAAAAGCAATTCCTTCGCTTGCTCCAAATCTCCGCCTCGAAGCAAACTTAGTTGCACCTTGGGAAGAACTTCTGCAACGGTTTCATCCATTTTCTCCAGGACTCTCTCATCCTTCTCGATCGATCTAAGGCGCAGCATGAGCCCATATTGCCTGCTGCTTTTAAGGCTATTGAAGAGAGACACTTTACCATTTACCGAAGCGGCAAAATACCTGTCCAGAAGGTCCATAATCTCCTGCGGGGTATCGGGAGACAGACCCAAAAGAAGCTTTCGGTGTAAAGACAACGCTCTGGCTTTGATTTCAGGATCACTGCCCCGACTCAGCCTCTCGAGAACCTCCAGGGAAATCTTGCCCTCTTTCCACAAGGTCTCCATCGCCTCCCGCCGGATCTCAAAATCGTCCGATCCCAACATTTTTTCGATTTCAGAAATAGACCCCTGCCCGGGAACAAGCGTGCCGGACCCAAGCAAGGAAGTCAGAATGAGGACCACTTTCTTCAACATCGTGCTCTAAACTCTCTTATTTTTCGTCAGGATCAAGAGCCCATCTCAAGAAGCTCGTCAACCAAGCCCGGAAGCACCAAATTCGCCTCAATCGTCCGTGGCCCCCGCCGACACTCAGATAGGATCTCTGAACCAATTCAGGATCACGGGCAAAGCCCTCAGGTGTGGCGACATCCTCCACCTGGTGCCCCTCCCAGAGCCCGTCCGCCCTGCGAAAGGTCTGAATCCCCGACTCCGCGGAAATCCCAGCACCGGTCAAAATTACGATGGAAGAAGTCATCGTCTCTTAAATCGATATACGAGCCTCATCACCAGGAAACCCGCAAAAACAATACTCACCAAAAGCACCCCGTCGGAAATCCCCGATCCCTCCTCTCCGGTCGCAGCATTGGATAGATTCTCGTAATAAGGTGCAAAGTACTTCCCTATCAGAAAAAAAATTCCCGCACAGGCACCCAACATCCATTCAACCGACCAACTTGCCTTTTTCATTTCCCAATACAAAAGTTCCCGAAGATCTCACCCAGAATCTCTTCGGTGTCAACCACCCCGGAGATCTCCCCGATCGCACCTAAGGCCTCCCGCAAACTGAGCGAGGTAAACTCAGGCTCCTCACCCGCTCCCATTGAAGAGATCGCCCGATCAAGAGCCTCCCGACCACGTAACAAACAAGCCTGATGCCGCGCATTCACCGCCACGGAATGTACGCCCCAATGCTCTTCATCGAGCGATAATAAGCTCATGAGGTTTTCTTCCAGTTCCTCGAACCCCTCGCCCGTTTCACACGAAATCCGCAAGCCATCTTTGCTCGACCACGAAGAATCCTCCTGATCCCTCTTATTCAAAATCTGCAAATGCTTCGCGCCCTCCGGAATGGGCAATTCCACTTGCTCAAAGGGCTCACTCAAATCGCGCATTTCTAAAATCAAATCCGCCTTCGCCACCTGCCCATGTGTCATCGCAATTCCTTCCCGCTCGATTTCATCCTTCGACTCCCGCACTCCGGCGGTATCGATCAAGCGCAATGGAACACCTCGAATATTGACGACCTCTTCAATGGTATCGCGGGTCGTTCCTTCCTGTGCACTGACAATGGCCCGCTGATAACCAAGAAGACGATTGAGCAAACTGGATTTCCCCACATTGGGCTTTCCATAAATCACGGTCCGCACTCCTTCCCGCAAAATCCGACCCTGATCAGCCGTCGCAAGGAGATCCGAAATCCGCTTCCTCTGATCCACCAATCCCTGTTTCAATTTCTCTCCGACATCCGGGTCGATATCCTCCTCTGGGAAGTCGATATACGCTTCCAGATGTGCAGTTGAGCCCAACAAAGCCGCTCGAATGCCCTGACACACCGCACCCAGACGCCCCTCCAATTGCTCATTGGCCGACCGCAAGGCCAAGGAGGTCTGCGCGGAAATCAAATCCATCACCGCTTCGGCTTGCGTCAAATCCAGCCGACCATTCATAAAAGCCCGCTGGGTAAACTCTCCTGGTCCGGCCGGGACCGCACCCAACTCAACGAAGCGCTCCAGAACTTTCCGGGTCACCACCACTCCACCATGACCGGTAAATTCAACCACATCCTCTCCGGTGTAACTCCTGGGCCCCGCGAAAAAGCACAGCACACCTTCATCGATCACGAGATCATTTTCATCGCGAATTTTCCGCAAGGCCACCTGCCGCGCATCGGGCAAGCTTCCTTCCCCACAGGCCGCAAGTGCAATGCGCTGCGCTTCCGGCCCTGAAAGACGAATCAAGGAAACCGCCCCCGTCCCCACCGGCGTGGCAATCGCGACAATAGTCCCGCCCATCACGAAGAAGAAAGAAGAAGATCAAGCTCCTCAAGACAGCGCTTGTTTTGCTCGGGAGTTCCAATGGAAATCCGCACCCATCCCGGCAGCTTGTATCCCCGCATCGCCCGCACAATGACACCCTTCTTCAAGAGCGACTGAAAGACCTCATCACCATCACCAACATTCACCAAAACGAAGTTGGCAAAGCTCGGCACAAATTCCCATCCGCGCTCCGCGAAGGCACTCTCGTAGAACGTCACTCCGCACGCGTTATTTTCAACCGTCGCGGCAATATGCTCTTCATCCTGAATCGAAGCCAGGGCCGCTGCCTGCGCAATCGCGTTGGCATTAAATGGCTGACGAGCGCGATTCAACAATCCCGCGATCGGTGCCGGAGCCATTCCGTATCCGATCCTGAGCGCCGAGAGTCCCTGCGCCTTTGAGAAGGTTCGCATCACTACGACATTCTTTCCGGCCTGGACGTGCTTGATGGTATCCGGCGGCTCGGGCAAAAATTCGTAGTAGGCTTCATCAAACACCGCGACAACATGGTCAGGCAACGCCTCAACAAAACGATCGATCTCTTCCTGCCCGACCAATGTCCCCGTGGGATTATTCGGATTGGCGATGAAGACCAAACGCGTCTCCGGGGTGATCGCCGCCGCCATCGCATCGAGATCATGCACAAAGCCCGGATCGGGTACTTCGATGTAATCCGCTCCAAAAAGCGTGGCCATCAATTTGTAGACTACAAAAGCGTGCTCCGCCGCAATCAAGGCCGCACCGGGCTTGAGAAATGAATGGCAAAGCAATTCGATGATTTCATTTGAACCGTTGCCCAAAACGACATTTTCAAAAGCCACACCATGCTTCTCCGCGAGGGCCTTTCGTAACTTATATCCACCACCGTCGGGATAGAGGTGAGCCCTCTCGATCTCAACCTGCATCGCCTCCTTGGCCTTTGGCGATGGACCCAGCGGATTTTCATTACTGGCCAGTTTGATAATATCCTCCGGCTGCAGGCCCAATTCCCGCGCGGTTTCCTCGATTGGCTTTCCCGGCTCGTATGGAACCAGATCACACACCCACTGATTTGCGGCACCCGTAATGCTCATGGGCGGAATTTAACCAAGTTCCCCCGCTCGGCAAGCCCCATCCCACCTCCTTCTTATCACCATATCCGCAATTAAGCCCCGTCTTCAACACACGCACTTTACTTTGCACAGGTCTCATCTCTCCGCACCCTGCAAATGACTCGCCCCCTGACCGTTCGTCACATGTCCCCACCACCCCACTAAACTACCATGAAACTAAAATCCTCCTTCCTAGCCCTCGCATCAATTGCCAACGCGCAGGAACGGGACGGCCTTCAGGCTTACAAAATCAGAGCCCGGATTCCACCTTCCCTCGGGTCCCACAGTAGATCGAGGCAATCCCACCGCTCAAAGGTTTGGCCTCTTCCCCGCTGAAGCCGGCCTTGCGGAAAAGCTCCAGCATCGCCTCACCGCTTGGGAAGTCCCCAATCGATCCGGCGAGATAGCGATAAGCCTCACCCTGCCCCGTCAAGACTCCGGCAATCTTCGGCAACACCTTGTTGAGATAAAAGCCATACGGTTTGGCAAGGATTCCCTTTGGCAGCGAAAAGTCCAAGACCAGCAAGTGACCGCCCGGCGAAATCACCCGGTTCATCTCTTTCAAGGCATCTTGCCAGCCCGCCATGTTGCGAAGCCCAAAGGCCACCGTTACTAAATCGAATCCACCATCCTCAAAGGGCAGATTCATCGCATCCGCCACCTGCGTCTTCTGCACCCCGCTCTTCTCGGCATGCGCCAGCATTTCAGGACAAAAATCCGTTCCCAGCACTTCGGCATCAGGACATTTTTTTTGA
>NHEN01000167.1 GCA_002172625.1 Verrucomicrobiaceae bacterium TMED86 | reverse complement strand
GGGAATCTCGTCTTTATTGAACTTCATCGCGATAATGAGGAGGATGACCCCGATGAGAGTCATCATCAAAATGGCGATGATCAGACTGGTAATCGTCGAAGTACGACGTTGGGCGGCCAGGCGGGCCTGGGCTTCCGGTGAGAGTTGTGCGTGAAGACTCATGAGCTAAATATCGTAAAGATTGGATTAACTATCAAGAATCTGGCTGTATTACCAGTCCAGAGATGACATTGATTGTCAGCCAAACGTTCGGCGGCCACAAGTTCTTAGATGAGTTTGCATTTTTTTATTTCGCGTTGCCAATCGGGTGCTTGGAAGGGATGTTTTGGGCGTGATTGAGAGCCTGCGATTATTGAACTTTCGATGTTTCGAGGAGGTTTCGCTCTCGCTGGCTCCGGAGGGTGGGATTTTCGTTGGTGAGAATGCACAGGGGAAGACTTCTCTGCTGGAGGCGGTTTGTCTGCTTTTGCGTCTGCAATCGCCACGAGCCCGTCAGATGAGGCAGTTGATCCGTGAGGGTTCGGAGGGATTTGGAGTGGCCGGAGAGTCGATGGGGAGATCACTGCAGGTGCGGGGAGATCGTAAGGGGTTGATTTTGAGGAGTGAGGGAGAGGAGGTCTCGAGTCGCCGGGATTACCTCAGTGAGAGTGGCTTGGTGGTGTGGATGGGAAATGGCGATCTGGATTTGGTGAGAGGAGGAGGCGAGGGAAGACGGCGGTATTTGGACTTTTTGGCATCTCAGATTGACTTGGAATATCGTGATCACTGGAATCGCTATCGCAAGGCGCTCGCGGCCCGAAACAAGTATCTCAAGACCCTTCCGCCCGGAGAGAGCGCGGTTCGAGCCTACACGCGGCTTTTGATTGAGCATGGGAAAGAAATTATCGAACGGCGACAGAAGCTTTGCGGGGAGCTAACACCCAGAGCCCTTGAGAATCAGGGTGCCATCAGCGGTGAGCGGGAGGAGTTGGAAATGGTGTATCAGGACCGCTCGAAAGGAGACTTGGAGGCAGCCTTTGCTGAAGCCGAAGAATCAGAGATGCGTCGGGGGATTACGATGGCAGGACCTCATCGGGATGATTTGAAGCTTACACTGGGTGGCCGCGCCGCGCGGGACTTCGGGAGTGAGGGGCAGCAGCGGACATTGGCGCTGGCGCTGAAGTTGGCTCAGGGAGAGGTGCTGAAAGTCCGGGGACAGCGAGAACCGGTGTATTTGATTGATGACGTTTTTGGAGAACTCGATCCTTTGAGACGCAATGCTCTGATGGAGAAATTGCCCAAAGAAGCGCAAAAGCTCATCACGACAACTCATTTGGGGTGGTGGGAGCAGGATGGTGCGAGCCTGCCGGTTTCCGAGGTAAGCGCCGGCGTGGTGACTCCTTGCGAGGGAAGTTAGTGAAACGCGGTGTCGCGACCGGACCTTTGCCGACTTGGAAAGGGATTGCCAAAGTGGTGATGCGCGGGTAAGGCCGCCGCCTCTGCGGATTGTCCGGTAGCTTTCGCAGGCCACTTTCACCTGATTACTGACTATGTTTTTTGATCTCATTCGCAAGCGAAACGGCAACTGGAAAGACGATACCCTTTCGGGATTGACGGTGGCTCTGGCCTTGGTGCCTGAAGCGATTGCCTTTTCGTTTATTGCGGGTGTCGGGCCACTGGTGGGACTTTGGGCCGCGGTTTTCATGGGCTTGATTACTTCTGCCTTCGGTGGGCGTCCGGGCATGATCTCTGGATCAACCGGCGCCATTGCTATTGTTGTGGCAATCGTGGTGCGGATTGGAAACGAGCATGGGGCGGAAATGGGGATCGAGGATCTGGGGCTCCAGTATCTTTTTGCAGTGTTGATGATTGCAGGAGTGATCCAGGCTTTGATCGGGGTGGCTCGTCTCGGGCGCTTTATCCGCTTGGTTCCGCATCCTGTCATGATGGGATTTGTGAACGGTCTCGCGATTGTAATTTTGGTGGGGCAGTTCGGATTCTTTAAGATGCCAAATCCCGAGCACAACCCGGCGGATCCTAATTCGCCCGCTCGTATTTGGATGGAGCAAAGTGGTTTGGTCAGCATGGGATTCCTCGCGGCGCTGACGATGGCAATTATTCATTTTTTCCCGAAAATCACCAAGGCTGTTCCCTCGATTCTCGTGGCCATCCTCGTGGTGGGTGGTGTGAGTGCGTTCATCGATACCAAGACCATCGCCGATGTTCTTCAGGAAGGCTGGGGGACCCGCGAGTTATCCAACAGTCTGCCAGTCCTTTCGTGGCCGGGAGACATCCCCTGGGAGAGAGAGGGCGTGGCGATGTTGATTATTGGAACGGCATTCTCAGCGGCCATGGTGGGGATTATCGAATCCCTCATGACTCTTCAGCTGATTGATGATATGACTGAAACCCGGGGTCAGGGAAATCGGGAGTGCTTGGCTCAGGGATCGGCAAACTTTCTCTCCGGAATGTTCGGAGGCATGGGCGGATGTGCCATGATTGGCCAGAGTTTGATTAATATTAAATCGGGCGGACGGGGTCGTTGGTCGGGAATTGTGGCCGCTCTTACCTTGGCTATTTTTATCTTGGTCGGGGGTCCGCTCATTGTGCAAATCCCGGTGGCCGCATTGGTCGGAGTAATGTTCATGGTGGTGATCGGAACTTTCGAATGGTCGACTTTGAAAACCTGGGGCCGGGTTCCCTTCTCAGAGATTTTTGTGATTCTCTCTGTGACTTTGATCACGGTCTTCATGCACAACTTGGCCTTGGCTGTCTTGGTGGGGGTAATCCTCTCCGCGCTCGTATTTGCCTGGGAGAGTGCGCAGCACGTGCGCCTGCGTCGTGACGATAGTCAGGACGGAGTGCGAATTTACAACCTTCAGGGAGTGCTCTATTTCGGATCTGTCCGCGAATTTGGAGAGCGCCTCGTTCCCTCGAATGATCCTGAAGAAGTGATTATTGATTTCAAAGAGGCTCGCGTCGCTGACTTCTCAAGTCTGGAAGCACTCAATGGAATTACCGAGCGCTACAAGGCGGCAGGAAAGCGCATTCGTTTGCGTCATCTGAGCCCGGCCTGCGCCAAGATGATCGATACTGCCAGCGAGTTGGTTGAGGTTGAGGTTGCTGAAGACGATCCTCACTACGAGCCAGCACGAATCTAAGCGGGTATCGCTTTTAGAATCTAAAAAAGGCGGAGAGGAAAACCTCACCGCCTTTTGTTTGAGTGATTGGAGAGAATTTCTTAACGCATCGAGGCGAAGCGTTGGCGGAGGAGGTCTTTCTGGGTGGCGTCGCCGATCTTACTTTGGGCATCAGTGAGCCATTCGCGCTCGAGCTCGTTCTTGGTGGGACGCTGGGTCTCGTAATAGACACCAAATTTCCCGGGAGAGAGATCAGCGGTGAGTCCCATGGCGGCCTCGATGGAATCCATTTCCTGGGTTTCTTCGTCGACGAGTTCAAAGGCACCGCCTTTGCGGGGGTTGCCGTCATCGAAAGCGCCTGGGTAGAACATGGTGCACTCGGAGAGAGTTTCCACGACCGAGAAACCGGGGTGAAGAATGGCTCGCTCGAACATTTCGTTCATGTGCTTCACTTGCGCCGCGTGAGAGCGGGCGATGAAGGTGGCTCCGCTGGCGACGAGCTGGGCCATTGGGTTGATCGGGCGATCAATGGCACCGCGTGGGTCGGTTTTGGACTTGCGCCCAATCGGAGTAGTCGGAGAAGTCTGGTTCTTGGTGAGGCCGTAAACGAAGTTGTCCATGACGACGTAGGAAAGATTGACGTTCTTCCGAGCGGCGTGGTTGAGGTGGTTTCCTCCGATGGAAAATCCGTCGCCGTCGCCACCGAACACGAAGACGTGAAGGTCGGGACGGGAGAGGGAAATGCCGGTAGCAAGGGGAAGGGCACGGCCGTGAATGAAGTGGATGCCGTGGGCGTTCACAAAGTATGGGAATCGCGAAGAGCAACCGATGCCGGCGACAACACAGATTTTTTCGTGAGGAATGCCGAGCTTTTGGACAACATTGAAGAATGACGCGAGAACAGCGAAGTCTCCGCAAGCGGGACACCAGGTTGGGTGGTCGGCCTTGAGTTGCTTCTTGGTGAGCTTCTCAGCTGGAGCGGCAGTGGTGGAATCAGACATGGTAGTAAGATGGAAAGAGTTAAGCTTTTGCGATCAGGGCTTCAGCGGCGGTGACGATTTCGAGGACACGGAAGGAGATTCCCTGCACTTTGTTGACGGATTCAATTTTTCCGTTGCAGGTCTTTGCTCTGAGGAGCGTAGCAAGCTGGCCGTATCCGTAGAGACCGGAGTCGTTCATTTCAGGAACGAGGATATGATCGTATTGGTCGAAAAGATCGGTCAATCCGCTTGGAAGCGGGTGAATATGACGAAGATTGATCGAGCCGACTTTGTGGCCTTCGGAAATCATCCGGTCAGTTGCTTCTTTGATCGGGCCGTAGGTGGAACCCCAGCCGACGAAGAGAAGTGAGCCGCTGGTTTCGCCATGCACTTCCGGAGTGGGAAGGCTCTTGGCAAGGTCGATGAGCTTGTCGCGACGCTTGGCGGTCATCTTCTCGTGATTGAGAGGATTGCCGGATGGGTGCCCCCATTCGTCGTGCTCGAGGCCGGTCACCACGGGATACTTTTCTTGAGAGGAGCGTGATCCGGGGGAAGAATGACGCGTAACTTTGTCGAGAGGGTAAGGTTTCCAATCTGCGTCTTCCTCGGTGAGGTCGAGAGTGGGCTCAACCCAGTGCTTTTCGAGATCGGGCTCTTCGAAAGCTTCGAGACGGGTCGCGATGGCTTGGTCGGAGAGGATGAGAACCGGAGTAGAGTATTTTTTGGCGAGGCGGCAGGCTTCGATGGCGGTGTAGAAGCAGTCCTCCACATCGCGCGGAGCGAGGACGATGCGGGGGGCGTCGCCGGGTGATCCGTAGATGGCCTGCATGAGGTCGGACTGTTCCACTGAGGTCGGGAGTCCTGTTGAAGGACCACCGCGTTGGATGTTGACCACGATGAGTGGGATTTCAGCCATGCAGGCGTAGCCGACGGCTTCGGACTTCAATGCGAGACCCGGGCCGGATGATCCGGTGATGGCGAGGTGCCCGGCATACGCGGCACCGATGGCCATGGAGACCGCAGCGAGTTCGTCTTCGCACTGAATGAACATGCCGTTGTATTTCGGAAGTTCGGAGCGAAGGAATTCCATGATGGAAGTCCAGGGAGTGATCGGGTAGCCCGCACCGTAACGAACGCCACCGGCGATGAGGCCGAGTGCGAGCATGGTGTTGCCATCAGTGGAGAGTCGCTTTTCGGCGGCGTTCTCACCGGGTGCCATTGGCATGTGCTCGATGTCGTGAACAGGCCAGGCGTAACCGGCATCGAAGGCGAGCATGACGTTACGGAGAATGTCTTCCGACTTCTTGCCGAACTTGGCGCTCATGATTTCGGAGATTCGCTCGCGGTCGAGTTGGTAGACCGCGCAGAGGAGACCGAGGACGAAGATGTTCTTACCGCGTGACTTTGCATTTCCGCCGATCGCCTCGATGGTGGCGGATGTAAATGGAACGCCAATGTGAATGATGCCGCGCTCTTCTTTGAGCTCTTCGACATTGTCGGAGTCGTAGAAGCAAATGCCGCCGTCTTTGAGAGTATGAAGGTGGCCGTCGTAGGAATGCTGGTAGAAGGCGACGAGGGTGTCTGCTTCGTCTCCGGGATGGAGGACTTCGCCGGAACCGAGGTGGACTTGGAAAATGGACGGGCCGCCGGAAATGGTACTTGGAATCGTCATGTAGGTCATGACGTCTTGGGCGGTTGAGCCGGCTAGTTGGCCTAAGAAGGCACCGATCGATTGGATGCCATCCTGGGAGTTTCCAGCGAGGCGAATGACGGCGTTACGGATTGTATCAGAGCTAGGAGCAGTCGTTTGCGACATGAGAGTGTATCTAGGTGTGGTCGAACGCGCTAGGGATAGCGTAAGGAAGGCCCAACGGAAGGCTAAAAGGAGCGATCAAGTCGCATTCTTGTAATTGGCTTAATTTGTCACACAACTCTTCGGAAAACCGCGCGCAGTGTAACTGAGATCAGGAAGAGCCCTGCGAGGGTTGCCGCGATGCTGGCACCCGCTGGCTGATCGAGATGATAGCTCAGAAAAAGCCCCAGAGCGGAGCCTCCTGCACCAACCAGAGCACTGAGGGGGAAGAGTGCATCGGGTGTTGAAATGAAGGGTCTCACGATTGCGGCCGGGGCCACGATCAATCCGATGGCGAGGATGCATCCGACGGCTTGCAGAGTCGTCACAAGGACAAGAATGAGAACCGCGAAAGAGGCGTAGTCGAGGAGGCGGGTGCGAATGCCCAGACTGGCTGCGACTTCGGGATCGAAGAGGTTGATAACTACCGATCTTCGGAAGAGAGAGAGAATGGCGACGGCAATGATGCCCACTCCGAAGGACATTTTGAGGTCGAGGTCGGAGAGGCCGAGGATGTTTCCAAGAAGCCAGGAATCGAGGTCTTGGTTCGAGCCCAGCCGGCTGAGGACCATGATGCCAACGGCAAAAGCACCGGTGTAGAGAACGGCGAGGATGGTGTCGTCGTCGATTTTTGTTTCGCGGGAGAGGAGAATGGTGAGAACGCCGATGAGGATCGCGGCGGAAACGGCACCCATAAATGCGCTTACGACACCGAGACCTACCATCAAAGTCGCGATGGCGACGCCGGGAAGAAGACTGTGGCTGAGTGCCGTCAATTTCAGCGGGCTGCGATGCAGTAAAACGAAGGCGCTGGCGTAGCCATTGATGAAGCCAATGATCAGGGCCGCGACGAGTCCGCGTTGGTAGAGGTTGAGATCAAAGGGCTCGATCATGACGATGAGGGTGGCAGGAGTGAAGAGTGTGCTTCACCACGTCGCTGGCCATAACTTCGGAAGCAAGGCCGAAGGCGATTTGCTTTTGATCGAGGACAAGCGCATGAGTGAAGATCTCGGTAACGCTTTCGAGTTGGTGGTGAGACGCGATGATCAGGTGACCGGATTTTGAGAGATCGAAAAGGCTGTCGGAAAGATGGCAGCGGCTTTCGATGTCGAGTCCATTGAAAGGCTCGTCGAGGAGGAGGACGTGGGCTTCCTGAGCAAGGGCGCGGGCGATGAAGGTTCGCTGCTGTTGGCCGCCGGAGAGTTGGTCGATTTGCCGGTTGGCAATATCGCCGAGATTCATGGTGGCGATGGCTTCCTCGGTTTTCTCCTTATCGATTTTTTTAAAACGCTTGAGGTTTCCGATGTGGGGGAAGCGTCCCATCGCGACGACATCGCGCACCCGGATGGGGAAGTGGCGTTGGTGATGGTCGGCCTGGGGAAGGTAGGCTATTTCCTTTCGGAAGGTTGCAAGTGGTTGCTCGCGCCAGTTGAGTGTTCCGTCCTGAGGGTCGAGGAGTCCGGCGAGGAGTCGGATGAGCGTGGTTTTGCCTGCGCCATTGGGGCCAAGAAGAGCGAGCCGTTGTCCGCAGTGGGTGGAGAGTGAAACGTCCGAGAGTGCCTTCTTGTTTCCGTATCGATAGCGGACGTTTGCGAGGTCGAGTTGGTGGTGGTCGTGGCTCATTTGGACAGGTTCCACTGACAATTAAACTCTTGCGTCGCCTCAACAGTGCCCCAGAGAGTGAATGATCGTGAGAGAAGATGGTCGGGCTCCAGGGAGATGAGCAAAGCGGTTTCCGGTATGTCCTTGGGCCAGACTGCGGAGACCTTCATCGTGATTTTTCCGGACTCGGGAATGGTGAAGAGAATTTCCTTATAGTCTTCGTCGGCAGAAAATTTGCAGACGGAATTTCCGATGGTGACTTCGACAGAGGAGTATGGGTGAGCGGTGCGCAGAGTAATGTCGGCGCGCTTTGCTGTTCCAACAATCGCGGGTTCGACGAGGGGATCGCGAGTCACTTCAACGGGCTTGACGACTTCTATCAAAGGCCACGCGAGAGCGGCCAGAGGGAGCAGCGCCAGAGTCGTCGAGGTGAGGGGGGAACGGGTCATTTCTTCAGGCCGGCCACGATGTTGGTGACGTTTGTCTGGATCATTCTTTGATAGCTGGCGACCGAACCATCGGCGATGAGAGGTTGGCCGATTTGGGCTCCGGATTGACGAGCAATCTGGGCGAGGATTTTTGGATTGGCCGATTTTTCGGGAAAGACGGTAGGGATTTTTTCAGCCTGTAATTGGCGAATTGAAATCGCGAGTTGCTGGGCCGGGACTTCTCCTTTGGCACTGAGGCCCTGTATGAATGTTGCTTTGAATCCGTAGGCTTTGCAGAAGTATCCGAAGGCGGCGTGGGCCGTGACGAGATGGCGTTTTGATTTGGGAATGGTGGCAACCATGGTTTTGACCCAGGCGTCGAGTTGGCGAAGGCGGGCAATGGTGGTTTTGGCATTCGCTTTGTAAATCGCGGAGCCCGCTGCATCGGCGGCGATGAGTTTCTTTTCGATGACGCGAACGGCGCGTTCCATATTACGGACGTTGTGCCACCAGTGGGGGTCAATACCTCCCTCAGCATGATGGGGGCAACAGGCGTAGATTTGATCCTTCGCGGAGATTTTCTGGGAGGGGATGGTGTGGCCGACCTGAATGATGACTTGGTGGGCGCCGAGGCTGTCTTCGAGATCGCCCAGATAGGGTTCGAGTTTTTTTCCGGAGGCGAAGATTAGACGGGCTTTGGACATCTCGCGAATGTCGCTGGCTCGGGGTTGGAAGTAATGGACGTTCATCCCGGGCTTGCCGACTTCGGTGATCTGCACGCGGTTGCCACCGACTTGTTTGAGCATGTCGGTGAGAATTGGGTGCAGCGAGGCGACCTCGAGAGCCTGAACACCCAAAGTCAGGAGGAAAAACAAAGAGAGAAGTGCTTTCATTACTATGACTTTGTTGCGGTATGAGGGCGGGACGGTCAAGTGGTTAATGCAGGTTGATTGCGTTAGTTGACGATTGCTTTTACTCTAAGGAATCCTTTTTCGTTATCCGAGATCGGGGAGATTGAGCGGTAAGTTACGGTGACGGTATAATCCGGATTGACGGTCAGGGAAGTGAGCTCCATTTGATCATCGGGCCAGGTGGTCAGGTCGGTTGAGAATTCGGCTCTGGTAGTGACGTTGTCGACCGGGTGGTAGTAGGTATAGGTCAGAGTATGGTAGTCATCAGGCCCGCTTCCGTTGTCGAAGTTCATCATGCCGAGGATGGGAGGAAGGTAAGTTCCGGTGGCATCCCGAAGGGTGTGTTCGATGAGATTGGTGATGCCGTTCCCATTGCTGTCTCCATTGGCGTCTCCGGTGAAGAGATCACTATCGGAGGTGCCGGGGTTGCCTCCGGTTTCGGTGCTGATGCGCCAAGAGGCCTGATCGTTGGGAGTGGATGGATTTCTTAGAATGAGCGTGTTTCCCAAGCCATCGGCATCACTCGGCCAACCGGCATCGTCTTGATAGGAGACCGAAAAGAGGATGGTGTTGTCATTTTCCCGGAGCTCGATGGTTCCGGTGTCGTTGGAGAGTTTTCCTTCGTAATTCCCGATAGTGGAAATTCCGGGATAGCGTTCAGCGAAGGCGCTTGGTTTGCGTGGGATTACGATACGACCCCCAATTGCAATGACGCGTTCATTGAAGTCTTCGAGTTCGGAGAAGGAATAGTTCACTTCATTGGCGATCGAGATGTTACTGAGGTCGACTGGAGATGCCGAGGTGTTGGTGATTTCGATGAATTCAAAATCCTCATCGCTGGTCCAGCCTGCAGTGATTTCTTCCGGAGTCGGATCATAGGGATGGTAGTTGATCTCGCTGATGATGAGATCGCCGGGCGCGGGATTGGTGGCGACGAGGAACTCGGCGGAGCTCAAGGCTGACCAGTCGCTGTCACTGATCCTGATGCGGGCATTGATGATTTGGGAGGTGTTGATGAAAAAGCTGCTTGCTTGGACGGCGGTCGGATTGATTCCGCCTCCGATTTTGCGCGGGTCGCTGCCGTCGGTGGTATAGTAGATTAATCCTCCAGCATTTGGGTTGGCGATATTTAGAAAAAATCCAGTGGAGATGAGTCCTCCGTGCTGGTTGAAGATCGGAGCCTCGGTGGTCGGGAAAAGTCCATCGGCTTCCAGTTGTGCTAAAACGGTGAGGTTTCGGTCATCGATCCAGTCTTCAAGATTGGAAACGGCATTGACCCAATCAGTGCGCTTTAGGGATTGATTGGAATCCTGGGCGTCGCCCCAGCGGGCGGCTTCGGCATTGATGACATCGGCCACGGTGTTTTTTCGCATGGCCAATCGCCCCAGGACGGATTCGTTGGTCAATGCNCCNGANTTGAAGAATTCCCTTTGCGCGGCGTCGGCAAAGCGGAGTTTATACTCGTTGTTGTTGGCGAGATATTGATGGATGTATTGCGGGTTGGAGCGTTCGATGCTTTCCTGTTGAGCCACGGNGCCTCCCCAAATCGGTCCGGTGCGATCGTCTGTGTTGCTGGGCCAGGATCCCAGACTGTGCTCGGCGTCGTGAATTAAAAAGGTCCAACCCCGGTCATCTCGGGTGCGGTTGCGAACGCCATACCAATTNTTGGATGCCGCGATGGGATTGAAGGCGGAGAGAGGGCCGTCGAAGGAACCGCTGTAAAAAATGAGGAGATGGTAATCGATGAGGTTGTCGACATCGAGATAGACTGGAAGGNTGGTGTCTCGTGCTCCGGATGAGTCGAGTCCCTGAAGTTCGAAATAGGAAGAGTTGTTATTGGCGGCGTCTTTGGAAACATCAATGGCGAGGTTGTAGGTCGTTTCCCAATCGGTGAAATTTCCGTCGGAAACTTCAGTGGTGTAGTCGTCTTGATTTCCGGATGACTTTAAGGTGTCGAAGTCCTNATCGTCTCCTCCCAAATATGAATCGCCGAAGTCATCACCGGGGCGCTCTTGGGTCATGTAGACGCCCCAATAGAGTCCGTTCAAATAGAGATTGTAGTAGCGCGAGCGGGTGTAAGGTTGATCAAGGTCGGCCTGAAGATCGCGGGTGAGGACTTCACGTAGGAAGGTGTTCTTGTAGCTGTTATCCTCATTTGCATTGAGGCCACTTTGGCGTTTTTTNAGCGACCAGCTGTAGTTTTGAGGTGTCCGCAGGTCGATCTTCTTAAATTCGTCCGTGCCTTCGTTTCCGAAGAGGGGGAAGTTCAGGNCTCGTTGGCCGTAGTCCTTGCGGAAGTAGGCCCGGAATGCGTGTTTTGGGTTGGCGAGGCTGCGGGATGCGCCTCCTCGAATGCGCAGGCCAAAGTCCGATTGGAACCCGGTGAGTAGTCCATCGGGGTGGTTATANCCCGGNGGGAGNATCATTTCCATGGAAGCNGGGCGTTCCCATTCTNTTCCGCGTTCTTCGGAGTTAATATAGATGCCGCCTTNCAGGNCGAAGAGATTGTCCTGATCAGTGACGATGGATANGGAAGGGATGTTGGANAGGGAATCGAGGATCTGTCCNTCGGTGGTTCCGGCAAACAAGGCATCGCTCATTCCATAGTCGAGAACGTGTCCGCCCACGGGGCCGATGGGAAANCCNAAGGGTGTTGCGTTTTGATTGAGGACATCGCCGGGGAAAATGTAGGTATGGGTATCGATGTTCGATGANACGAAATCGTCTTTGACCGCGATCGCTCTGAGCGTGGTTGTAGTGATGACTGAAATAGGGGTGGCATAGAGGATTCCCGAAGTGGCGCTGGGTTNGGATCCGTCGGTGGTATAGTAAATCTCCGCNCCNGGGGTGAGNNTTGTGATTTCTACCATNTGCGCGGAGTCGTANATGCCACGGTCAATGGAGAAAGAGGTGTCCTTCACGTAATCGTTGAACGACTCGCCGGAATTCTCCGAGTCGGGAGTTGGGTTGCGGTAATAGAGTCGCNGGGAAAAGCCCGCCGCGAGACCGTANGAGAGATTGTTGAATTGCCGCGGGTAGTCGTTGAATTCCGTGAGGATGGTNTTACCGCCATCNACTTTGACGAGGGCNAGGTATTCGCCTTCGGTCTTNAGNCTGAAGTTGGCGTGNGTCGGTAAAGTTTTTCCNGAAGCAAAAATGACGATGGAGTTCCCCGGGGTAATGGTCTGCGCGGGAATCTGCCATTTNGTGAGATCGAGTGGATCATCGGTGANGTAGTAGGAGCCATCAATGACGACATCAAGTTGGGTGGGGTTGCTGATTTGAATCCAGTCGCTGTCGTCGNTNTCTTCGTCGAGAAGTCCATCGATATTAGAAGCCAGAAATTCGGTGAGGACCGGCTCGCCCGGTGGTGAAATGACTCCAANCCTTTCCTCTTGCAGCGAACCGTTGGCATTNCTGGCATNNAGGACGAATGAAGTGAGTTCGGTAATNGGAAGGGTCTGCGTCCCNGCGCTTGCGACGGGGTTGCCGTTGAGTGTCACGGTAGTGGCATTGAGAACGACCCAACTCACGGTGACCTCATCTCCNGNTCCTACCGTCTGCGGGCNCACGGTAAAGCTATCGAGNAGCGGTTGNTCTGTCGTTTGAATGGTAAGGGTCTTTGTTGCGGCCAGTCCGTTTGGGGCGGTTGCGGAAATGGTGAAAGTCGTTTCGCTCAATGGGCCGGGGTNGAANGTGAAGCTTCCCACTCCGGCNNCGGTTTGGGCGGTGACATCGCCAACTCCCTCGTCGATTACGACGGCGGNGNTGGCNCTATCNACTTCCCATGCGAAGGTTATTTCAAAGCCTTCGGGAATAAGAANCCGGTTGCTTGTNAAGNTGATNANNTCCGGCGCGGTTTGTCCTGCGACTCCCGAGCCATCGGGGCCNAGTTCAATAAAAGTGCGTCCGTCGGCCGGGTCGGCGGCAACATGATCCCATCGACCATTGCGAATNACGACAAAACCGCCGGGTCCNTCGTCGTAGGATTGAAAAACCAGATTNACGTCATCGAGCGGGTAGGAGAATTCGGGNTCGTTCGCGAGGTNGTAAATGGCGGCGACNTGAAGCGCGCTGAGTTCANTGTCAAAGATGCCCACNTCATCGANATCTCCCGTCCAGGTGCGACTCAGGTGGGCGGGATTATTGCCAATCATAAAGGGGCGGTTTGATCCGGGGTTGAGGTAGGAATTGGTCCCGGTGACTTGGAGCAAACCGTCGATATAGAGACGGGTGGGCTTTCCCCAGGCTCCGACCCCGACGGCATGGCGCCAGACTCCGTTGGTGATATCAATGGCGGTCGCTTTGATGCCCGCCGATCCGCCGGCCCAATACATCGTGTTCTTATTTTG